>JBAUVQ010000274.1:0-21894 GCA_049583305.1 Methylocystis sp.
AAAGACTCTGGACGGATTTTTCCTGGAGGCCGCGTTTTCGCGGCCTCCAGGGCGTGTAATCGGGCCGCGAGGACTGGGCGGGCGGCGCGGCGGAAATTTGCGTGGAAAGCAGCAGTGACCGAACAAACCTTCGAAGACCCGGGCGCGGATAATTTCGCCAAGGAAAGTGAAATGTCAGATCTCGCGCTGAGCGGCGCGCAAACAAGAACCGTTGAAAGCGATCGGCGCCAGGCGCTCGGAACGCTCGGTCTGTTCGACGCGTTGTTTCACAAACTGACCTATTCCGCCGCGATCCTCGTGCTCTTGCTGCTGGGCGGCGTCATTGTTTCGCTGGTGCAAGGCTCCTTGCCGGCGATCCACGCTTTCGGATGGGGTTTTCTGACCTCGCAAGCCTGGAACCCCGTCACCGACAATTTCGGAGCCATGGCGGCGATTTACGGCACGGTGGCGACGTCGTTGATCGCCATGCTCGTGGCCGTTCCCGTGGGGCTCGGGGTCGCGGTATTTCTGACCGAGTTGTGCCCGCCGGCGTTGCGGCGGCCGATCGGCATGGCGATCGAGCTTCTGGCCGGCATTCCCTCGATCATCTATGGCATCTGGGGCCTGTTCGTGCTCGCGCCCTTCCTGCAGCAAAATGTTCAGCCGGCGCTGATTTCGGCCTTCGCCGACACGCCCGTGCTGTCGACTCTGTTCGCGGGCCCGCCCTATGGCATTGGCGTGATGACGGCGGGCTTCATCCTCGGCGTGATGGTGTTGCCCTTTATCGCCTCGATATCGCGCGATGTGTTCGAGACGGTCCCGCCCATGCTCAAGGAGGCGGCGGCGGGCATCGGCTGCACGACCTGGGAAATCGTGCGCCACGTGGTGTTGCCCTATACGCGCGTTGGCGTCATCGGCGGCGTGATGCTGGGCCTCGGGCGCGCGCTTGGGGAAACAATGGCGGTGACCTTCGTCATCGGCAACGCGCATAAGATTTCGGGCTCGCTGATCGCGCCGGGAACGACGATCTCGGCGACCATCGCCAATGAGTTCACCGAGGCGGTGGGCGACGTTTACACGTCCTCGCTGATCGAACTGGGCCTGATCCTGTTCGTCATTACGTTCTTCGTGCTCGCCTGCGCGCGGCTCATGCTGATGCGCATCGAAAACAAGGCGGGGAGGTAATCATGTCGCTTTATAGCTCGCGCGGAAACGCCAACATGCTCGCGACCACGTTGTGCTGGGCCGCGACCATCTTCGGCCTTTCCTGGCTGGTGATGATTCTGGGCGCGCTGGTCTATGAGGGAGCCAAGGGGCTTTCGCCGAACGTGTTCACCCAAATGACGCCGCCTCCGGGCGCCGCCGGGGGTCTGCTGAACGCCATGGCCGGCTCGCTGGTCATGAGCACGATCGGCGTCGGCGTCGGCGCCCCGCTCGGCATGTTGGCCGGCACCTATATGGCGGAATACGGACGCTATTCGAAATTGACCATCGTCATTCGATTCATCAATGACATTCTGCTCAGCGCGCCGTCGATTGTCATCGGCCTCTTCGTTTACACCGTGCTGGTCGCGCGCATGGGGCATTTCTCGGCGATTTCCGGCTCGATGGCTCTGGCCATTTTGGTGATTCCGGTGGTGTTGCGCACCACCGAGGACATGTTGCTGCTGGTGCCGGGTTCGCTGCGCGAGGCCGCGACGGCGCTGGGCCTGCCACGCGCCTATGTCATTCGGCATGTCGCGTACCGGGCGGCGAAATCCGGGCTGGTGACCGGCGTTCTGCTCGCCGTGGCGCGCGTTTCCGGAGAAACCGCGCCGCTTTTGTTCACCTCGCTGAACAACCAGTTCTGGAGCCTCGACCTCAACGCGCCGATGGCGAGTCTGCCGGTCGTGATCTTTCAATTCGCGCTGTCGCCCTATGCGGATTGGCGGCAACTCGCGTGGACCGGCGCGCTGCTGGTGACCGTGACCGTGCTCGTTCTATCGATCGCCGCCCGGACGCTCAGCCGCCAAAGGACTTCCAAATGACCGTCATGCCGGTTGTCAAACCCGAACTCGCCACCAAGGTCTCCATCCGGAATCTTGAATTTTTCTACGGCGATTCGCGCGCGCTGAAAGACATCAACATCTCCCTGCACACCAATAGGGTGACCGCGTTCATCGGTCCGTCGGGATGCGGAAAGTCGACCCTGCTGCGCGTGCTTAACCGTATGTACGACTTATATCCCAAGCAACGCGCGCAAGGCGAGGTGTTGCTCGACGGCGAGAATATTCTTGATCCCCGCGTGGACGTGAATCTTCTGCGCTCGCGCGTCGGCATGGTGTTCCAGAAGCCGACGCCGTTCCCGATGTCGATCTACGACAACATTGCCTTCGGCATTCGCCTCTATGAAAAACTTTCGAAGCCGGCGCTCGACGAACGCGTCGAGGAAGCGCTGCGCGGGGCGGCGCTTTGGGACGAGGTCAAGGACAAATTGCAGATGAGCGGGCTTGGGTTGTCCGGCGGACAGCAGCAGCGCCTGTGCATCGCGCGTAGCGTCGCCGTGCAGCCGGAGGTGATCCTGTTCGACGAGCCTTGTTCGGCCCTCGATCCCATTTCGACCGCCAAGGTCGAGGAGCTGATCGACGAGCTCTCGGAGCGCTACACCATCGCCATCGTCACCCACAACATGCAGCAGGCCGTGCGCGTCTCCGACTTCACGGCCTTCATGTATCTCGGCGAACTCGCCGAGTTTGGCGAAACGGACAGCGTGTTCACCGCGCCAAGGGAAAAGAAGACGCAGGACTATATCACCGGTCGTTTCGGCTAGGATTTCAGACAAAATAAGCACCGCTGGGAATTACGGCCGGGGAGAGAATCTAAATGAGCGACCATACCGTCAAGGCTTACGACCGCGATCTCGAGACGCTCGGGCGCAGGATCGCGGAAATGGGCGGGATCGCCGAGAAAATGTTGACCGAGGCGATGGAGGCGCTCGCCGCCTTCGACGTGGATCTCGCGCGGCGAGTCGTGCTGGCCGACACCCGCCTAGACGCGCTGCAACGCGAGATCGAGGAAAGCGCCATACTGACCATCGCGCGCCGCCAGCCGCTCGCCGTCGATCTGCGCGAATGCATCGCCGCCATTCGTATCTCCGGCGATCTCGAACGCGTTGGCGATCTCGCCAAGAATATCGCCAAGCGAACCGTCAAGATCGTTGGCGAAGCGCGCGTGCCGCGCGCGATCATCGGGCTGAAGTCGATGCACGATGTCGCCGCGCTGCAGTTGAAGGACGCGCTCGACGCCTATGCGCAACGCGACGTGGAGCGCGCCCGCGCGGTCTGGGCCAACGACGTGGAGCTCGACGCGCTGGAGGATTCGGTGTTTCGCGACCTGTTGACCTTCATGATGGAGGATCCGCGCAACATCTCCTTCTGCACGCATTTGCTGTTCTGCTCGAAAAACCTGGAGCGGATCGGCGATCACACCACCAACATTTCGGAAACCGTCGTCTATCTCGTGACCGGAGAAGCCATGCCGACCGAGCGCCCGAAAACGCGCGTCGCGGGAAGCGGTCTCGATGGTCCCGTCGATACGTCGCACTAGAGCCTTTCCGGTTCGGATTGAACCGGAAAGACTCTAGATTCCCTTATTTTGTCGTGCGTTCGGAAGGCAAAACCGGAGTCCAATTTTGCCGAAAGCACTCTAGCGAAGATGAGAGAACTGGCGATGAACGATCCGCGTCCCGCCGCGATGCGCGACACCATCAATGAGCGCGCGCCGCGTATTCTCGTCGTCGAAGACGAGGCCTCGCTCGCCCTGCTGCTGGTCTACAACCTCGAATCGGAAGGGTTTGTCGTCGAGCATGTCGATCGCGGCGACGAAGCCGAACTGCGCCTCGCCGAGTCGCCGCCGGACCTCGTCATTCTCGACTGGATGCTGCCCGGCGTTTCGGGTCTGGAGATTTGCCGGCGGCTTCGCGCCCGCGACGACACGCGCGACATGCCCGTGATCATGCTCACCGCGCGCGGCGAGGAAAGCGAGCGCGTGCGTGGCCTTTCGGTCGGCGCCGACGATTATGTGGTCAAGCCGTTCTCGACGCCCGAACTGATGGCGCGCGTGCACGCGCTGTTGCGCCGCGCGCGGCCCGAGCGCGTCGCCAGCCGGCTGACGGCCGGGGACATCGACCTCGATCGCGAGACGCGCCGCGTCAAGCGTGGCGGCCGGGAGATTCATCTCGGTCCGACCGAATTCCGGCTGCTCGAATATTTCATGGAAAAGCCGGGCCGCGTCTTCACCCGCTCGCAACTGCTCGACAGCGTTTGGGGCATGTCGGCGGAAATCGACGAGCGAACCGTCGACGTGCATGTCGGGCGCTTGCGCAAGGCGCTGATCCGCAGCCGCGAAAAAGATCCGATCCGCACCGTGCGCGGCGCCGGCTATTCCTTCGACGAGACATTCGGGCGCAACTGACGAACCGAGATTTCGGCGTCGCGCCGCTTTGCGCGGGAGCCGACTTCAATCCACTCGCCTTTTTCGTCCGCGCGGTGAAGCGCGAGTATTCGAAAGAGTGGCCGCCCGCCTTTGGCGCCATGATCGCCATCGACTGTCTCGCGACCGCGGTCGGCTTCCCGGCGATGGCCTGGTTTGTGATCGACGCCCCCCGTGTCGCGGGATCAGCCGCGAAACTCCGAGCGCCGCGGCGCGTGGCCTGTCCAGTCAGCGCGTGGCGCGCATGGGTTCGCGGCGGCGCTTGTCCTGGGCGGGTTGATAGGCGATGCGCGAATGATGGCAGCAATAGGGACCAGAGCCGACGGGGGATTTCGCGCCGCAAAAGCGGAACTCCGCCGCGGTCGGATCACCGAGCGGCCAACGGCACATCGACTCGCGCAATTCCATCAGCGTCACCCGCGCCGATATCGGCACGACGTTTTCCTCGTCCGGCCGCGGCGCGACGGCGACGACGGTTTGGGGCGACAGAGCCAGCGCGACGTTGCCCATCACGACGGGCCCGTGCTGAGCGCGAACCTCTCCCGCCTGCGTTCGCGACGCCCTTGGCGCGCGCGGCCTCGGAACATTCGATGTCTTCGCGCGTTCGGCGAGTCCGAGCCTATGAATTTTGCCGATCACCGCGTTGCGCGTAATTCCGGCTCCGAGCTCGGCCGCGACCTGCGCGGCGCTCAAACCGTCGTTCCAAAGCTTGCGTAAGAGTTCGACTCGTTCTTCTGTCCAAGACATCGGGGCCTCCATTCGAGAGCCGGCCACGGGGCCGGGGCGTGGCCAAATCGAGAATCGTTCGGCGCTCGCCAAGCCGGCGACGCCGGCGGCGATAGACACGCACTCCAACTCGCGAGAGAAAAACCGCGCGACGGTTATTCATCGGCGATGACGCTGAACGTTACTCTGTCGAATGAATCACGTGCAAGAGTCGCTGGCAAGCGAAAGCCGGGTTCCCCACAGGCTTCTCCAGCGCTTTATGCATCCGGTGTTGCATAAAGGACTCACTTTTCATCCCGCGTGGACGCGGGTTGATTGTTTCGGGGCGGCGAGGCGGCCGTCGTTCGCCGATTTGACCGTGACGGAACAAATCCTTAGAATTGAAAACAACAACACTTGCCGCCCTCTTTCGGGCGGCGCTTTGTTTTTTGGCCCTCCGGGCTGCTTGCCGTCCGAACCTCGGGCGTCGGCCCGCGCGGGGCGGCCATTTGCCGATGGAGTTGGCTTTTTGACTTCGGCGCTGTTTCCCACCTACGCGCGCGCGGATCTCGCTTTCGATCGCGGCGAGGGCGCTTGGCTCGTCGCGACGAATGGCGAGCGCTACCTTGACTTTGGCGGCGGCGTCGCCGTGAACTCGCTCGGCCACGCGCATCCGCATCTCGTCGCGACCTTGCGCGCCGCCGCCGAAAAGCCCTGGCATGTGTCCAATCTTTTCCAAATCCCGCAGGCCGAACTGCTGGCGCGGCGGCTAGTCGACGCGACTTTCGCCGACAGAGTGTTTTTCACCAACTCGGGCGCCGAGGCGGTGGAATGCGCGATCAAGACCGCGCGCAAATTTCATGCGGCCAACGGCGCGCCCGAGCGTTACCGCCTCATCACCTTCGAGGGCGCGTTTCACGGGCGCACGCTGGCGACTCTTGCGGCTGGCGGAAACACCAAATATATCGACGGCTTTGGTCCCAAGGTGGACGGCTTCGACCAGGCCCCTTTCGGCGATCTCGAAGCGGTCGAGGCCCTGATCGGGCCCAACACCGCGGGCGTGCTGCTGGAGCCGATTCAAGGGGAGGGCGGCGTGCGCGCCTTCCCGCACGCCTTTCTCAAGGGCTTGCGGGAGATCTGCGACAAGCGTGGCTTGCTGCTGGTTCTCGACGAGGTGCAGACCGGCGTCGGCCGCACCGGCAGTTTTCTCGCCATCGAGCAAGCGGGCGTTTCGCCCGACATCGTGGCGCTCGCCAAGGGACTGGGCGGCGGCTTTCCGATCGGCGCCTGCCTCGCGACGCTGCAGGCCGCGAAGGGCATGACGCTCGGCGCGCATGGCTCGACCTTCGGCGGCAATCCGCTCGCGTCCAGCGTCGGCAACGCCGTGTTGGACGTGGTGCTGGCGCCGGGCTTCCTGGAGCGGGTGGCGCGGTTGGGGCCGCTGCTGCGGCAGCGCCTCGCGCAAATCGAGGACCAGCATCCCCAGATCATCGAGAGCATTCGCGGCGAGGGCCTGATGTTCGGGTTGAAGACCCGCGTCCCCAACAATGATTTCGTGGCCGCGGCGCGGAGCGAGAAGCTGTTGACCATTCCCGCGGGCGACAATGTCGTCCGCCTGTTGCCGCCGCTGATCATTGAAGAAGACGACATCGCCGAGGGAGCGCGGCGGATTGGCGCCGCTTGCGCGCGGCTGCGAGCCGATGGAGCGGCGTGATGACCAAGCGTGGACAAATGGCCGGTTTGCGCCATTTTCTTGACCTGTCACAAGTTTCGACGGAGGATTTAAAGCAAATCCTCCACCGCGCCGCCGTAATCAAGGCGCGGCGGGTCAAGGGCGTTCCGGCGGCCGAAAAGCCCTTGGCCGGCAAGTTTCTCGGCATGGTGTTCGACAAGCCCTCGACGCGCACCCGCGTTTCGTTCGACGTCGCGATGCGCGAACTGGGCGGCGAAACGATCATGCTGACCGGCGCCGAAATGCAACTGGGCCGCGGCGAGACCATCGCCGATACGGCGCGGGTGCTGTCGCGCTTTCTGGACGCGGTGATGATCCGCATTCTCGCGCACGACGATCTCACGCAACTCGCGCGGCACGCCAGCGTGCCGGTGATCAACGGGCTGACGAAACTCTCGCATCCATGCCAGGTCATGGCCGATGTTCTGACCTTCGAGGAACACAGGGGACCCATCCAGGGCAGAACCGTCGCCTGGACCGGCGACGCCAACAATGTCTTATCGAGCTGGATTCACGCCGCGCGGCGCTTCGACTTCACGATCAATGTCGCGACCCCACGCGACCTGCCCCCGACGCCGGAAGTGCTTCTCTGGGCCAAGGACAACGGCGCGCGACTCAATCTGACGCACGATCCCTATGCCGCCGTCGCCGGGGCGGACGCGGTTATCACCGATTGCTGGATTTCGATGGGCGACGAGGAGGAGACGCATCGCCACAACCTTCTCGCGCCCTTCCAAGTCAACGAGAAGCTGATGAAGGCGGCCGGCAAGGACGCGATCTTCATGCACTGCCTGCCAGCGCATCGCGGCGAGGAGGTCACCGACGCGGTGATCGACGGACCGCGATCGGTTGTTTTCGACGAAGCCGAAAACCGCCTGCACGCGCAAAAGGGCATCTTGAGCTGGTGCTTCGAGGCGCCTTCGCCGTGACCGACGACAAGGGCGAGATGCCGGGCCGCGCTGTTTCAAGCGAGCCCCGGGACGATTGCTTGCTGCCTTTTGCCGTGGAGGCGCTCGATTTGCGTGGCCGGCTGGTCCGACTGGGGCCGACCGTCGACAAGATTTTGTCCCATTACGACTACCCGACCCCCGTGGCGCGCGTCTTGGGCGAAGCCGTGACCTTGGCGGCCTTGCTTGGCTCGATCCTGGAGTCGCACGGTCGCTTTCAATTGCAGACGCGCGGCGACGGCGCCGTCGAGATGATCGTCGTGGATTACGACGCGCCCGGCCGACTGCGCGGTTTCGTCCGCTACGACCCGGCGCGCGTCGGCGCCGCCGAGCCCGCTTCCCAATTGCTTGGGCGAGGCCATATGGCGCTGACCATCGAGCGGGAGGAAGACGCCGCGCGCTATCAGGGCGTCGTGGCGCTGGAGGGCGAGGGCCTCGCCGAGGCCGCGCATCGGTATTTTCTCCAATCCGAGCAAATCCCGTCCTTCGTGCGGCTGGCGGTGGCGGAAGTCGTGACGCCGCGCGGACGGAGCTGGCGGGCGGGCGGGCTGCTGCTTCAATATCTGCCGGCCAGCGGTCTCGCCGCGCGCGATCTCCCGTCCGGCGACGCGCCTTCCGGAGCCATCCTTGGGGAGATGCCCGAGGAGGCCGATGCCTGGGCCGAAGGCCTCGCGCTCGCCGCCACGCTGGAAGACCATGAGCTGGTCGACCCCTCGCTTTCCGCGGAGCGACTGCTGTTTCGACTGTTTCACGAGCGCGGCGTCAAGGTTTTCGCCGAGCGGGAACTTAAGGAATTTTGCCGCTGTTCGGCCGCGCGGGTCGAGAATTTGCTGCGCGGTTTCTCGCAAGAGGAGCGCGAGCACATGATCGGCGACGACGGCCGCATTGGCGTCACCTGCGAATTTTGCGGCGTGTCGCGCAGCTACGATCCGGCGCTGTTCGATTAAAGTGCTTTCGGCAAAAGTGGACTCCGGTTTTGCCTTCCAAAAGCACGACAAAATAACGGAATTTAGTGTCTTTCCGGTTTAATCCGAACCGGAAAGACACTACGCGGCCGCGATCGGCGCGCGCAGGCGCAAATGCGCGCCCTCGCCGGGCTTGCTGAAAATATCGAGCGTCCCATTCAGGGACGCCGCGCGCTCCTTCATGCCGATCAGACCGAAATGGCCGATCGCGGGCTTGGACGGATCGAATCCCACTCCGTCGTCGCGAATATTGAGCTGGACGATCCCGTTCTCTCCACGAAGCTCCATGTCGACGCGGCGCGCGCCGGCGTGCAGTTCGATATTTCGCAGAGCCTCGCGCAGGATTCGGCCCAGATTTTCGGTGAATTCGGAAGGCAGCGCCGAGACGTCGAGAGAGATCTCCGCGTGAAGCTCCAAGGCGCCTTCCGCGGACGCGCGTTCCGCGAAAGCCTCGACAATCCGCGCTGGATCGTCCTCGTCGCGCCGGTCGGCGCGCAGCCGGGTGATGGCCTCGCGCGCCTCGGCCAAGCCCGCGCGCGCCTCGGTCTGAAGTTCGATCAGCTTTTCGCGCGCGTTCTTGTCCGCGGTCGTCTTGGCAATGAGGCCGACTTCCATGATGAGCGTCACGATGGAGCGGGCCAGGGTGTCATGCAGATCATGGGCGATGCGCAGTCGCTGGGACGCGAGGTCGGCGGCGCGCGCCGCCTCGCGGGCTTTGTCTTGTTCGGCGCGCAGCCGCCGCGTGGCGGTGATGTCTCGCCCGACCGCCTGGAAGTCGCCGCCGCCCTCCGCTCCCGAAAAACGCACATCCCACCAAAGCCAGACGGCCGCGCCTCGCGCGTCGCGCGCGGCCATTTCGAAAGACGCTGGATTTTCGGCGTAAGCATCGAGACGCCAGGGCGTTTCGGCGCCGGTCGAGGGAAATAAGGCGTCGATCGGGTGGTCAAGCAGCGCGTCCCGAGACATGCCCAGAAAGGCGGCCGCGCGGCGGTTGGCGAAAACCACGCGGCGGTCGGCGCCAAAACGCAGCACGAGATCGCCAGCGCTTTCCACGATGTCGCGATAAAGCGTCTCGGCGATGCGTAAACGCGCTTCCGCCGCCTCGGCCTGTTGCTGCGCAAGCAGTTTTTCGCGCCGCGTGGACATCAGCAGGCGGTCGATCTGGTCGCCGCCATGATCTGGCGTGGTGACGACGACGAAGTGTCTTGTCGCCGCGTTCCAGGCGATTGAAATCGTCAGCCGTGTCGTTTCCCGCGCCGGCAGGCGCATCGACGGCAGCACGATCTCTCCGCCTTGCTCTCGCAGCGCGCGCAGCGCGTCCTCCATATGCACCAGCAAAGGCGAGGCGCAGACCGGCTCGCCCTCGGCCGGCAGCCATTGCGATAACGCGCCGAGACGCCGGGCGACGACAAGAGTCTCGTCGACGAAGCCGAAGCCGAGCAGCCCGTGCTCCACCGCGTAGGCGAGATCGGAGGCCGTCTCGTCGAGGGTGAAGGGCATGCGCTTCTCCGGGCGCGGGTCGCGGAACGGGTTTACAGGCTTGGACCCGAAAGAAAATATCAGGCGCCCGCTCCTTTGTCGCCTGAACCGGATCGACCGAAATTATCGCCGCGAACGCCGGCGAAAGAGTCTAAAAATCGAAACCCACGCCAAAAACCCGAAGCGAGGCCTGATGACCGAGATGGAATTTCTATTCGCCCCGCCGCCCCGCCCCAGCGTCGCCATCGAGGGCGAGGCCCGGCGCTTTCCGGTGCGACGCATTTTTTGCGTCGGGCTCAATTACGCGGCCCACGCGCGCGAAATGGGCAAGGATCCGGGCGCGGAGCCGCCGTTCTTCTTCTCCAAGCCGGCCGACGCGGTCGTGGCGAGCGGCTCGGCCGTTCCTTATGCGTCGATGACCCGCGATCTGCACCACGAGATCGAGCTGGTGGCGGCGCTCGGCTCCGGCGGCGCCAATATCCTACGCGCGCAGGCGCTGGAGCATGTCTATGGCTATGCCGCCGGAATCGACCTAACCCGGCGCGATCTGCAAAAACAGGCGCGCGACGAGGGCAAGCCCTGGGATCTCGCCAAGGGGTTTGATCGCTCGGCGCCCGTGGGCGCGATCCGCCCGGCGGCGCGGATCGGCCATCCCAAAACAGGCCGGATCGCGCTGAGCGTGAACGGCGCCATTCGGCAGAATGGCGATCTCGCCGACATGATCCTCGGCGTGGCCGGCGTCATCGCCGAACTGTCCCGCTATGTCGAGCTGGCGGCGGGCGATCTGATTTTCACCGGCACGCCCGAAGGGGTCGGCCCGCTTCTCCCCGGCGACCGTGTCGAGGGGAGCATCGCCGGCGTCGGCGAGGTCGCGTCGCGCATCGCCTGAGCCGTGCCCCTCGGGGGCGTCGGCGGCTACCTGGCGTTGAGCACGGCGCGGCACTCGGCTGGCAGCCCGGACATGGTCATGGGCGGCCAGGTTTTGGTGGATTGTTTTTTTGGATGAAGCACCTGGTCGCTGAACCACCAGGCCAGCGAGGCGTCGCAGCCGTCGCCCGTCGGTGTCGGGTCTTGGTCCTTGCACGTTTCGGCGCCGCGCGGGCAGTAAAGCCTCACGTGGAAATGGTAGTTATGCGAGAAATAGGGCCGGACCTTGCGCATCCAGGGCTCGCCGGCCGCGACGCGACACATCGCTCGCTTGATCGCCGCGTTGACGAAGATTCGCTGCACGGCGGGATCCTCGGCGGCGGCGCGCACGACCGCGAGATGGCCCGACGTCCAAACATCCGGGATCACGTCGAGCTGATCCTCCCGCACCATGTTCGTCGCCGACATTTCCTCGCGCTCGGCGCGGCTCAACTCGCGCGGAGGCATCGGAGTGAGCCAGATGTCGGCGTCGAGCCCGATCTGGTGGGAGGCATGGCCGGTCAGCATCGGTCCGCCGCGCGGCTGCGACATGTCGCCGACCAGAATGCCCGGCCATCCCGAAGCCTGCGCCGCGGCGGGCGCGAATCTCTTTAAAAAGGCGATTAGCGCCGGATGGCCCCAGTTTCGGTTGCGCGAAAGCCGCATGACCTGCCAGTTCGGGCCGTTGATCGGCAGTTCCTCGCCGCCGGCGAGACAGCCCTTCGAGTAAAAGCCGATCGGTTCCGGCTCGACCGGCGCCGGCTCGCGCGCCCGGCCAAAAAGCTCCTTGGCCGGCGTTTTCGGATCGCCCGGATTGGCGAGCGGGGGCAGGGGCTTAGGATTTAGCGCGCCTTTTTCTTGGGCGGTCGCTGGTCCCGCCAACATGAGGGCAAGAATAAATACGCGCCATTTCAGATCAAGCATGCGCCGCGCCTTATCGGAGGAAGGAGCACTGGTGAGATCGGGAACGATTCGCTTAACATTGTCAACCTTACCGAGTCATTTACGTTGCCCGAGCGACCGAAATGGGGAAATATGCTTGAAATGCGGTTGCGTCGGCGCGTCGTTGGGAGTGAGTCATGCGGTTTGCGAAATCTATACTCGTGATATTTTTCACCGTGTTAGGCGCGCTCACCACCGCTCGGGCGACCACGCGAATCGATATCGACCTCAGCACTCAGACGATGCGCGTCCAGTCTTCGACCGGAAGCTACACCTGGCCGGTGTCCACGGCCCGCGCGGGTTACAGCACGCCCCGTGGCAGATATGCGCCCACCGGGCTCCAGCGCATGCATTATTCCAAAAAATACCACATGTCGCCGATGCCGTACTCGATCTTTTTCCGCGGCGGTTACGCCATCCACGGCACGTACGCGACGGGCGCGCTTGGATCTCCGGCTTCCCACGGCTGCGTGCGCCTGTCGCCCGCCCACGCCGCGCAGTTGTTCAAAATGGTGCAGACCGAGGGCGGCAGCATTTCGATCACCGGCGCGCCTCCCGGCTCCCTGCGCTTCGCCAGCAACCACCATCGCCATGCCCACGTTCAACTGGCCGGCCTGAGCGGACGCCACCACCACCATGGGCAAGCCCTGGCCTACGCGCCCCCGCATCGCCATCATTTTCCCGCGAGCGTGAAGGCCTGGCAAGCGTCCCCCTATTCTTCCTACTATGGACGCTACTGACACCCGCGAAAGGAGCCGGTTAACACGCCCGATCGGGGTCTTCGGAGGCGCCTCACGAACGCAAGGGAGAATCGTGGAAGGTCGACGGCGACGCGCAAGGCGGGGCGGTAAGCGAATGAGCGCTCTGGCCGTTGTTCGCTCGATGGAATTAACGACTTCGGGCGCGCCGTAAGTCTTCCTTAACTCCCGCAATTCATAGTCGGTTCCAAGCGGGGCGATAAGGCTCCGCGTGTCGAAAAGGTCGCGCGCGCGCCGGCCGGGACATTTCAGGGCTGACATGAACGACATTCGCGAAACGCTCGTTATTGGGGCCGGTCCCGCCGGACTCACCGCAGGTTACACACTGGCGAAAAATGGCCGCGACGTTCTGATCCTCGAACACGACCCCGTTTACGTCGGAGGCATCAGTCGCACCGCGAATTACAAAGGATTTATGTTCGACATCGGCGGCCACCGTTTCTTTTCGAAATCGAAGGAAATCGTCGATCTGTGGAACGAAATTTTGCCCGACGATTTTCTCGAGCGTCCGCGCTTGTCGCGGATCTACTATCGAGGAAAATTTTACGCCTACCCGCTGAAGGCGTTCGAAGCTCTGAAAAACCTGGGGCTTATCGAGAGCGCCCGCTGCATGGCCTCCTTCGGGTTCGCCAAGGCGTTTCCGGTGAAGGATCCGCGCTCCTTTCATCAGTGGGTGCGCAACCAGTTCGGCGAAAGGCTGTTTGGGATTTTCTTCAAGACCTACACCGAAAAGGTCTGGGGAATGGGTTGCGATGAGATTTCCGCCGATTGGGCGGCGCAGCGGATCAAGGGCCTTAGCCTCGGCGCGGCTATCATCGACGGCCTGCGCCGCTCCCTTGGGCTGCGCAAGGCGTCGAACGGAGAAGGCGCGAAATCGCTGATCGAATCGTTTCGATATCCGCGCCGCGGCCCCGGCATGATGTGGGAAGAGGCCGCGCGCAAGTTCAAGGGGTTTGGCGGCGACTTGCGCATGGACCACGCCGTGACCGGTCTTCGCTATGACGAGATCAGCAAGCTGTGGACCGTCTCGGCCATGCGCGGCGATGGCGAGGTTGAAACCTTTCAGGCCCGTAACGTGCTCTCGTCGGCTCCCGTGCGCGAATTGATAAACGCCATCGAGCCGAAGCCGCTTAGCCTGTTCAATGCGCGAGACCTCAAATACCGCGACTTCCTCACCGTCGTGCTGATCGGCCGGCCACAGAAGGAATTGCCGGACAATTGGGTCTATATCCACGACCCCTCGGTGAAGGTCGGGCGCGTGCAGAATTTCCGTTCCTGGTCGCCCGAGATGATCCCGGACGGCGTATCGACCTGCCTCGGACTCGAGTATTTCTGCTTCGAAGGGGACGGAGTCTGGACCTCGCCCGACAGCGAGCTGGTCGAACTGGCCAAGAGCGAGATCGCCAAGATCGGGCTGATGGACCCCGCCGACGTGTTCGACGCCTGCGTTGTGCGTCAGGCCAAGGCCTATCCGGTTTACGACGATTCCTACGCCGACAACGTGAAGGCCGTTCGCCTCGAGATCGCCACGCGCTTTCCGACGCTGCATCTCATCGGCCGCAACGGCATGCACAAATACAATAATCAAGATCATGCGATGATGACCGGCATGTTGACCGCGCTCAATATCATGGCCGGAAAACCGATCTACGACGTCTGGCAGGTCAACGAGGACGCCGAATATTCCGAAAATGGTCTTTCCGGCGTGGAGGAGGCGTTGTCCAGCGAGCGTCTCGTACCCCGGAAGGTCGCCTGAGCATGACGCTGCTTTCCGACGTTCGCCTGTCCATTCTCGATCGATCGCGTCACGCGGGGCTTGGACGCATCGCGGTCGATCTCTTCAAGTATGGGGTCGCGAGCGTCGGCGCCCTGGCTCTCGACGCCGGGACGATGGTGTTTCTTAACAAGGTGCTTGGGATCAACTATCTTGTCGCGGCGGCGATCGGCTTCACCTGCGGGCTCGGGCTCGTCTACTGGCTGAGCGTCAGCTATGTCTTCGGTCACAGCCGGCGTCTGCGCCCGTCGCAGGAAATGCTAGGCTTCGTCGCGACCGGCCTTATCGGCCTGCTTCTCAACGAATTTTTAATGAAGACCTTCGTCGAGCAGGTCGGATTATCGGTTGTGATCGCCAAGGTTCCGACCGCCGGCGTCGTTTTTTTGTTCAATTTCACGGCGCGGCGCGCGCTGCTGTTTTCGGACGTGGCGAAAATGCGCGTCGCGAGCCTGGTCGCGGCGGTCTCCGACCCAAGTCGAATGAAGGCGCGCGTCGCGGAATGGCCGCTGTGGGGAACCGTCGCGCTCGCGACGCTCGCTGCCGTCGGGCTCACCTTCTCCCAAGCGCGAGACGTCTGGAGCATCGGACGCTTTTTCGATACCGACGACGCCATGCGCGCGGTTCAGGTGCGAGATCTTCTCGCTGGCCAAGCCTGGTTCGACATGACGACCTGGCGTTACGATCCGCCGGCCGGCGTGTTCAGCCATTGGTCGCGCGTCATCGACGTTCCGCTCGCGGCGCTGTATCTGCTTTTCGGCGTCTTTCTCGACGCGGAGCACGCCGAACGCGCGACGCGGCTGGTTTTTCCGCTGGCGTTGCTTGTGACTCTGTTCAGCCTTTCGCCTTGGCTGACGCGAATCCTGGCCCCGACCGCGAACCGCCATGTGGCCGTCTTGCTCGCGTTCCTTTCCGGCGCGGTTTTCTTGCAGTTCGTTCCCGGCCGCATCGACCATCACGCCCCGCAGATCGTGCTGCTGCTCACCGCGCTCGGCCTTTTCCTGCGCGGGCTCGAAAAGGATAGGGCGCGGGCGATGGCGCCGGCGTGCGTGGCGATGGCGCTGTCCGTCGCTATAAGTCTCGAGAATCTACCGTTTTTCGCGGTGATGCTGGCGGGGTTGGGGATGCTGTTCGTCGTTGACGGCGCCAAAATGCGCGCGTCGATGGGATGGTTCGCCGCGAGCGCGCTGATCGCTTTTCCCGCGTGCTTCGTCGCGACAGTCGGTCCCACGCGCTATTTTCTCTCCACCTGCGACGCCTACTCCACCGTTCATCTGATGGCGCTCGTCATCGGCGCGCTTGGTTTCGCGGCGCTCGCGTTGCTGACAGGGCGCCTCCAGACCACGTTCGCGCGCGCCGCGGCGGTCGGCGCGGCTGGCGTGGCGGTGATCGCGCCCGTCCTGATCGTCGCGCCGAAATGCGTCGGCGATCCGCTTGGCGGCCTCGATCCCTTGCTGCGCGAACTGTGGCTCGCGCATGTGACCGAGGCCCGTCCCTTGCTGAGCTTCTGGAGCGGGACGCCAAACCTCGTTGTCGTGATGGGCTTGCCGGTGATCCTGGGCTTCGTCGCCGCGCTTGTCGAAGCCGCCAGGGCCGAGAAGTTGGCGCGGCGGAGATGGTTCCTGGTCGCCGGAGTGATCGCGATCGGATTCGCGGCGGGGATGTGGCAGGTGCGCGTCTTTTCGTCGGTCACGCCGATCGCCATGGCGCCGCTCGTCGTCGCCGTGATCGCGATTTCTCGCCGTATCGGTTCGGGATTTAGCGCCTTCACGCGCGCGCTGCTCGCCGGCGTCTTGTGCATTGGCGTTTCGCCCATGGGCCTGGCGAGCGTTCTTCCAAAGCACGACCGGGATTCGGCCGTCGCGTCCGCCTCGCGTCCGACCGAGGAAGCCCTTTGCCTGATGCCCGCCGCGCTGGAACCGCTCAAGCACATCTCTCCGGCTCGCATCATCGGTTCGATCAATCTTGGCCCCTATTTGCTTGCCCAGACGCATCACAGCGTCTTCGCCGGTCCCTATCACCGCGACAATCACGGCAATCGCATTGTCGTCGACACGTTCCTGGCTCCGCCGGACGAAGCGGAGCGGATCGCGCGCGCGGCGGGCGCGGAAATCGTGCTGTGGTGCGGCCGCGACGTCTCCGAGTTCGCCGAGCGCTCTCCTAACGGCCTTGGCGCGGCGTTGGCGCGGGGCGAGGTTCCCGAATGGCTTGAACCGCTGCCGGAATCCAAGAAACAACTCCTTGTTTTCGCCGTAAGACCGAAGCAGTAATAACGCGCCGCGCTCGCCGTGAAGGCGCGCCGCCGCTTCGCTCGCGAAATAGGGGATGCTTTTCCAAATGACGTCGATCGATCGCCGCCGCTTCCTCCTTGATGGGGCGAGTCTTGTTGGAGGAACAGGTCTCGCGCTCGCCGCGCCTTACGCCTTCGCGCAACCCGAACCCGAAGAGGAGTTGCAGGTCCGCGTGGAGAATAAATCGGTGCCGGAGCTTTGCGCCGAGAAGGACAATATCGAGCTGGATTTATTCTCGACGCGCGTCCGCCATATGCAGGTGAAAGCCGTGCATCCCTCGTACATCAACATGATCGGGACAGATCGTTACGCGCCCGACTGGTCGAGCTGCGAATTTTCCCACGATTACTCCGGCTTCGCCGAGCATACGCGACGCCTCACCTTTTGGGAGACGCCGGACTTCTGGCTGACCGGCTACACATTTCCCGCCGGGGCCTTCTGGCGGGCTCCCACCGTGCCGATCCGGGTCGGCGATCGGGTCGAAAATGGCTTTCATCTCGTGCAGTTGTGGATGAATTATCGCCAGCGCGCGGAAGAGATCATGGTGTTCTATCCGCCCGACGGCTATTGGCGCGCTCGCCCGTTGCCGTTCGAGGAGATGCGCTGGACCGCCTACGGATCGTCTTTCCTGATCGGACCCGTGGAGACGCAGCAGCGTCCCATCGTCGATTTCGAGGAAATCGCGTTCGAGCCCGACACGCGCAGCTTCGTGCTCAAGTTCAAACGCGGCGGGTCGGCGCGCATCCGGCTCGACAAGATCGATCAGGAGCACATCGCCCTCGACGTGACTTATAGCGACGCGATGCCCGAGGGCCTTCCCTTCGCGGCGCTACGCTCGATGTTCGCGATGCAGACGATGAACGACGCCGCCCGCGTCGCATGGCGCGGCAAGCGCGGCGCGAGCTGGCAGGAGGCCGAGGTGATCGACTTTCCCGGCGCCAGCGCCACGGAACTATGGGTCGGGCGCCATCTGCCGTCGCGCCACAATCTATCGGCGCCGGACATGGTCTTCGGCAAATTCCAGTCCGCGGCTTCGCGCGCGAAATGACCACCGCGGCGACCGCGCGCATTGTCGTCCTCGACGCGGCGCGCGGGGTCGCCATCGTCGCGATGGTGGTGTTCCATCTGATCTGGGATCTCGGCAATTTCGGCTATATCGACAGGGAGCTGCCCTATTCCGTCGGGGTGAAGCTGTTCGGCCACGCCATCGCGATAGGTTTTTTGTTCATCGTTGGCGTCAGTCTCGTTCTGGCGCGCGGGCGGGGCGAGGGAACGAGACCGTTTTGGCGACGGTTTTTCATCATCGTCGGCGCGGCGGCGCTGGTGTCGCTCGGCACCTACTGGATGTTTCCCCAAGCCTTTGTGTTTTTTGGAATCTTGCACTGCATCGCGCTTTCCAGCCTGTTGGCCGCGCCCTTGCTCGCCCTGCCCTGGTCGGTCGCTCTTTTCATGGCGGTTTTCGCCGGCCTCGCGCCGCTTCTGTTCAGCGATCCGCTTTTTAATCCGGTTTGGCTGTCCTGGATTGGCCTGTCGACGATCGAGCCGCTGACCTACGACTATCGCCCGTTGTTGCCGTGGTCGGGCGCGGTCTTCGCGGGCGTCGCCGCCACTGGGTTATGGCGCGCGCGTGGCTTCGCGGCATTGGGCGCGAACATGCGGTCCGGCGCGATGAGCTGGATGGGTCGGCACAGCCTGGCGATCTATCTGCTGCATCAGCCGATCCTGTTCGGCGTCTTCACGGGGCTGGCGTTTTTGGGCGCGTCCCCGCGCGACTCGGGCCTCGGGGCTTTCGTCGCCGCCTGCGTCGCGCGATGCGAGCAAACCGGCGGCGAGGCCGCGATCTGCCAGGACGTCTGCTGGTGCACGGCGGAGCAGGCGGCGCGAATTAGCTCCCTGCCGGACTCGGCGAGCGAGCGTGTCGAGCGCATCAACGAAATCGCGCGCCAATGTTACGCCAAGCGAAAGTAGCAAGTTAGGCGTGATGGCCTACTCGGAGCCGTTCAAATCCTCGGGGCGTGGTTGCAGCATGATGTTGTAGCCGGCGTCGACGAGGTGGATTTCGCCGGTGACGCCCCCCGAGAGCTCCGACAAGAGATAAAGCGCCGAGCCGCCGATTTCGTCGAGCGTGATCATGCGCCGCAGCGGGCAATGCGCCTTCTGGAACGCGCCCATCGCGCGCGCGCCGGTGATGCCGGCGCCGGCCATGGTCCGCACCGGTCCCGGCGAAAGCGCGTTCACCCTGATCCCGCGATCCCCGAAATCGGCGGCGAGATAGCGGACAGAAGAATCCAGCGCGGCCTTGGCGACGCCCATGACATTGTAATTGGGCATGACATGGGTGCCGCCAGCGAAACTCACCGTCAGCATCGAGCCGCCGGTCTTCATCATCGCGGCCGCGCGCTTCGCCGCCTCGGTGAAGGAGAAACAGGAAATGACCAGTGTCCGGATAAAGTTCTCGCGGCTGGTGTCGGCGTAGAGACCCTTGAGTTCGTTCTTGTCGGAATAGGCGATGGAGTGGACGAAAAAATCGAGTTCCCCCCACTCTTCCTTAAGTCGAGCGAACACCGCGTCGACAGTCGAAATATCCTCCGCGTCGCAGGGAAGCACGATGTCCGAGCCAAGCTCCTTCGCGAGCGGCGCGACGCGTTTCAAAATTGCCTCGCCCTGATAGGTGAAGGCGAGTTTGGCGCCATGCTCGCCGAGCTTTCGGGCGATGCCATAGGCGATGGAGTGATCGTTGGCGACCCCCATGACGAGGCCGCGCTTGCCCTGCATCAAACCTTTTGAACCCGTCATCTACGATTATTCCTTACAAGATACGTCCGTGAAAAACCCGCTGCCCCGGTCAGGCGTCCGGATGCTTGAACACCAAGGTCGCGTTGGTGCCGCCAAAGCCGAAGGAGTTGGACAGCACGGCGCGCAGATTCACATTGTCGCGGCGCTGGCGCAAAATCGGCATGTCCGCGAAATCCGGATCGAGCTCCTCGATATTGGCGCTCTCGCAAATAAAGCCGTTTTGCATCATCAGCAGCGAATAGATCGCCTCTTGCACGCCCGTGGCGCCGAGGGAGTGACCGGTCAGCGATTTGGTCGCGGAAATTGGCGGGCACTTGTCGCCGGAGCCAAAGACTTCGCGAAGCGCCTCGATCTCCTTCACGTCGCCGACCGGAGTCGAGGTGGCGTGCGGGTTGATATAGTCGATCGGCGTCTTCACCGTGGCGAGCGCCTGGCGCATGCAGCGAACCGCGCCCTCGCCGGAAGGGGCCACCATATCGTGGCCGTCCGAGGTCGCGCCGTAGCCGGCGATTTCGGCGTAAATCTTGGCGCCGCGCGCCTTGGCGCGCTCATATTCCTCCAGCACCAGCACGCCGGCGCCGCCGGCGATGACGAAGCCGTCGCGGTTCTTGTCATAAGCGCGCGACGCGGTGGCCGGCGTGTCGTTGTAGGACGAGGACATCGCCCCCATCGCGTCGAACAGCACCGAAAGCTCCCATTCGAGCTCCTCGCAGCCGCCGGCGAACACGATGTCCTGCTTGCCCCACTGGATCTGCTCGTAGGCGTTGCCGATGCAGTGGTTCGAGGTCGCGCACGCCGAGGAGATCGAATAATTGACGCCCTTGATCTTGAACCAAACGGCCAGCGTCGCCGAGGCCGTCGAGGACATGGTCTTGGGCACGGCGAACGGGCCGACGCGCTTGGGGCCCTTGGTCCGCGTCAGATCGGCGGAATCGACGATGACCTTGGCGGAAGGCCCGCCCGAGCCCATGATGATGCCGGTGCGCTCGTTGGAGACCTCGTCCTCGCCCAGGCCCGAGTCGGCGATGGCTTGCTCCATCGCGACATGGTTCCAGGCCGTGCCGGCGGCGTGAAAGCGCATGGCGCGCCGATCGACGACCTTGCTCGCGTCGAGCGTCGGCATGCCGTGAACCTGCGAACGAAAGCCGAGTTCGGCGTATTTGTCGGCCCTGACGATGCCGGACCTCGCTTCCCGCAGCGAGGCGACAACCTCGTTGGTGTTATTGCCGATCGACGATACGATCCCCATTCCGGTGACGACGACGCGTCTCATCTCGTTTCTCCCTCGCCCGGGCTATGATTTTGTCCCGTGAGCTTGTTCTTTTGAGTTACTGGAACTGGCTCGGCCAGGCTTCAGGCTTCCGCCTTCGCCAGACACACGCGCAAATCCTTGGCCTGGTAGATGCGCTCTCCGTCGGCGGCCATCCAGCCGTCCGCGATGCCGAGCACGAGCTTGCCCTTCATGACGCGCTTGAAGTCGATCCCATAGGTGACGAGCTTCACGGTCGGACGCACCATGCCGGTGAACTTCACTTCGCCCACGCCGAGCGCCATGCCGCGGCCGGGAAGATCGAGCCAGGCGAGGTAGAAACCCACCATCTGCCACAGCGCGTCGAGGCCGAGACAGCCGGGCATGACGGGATTGCCCTTGAAATGGCAGTCGAAGAACCAAAGGCTTGGCTTGATGTCGAATTCGGCGCGCATATACCCCTTGCCGTGCTCGCCGCCGGTCTCGGAAATCTCGGTGATCCGATCGAACATCAACATCGGCGGCAGCGGCAGCTGCGCATTGCCGGGACCGAACAATTCCTCGCGGCCGCAAGCCAGCAAATCTTCGTAGTTGAAAGACGAGCGCCGCTCGCTCATGGGTCGGTCTCCCTGTTGAATGGGCCTTTTCGCCCTTTTGTTCGCTGGTCCGTCCGCCTCGAAAAGAAGCCGCGGCGCCTCTGGTCGAATTTTCGTAACATAAGGGGAAGCGCGTTCAAAGCGTCAACCACGCTTTGTCAACGCCCGCGCCTGTCCTATGTCCGCGCGGCGAAAGATTCGTCGTCCCGTCGTTCGAAAGCCTTCCTAGCGATGACCCGCTCCCCAAAAATCCTCGTCTTCGATTCGGGCCTTGGCGGGCTCACCGTCTTTTCCGAAATCGTGAAACT
>JBAUVQ010000275.1:0-4620 GCA_049583305.1 Methylocystis sp.
ACGATGTCGTTCAGTTCGTTCAGCGCCTTGACCTGATCGCCGACCACCCGGCGCAGCGCCGCCGCCTGTTCGGCGGTCTCGCGCGGCAGTTCCTGCGCGCCGCGGCGCACTTCCTCGCGCGTCGTCTCCAGCTCGCGATGAATCTCCTGCGCGAGGCCGCGAATTTCCGCGGCCGCGGCGTTGAACTTCTCGCTCGCCTGTCCGAACACGCTGCTCAGCTCGGTGTTCGCCTGTTCGTAGGCGGCGCGCATCGCGCTGGCGGTGCGGGCGCGCTCCTGCTCGGCGGCGGTCCTCACCGCGGTGAAGCGCTCGTCGACGACGCCGGCTGTCTCCTGCGTGGTTTTCTCGATGATCTCGCCGATGTCGCGCGCGCGCGTCTCGACATTGCGCAGGCTCTCGTCCATCAGCGTCGAGAACGAGGTCAGCGTGCTCTCGAACTCGCCCTGCTTCGATTCGATCAGCGACACCAGCCCGGTCAGCGACTGGCGCCGCGCGTCGAAGGCCGCGTCGAGCGCGCTCTGGCTGCGCGCCAGCTGCGACGCGCTTTCCGCCAGCGACGCCTGATGCGTCTCCATCGCGCCGACCATCGACGTAGCTTCCCCGAGCGCGCCGCCGGCGACCGCGTCGAGCGCGCTCACCTGCTTCGTCACCGTGTCGATCGCCTGCTTGAAGTCGCCGAGGCGCGCGGCCAGCGTCGTCTCCAGCGTCGCGAGATCGTGTCCGGCGTGATCGATGATCTGTTGCAGCGAGCCGTTGGTGCGCGACAGATTGTCGAGCACGGCCGGCAATTCGGCGCGCAGCTTGTCGTTGGTCGCGACCATCGCGGCGACCGAGGTCTTTGAGCCGGCGTCGAGCGCGTCGGTGAGCGCCTTGGTCGACTCGTCGATCGCGCCGACGATCTCCGCGCGCTTTTCGCCAAGGCGTTCGACAATGGAGCTGGTCCGGCTGGACAGCGTGTTGGCGACCAGTTCGCCGACGCTGGCGAGTTCGCGCGTGACCTCGCCGCCGCGCGCGCCCAGCACTTCGTGGATTTGTTCGAGACGCCCCTCCAGCGCCGCGCCGATGTCGCCGACGCGCTCGGTCAGCGCCTGGCCGAGATCGCCGGTGCGGGCGTGCAGAGTGGCGTCGAGTTCGCGCCGCGCGCTGGCCAGCGTCTGCTCGATCTCGGAAACGCGCGCGCCGATGGTCTCGACCACCTGGCGGCCGCGCTCGGAGATTTCGCCCGACACCTGGCTGAGCCGGCCGACCACGTTGGTTTCGAAAGCGCCGATGCGGCTGTCGAGCACGCCGGCGATTTCGTCCGCGCGCGACCCGAGCGTCTCGTTGATCTCCCGCGTCTTGTGCGACAGTTTCTCCGAGAATTCGTCGGAACGCGAGAGAATGGTCTCGTCGAGCTCCTTGATCTTCGCCTCCAGCGCGCTGTTCGTCGCCCGGGCGCCGTCGCTGAACGCGCGCGCCACGTCGACCGCGTGCTTGGTCAGCGTTTCCTGAAGCTTTTGGCCGCCCACCGCGAGCCCGGCGTCGAGCCGGCCGGCCAGCGTGTCGATGCGGTCGCCGGTCTCCTTGAGGCGCGCGGTCGAGACGTTCTCGAAGGCGCCGAGCCGGAGATCGAGCGCGTTGGCGATGCTCGTCGTGTGCTCGCCGAGCCGGTCGACCAGCGCCTCGCCCTTTTGCCCGACGGCGTTGTCTATCGCCTCGAAGCCGCGCATGACCTCGGTCGCGATCTTGTCCGCCGTCGCGTCGAGCCGCTGCGCCGCCTCGACGCCCTGGACCTCCAGGGTTTCGACCAGCTTGCCGCCGCGCCCGACCAGCGTCTGCTCGATGACGCGCAGCTTGTCGTCCAGCTGCTCGCCGAAGTGGCGCGAATTGTCGCCGAGCCGCGCCGAAATCCGCTCGGACTCCGCCGCCAGCCGGTCGACCATCGCCTCGCCGCGCCCGACGACGGTCTCGTCCAGCGTCCGCATATGTCCGTCGACGGTCTCGCCGATGCGATGCGCGGCTTCGTCGAGGCGCGCGGCCAGATTTTGGGATTCCGCCGCGAGCTTGCCGACCAGCGCGTCGCCGCGCCCGACGACGGTCTCGTCCAGCGTTTGCAGATGTCCGCCGACCGCCTCGCCGATGCGATGCGCGGCCTCGTCGAGGCGCGCCGCGAGCTGCCGGGACTCGGCCGCGAGTTTGGCGACCAGCGCGTCGCCGCGTCCGCCGACGGTTTGGTCCATCGCGCTGAGATGGCCGTCCATCGTTTCGCCGATGCGATGCGCGGCCTCGTCGAGGCGCGCGGCCAGATGTTCGGACTGGGACGCGAGCCTGCCGACCAGCGCTTCGCCGCGCCCGCCGACCGTGTCGTCGAAGTTTTGCAAATGTCCGCCGACCGCGTCGCCGATGCGATGCGCGGCTTCGTCGAGACGCGCGGCCAGATGTTCGGATTCGGCCGCGAGCTTGCCGACCAGCGCGTCGCCGCGTCCGCCGACCACGTCTTCCATCGCTTGCAGATGGCCTTCCACCGCGTCGCCGATGCGATGCGTGGCCTCGTCGAGCCGCGCCGCGAGCTGTTCCGATTCCGTCGCGAGGCGCTGCGTCAGCGCGTCGCCGCGCATCGTCACCGTGTGCTCCAGCGCGCCGAGTCTGTCGGCCAGCGCGCCGCCGCGCGCCGACAGCGTCTCGTCGATGACGCCGAGGCTTTCGCCGATCCGAATCGACAGGCCCTTCGCGTGCTGGTCGATGCGGTCGGTCAGGGCGCCGCCCTCGCGCTGCACCGAAGTTTCGAAGGATCGCAGATGGTCGGCGAGCTCCTTCGAGATGTGGTCGCCGCGCGCGGCCAGCGTTTCCGCGACCTCCCTGCTGCGATCGAGCACCGCGCCCTCGAAGATCTTGAGCCGGTCGCTCAGCGACTCGTCGACGCGTTCGCCCTGCACGGAGATCGCGACCACGGCGTCGGCCGCCGTCGCCGCGAACCGGTCCTGCATCGCGCCGGTGTGATCGGCCAGCGCCGCGCTCGCTTGCTCCACCGTGTCGCGCAACGAAGCGGTGAGCGCCTCGCCATGCCGCGCGAAATGCTCCTCCGCTTCCCCGCGATGCGCCTCCAGCAGGCCGGAGAGTTTTTCGCCATGGGCGCCGAGCGCCTCGACGCGCTCCGTCAGCAGATCGTCGATGCGGCCGGCGTGTTCGGCGACCTTGGCCGCCGCGGCGTCGCCGTGCTCGCGCACGCTCGCCTCGAAGGCCGTGAGTCCCTCCTTCAGCGCGCCGCTCACGCGGTCGCCGTGGACGCCGACATTGGTCGCGACCAGCGCCGAGGCCTGCCCGACCTTCTCCTCGAATTCCGCGAGCCGCGAAACGATCGCGTCGCGCGCGTCGGCCTCGCGCGCCGTCACCGTCGTCGCGATCGCCTCGCCCTGCGTCGCGACGGTCTTTTCGAATTCCGCCAGCTTCTCGGCGACCAGCGCGGCGAGGCGTTCGCCGTCTTGCGAAACCTGCGTGGCGAGGCGCTCGCTGTCTTGCGCGACCTGCGTCGCGAAGCGCTCGCTTTCGTGCGACACCTGCGCCAAAAGCCGCTCGCTCTCGTGCGAGACCTGCGCGGTGAGACGCCCGCTCTCCTGCGAGACTTGCGCCTCCAGGCGCCCGGTTTCCTGCGACACCTGCGTCGCGAAGCGCTCGCTTTCCCGCAGGATTTGCGCGCTGGCGCGTTCGCTGCTCTCGACGATGCGCGCGCGGGCGTTTTCGCTCTCCTTCGCGACCTGCTCGCCGGCCTGCTGGCTGGCGCCGGTGAGCATCGAGGCCGCGCGGGCGCTGGCTTGCGTCAGCTCCGCGCCGATGCGCTCGCTGGCCTCGGAGACGCGCGCGACGATGGCTTCGCCGTGCCGGCCGAAGCCTTCCTCGAACGCCGCGAGGCCCTCGCCCAGCGCGAGCGAGACCTGATCGGCGTGTTCGGCGACCTTGGACGCCGCGTCGCCGCTGGCGCCCGTCACCTTCTCCTCGAACTCGGCGATGCGGCTGGTCAGCGCGGCCTGAATCTTGTCGCCATGCTCGACCAGCCGGCTGGCCGCGTCGCCGCCGGCGCCGGTCAGCTTCTGCTCGTATTCGGAGATGCGGCCCGTCAGGTCGGCGTGAATCCGCTCGCCATGCTCGGCCAGCCGTCCGGCCGCGTCGCCGCTGGCGCCCGTCACCTTCTGCTCGAATTCGGCGATGCGGCCGGTCAGGTCGGCGTGAATTCGCTCGCCATGCTCGGCCAGCCGTCCGGCGGCGTCGCCGCCGGCGCCGACCACCTTCTCCTCGAATTCGGCGATGCGGGTCGCCAGCTCGCCCTGGAGCTTGTCGGCGTGCGCGGCGATGCGGTCGGACAGACCCTCGCCCTGGCCCGCGACCTTGATCTCGAAGTCCGCGAGACCTTGCGTCAGCGCCCGGGCGGCGCGCTCGGTCTGCGCGGCGACGCGGGACACCAGCTCGTCGCCGCGACGCCCGACGCTGTCCTCGACGCCGACCAGCCTGTCGGCGAGAACGTCGCCGAAACGCTCGCCCTGTTCGGCCAGGCGGCGCGCGACTTCTTCGCCGTGGCGGCCGAAATTCTCCTCGAAGGCCGCGAGGCCCTCGGTCATCCTGGCGCTGGCGGCGTCGCCGCGCTCC
>JBAUVQ010000276.1:0-7060 GCA_049583305.1 Methylocystis sp.
CTTCAACTTGGCCCAGCAACCCTTGGCGTTCGCTGACAATGCCACGGTGAAAGGCTTTCTGCAGCGTTCGGGGCAGGAGGCGCTGCCCCTGATCCTTGTGGACGGCGACATCGCTCTTGCGGGGCGCTACCCGAACC
This sequence comes from Methylocystis sp., assembly GCA_049583305.1. Lineage (GTDB taxonomy): Bacteria > Pseudomonadota > Alphaproteobacteria > Rhizobiales > Beijerinckiaceae > Methylocystis. The sequence goes on from JBAUVQ010000276.1 coordinate 138, forward strand.
GCACCGAATTGGCGCGCTGGGCAGGCGTCAAAGAGACGGTCGAAGCGAAACAGGGTGGATGTTGCGGCGGAACGTCCTGCTGCTGAAAGGTCGATATGAAATTTCTGGAAGGCGCTCCGCGCTTCCTGTTCTTCACCGGCAAGGGCGGCGTTGGCAAAACCTCGATCGCCTGCGCGACGGCGATACGGCTCTCAGAAGCCGGACGCCGCGTGCTGCTCGTCAGCACTGATCCCGCGTCGAACGTTGGGCAGGTGTTCGAGGTCGGCATCGGCGACAAAATCACAGCCATTCCCGGCGTTGAGGGTCTTTTCGCGCTGGAAATAGACCCGCAGGCCGCCGCGCAAGCCTACCGGGACCGCATCGTTGATCCTGTGCGCGGTAAATTGCCGGAAGCCGTGGTCAAGGGAATTGAGGAACAGCTTTCGGGAGCCTGCACGACGGAAATCGCCGCCTTCGACGAATTCACCGCGCTGCTGACCGACACAGAAATCACCTCTGGCTACGACCACATTATTTTCGACACCGCGCCGACCGGTCACACCATCCGCCTGTTGCAACTGCCCGTCGCGTGGAGCGGTTTTCTTGAGGCTGGGAAGGGCGATGCTTCCTGCCTTGGCCCGCTGGCGGGTCTCGCAAAGCAGCGGGCGCAATATGAAGCGGCGGTCGAGGCTTTGGCGGATGGCCGGCGCACGCGCCTAATCCTCGTCGCCCGCGCCCAGAACTCCGCCCTTCGGGAAGCGGAGCGCACGCACGCGGAACTGGCCGCGATTGGCCTCACCCAGCAATCCCTCGTCGTCAACGGTCTGTTGCCCAAGAAAGAAGCGGCGCTCGATGCGCTGGCCGCCGCCATCCGTGAGCGCGAGCAAGCCGCCTTGGCCGCGACACCCCTCGCGCTTCGCGCCTTGACTTGCGACTACGTGCCATTGAAGCCCTTCAACCTCGTGGGTCTCGACGCTCTCCGCCGCCTGCTCGTCGAAACGACAAGGCCGGAAGACGCGGCGACCGGCGAGCCTGCCGAGTTGCACGCGCCCAACCTTTCGGAGCTGGTGGATGGCATCGCTACCCAAGGTCACGGCCTTGTAATGTTGATGGGAAAAGGCGGCGTCGGCAAAACCACGCTCGCGGCGGCGGTCGCCGTCGAGCTGGCGCGGCGCGGTCTCCCTGTCCATCTCACCACATCCGACCCCGCCGCGCATCTCTTTGAAACGCTGCGCGGCTCGCCGCGACATCTGACGGTGAGCCGCATCGACCCCCACGCCGAAACCGAGCGTTACCGACAAGAGGTGCTGGCGACGAAGGGCGCGAAACTCGACGCCCAAGGGCGCGCCTTGCTCGAAGAGGATTTGCGCTCGCCCTGCACCGAGGAAATCGCCGTCTTCCAAGCCTTCTCGCGCGTCATTCGCGAAGCTGGCTCCAAATTCGTGGTGATGGACACCGCGCCGACCGGCCACACCTTGCTGCTGCTCGACGCCACGGGCGCCTATCACCGTGAGGTTGCGCGGATGCTGGACGCCAAGGGCGCGCATTACACGACCCCGATGATGCAGCTTCAAGACTCGCAACGAACCAAGGTTCTGCTCGTGACCTTGGCGGAAACCACACCCGTGCTCGAAGCGGCCAACCTCCAAGCCGACTTGCGGCGGGCGGGAATCGAGCCGTGGGCATGGATCATCAACAACAGCGTGGCGGCGGCGCGCCCGCGTTCTCCCCTGTTACTTCGGCGCGCCCAAAACGAGCTGCGCGAAGTGGAGAAGGTCGCGACTGTCCATGCGCGCCGCTACGCCGTCGTGCCGCTCCTGAAAGAGGAGCCGGTCGGCGTGCCCCGCCTGTTGGAATTGGCGGGACATGTGGCCGAACTAGCCTGACGCTTGCAATGAGAAAGAGCCAATAATCATGAGCGAAGCCACAACCGTCACGAACAATCCCGAGATAAGCAAAGCGCCCGCGATGGGTGTATTCGAGCGGTTTCTGACGCTCTGGGTGGCGCTGTGCATCGTCGCCGGCATCTTCCTCGGTCAGGCCATGCCCGCCGTGTTCCACGCGATTGGCGCCTTGACCGTCGCCGAAGTCAATCTGCCGGTCGCCGTGCTGGTCTGGCTCATGATTATTCCCATGCTGCTCAAAATCGACCTCGCCGCGCTCGGGCAAGTCAAGGAGCATTGGCGCGGCATTGCGACGACGGTTGGAATCAACTGGCTGGTGAAGCCGTTCTCCATGGCGCTGCTCGGCTGGTTGTTCATTGCGCATTTGTTCCGCCCCTTCCTGCCCGCCGATCAAATCGACGCCTACATCGCCGGGCTGATCCTGCTGGGGGCGGCTCCCTGCACGGCCATGGTGTTCGTCTGGTCAAACCTCGTCGACGGCGAGCCGCATTTTACGCTGTCGCAAGTCGCGCTCAACGACACGATCATGATCGTGGCCTTCGCGCCGATCGTCGGGCTGCTGCTCGGCCTCTCCTCGATCACGGTCCCGTGGGACACGCTCCTGCTGTCGGTCGCGCTCTACATCGTCGCGCCGGTGATCGCCGCGCAAGCCTGGCGACGCGCGCTGCTGGCGTCGAACGCCCTGGAAAAGACGCTGCGCGCCCTAGGCCCGCTGTCGCTTTCGGCGCTGCTGCTGACGCTGGTGCTGCTGTTTGGCCTGCAAGGCGAACAAATCATCCGCCAGCCGCTCGTGATCGGTCTGCTTGCCGCGCCAATCCTCATACAGGTGTATTTCAACGCAGGGCTGGCCTATTGGCTCAATCGACAGCTCGGCGTCGAGTGGTGCGTCGCCGGTCCCTCGGCGCTGATTGGCGCGAGCAACTTCTTCGAGCTGGCTGTGGCGACCGCGATCGCCTTGTTCGGCTTTCAGTCCGGCGCGGCGTTGGCGACCGTCGTCGGCGTCCTCGTCGAAGTGCCGGTCATGCTGTCCGTCGTCCACATCGTCCGCCGCTCGCGCGGATGGTATGAGCGCGCCAAAGTCACATAAGCTTATGGAGAAAAAGTCACCCTATTCAGACGGAATGGTCGTGCTGATCGGCATCGTAGCGATGTTGCTGGTGAGTGTCCTCTATGTCAGGCTCGGCTTCGCGCCGGATATCGCGCCGAGCGAAGCGAGCGTCGGTTTTCCACGGCTGTCTTTAATGTCCTTGTAGAGCTTGGCGAGATCCCGCTTGGCCGCGGCGCGGAAAACGACCTTACGCACCACGATGTTTGGCTTTCATGTCCTCAGCATACTGCCGCTCAAGACGATCAAACACGTCCCCCGCCAGAATGTCCTCTCCAGGTTCGTCAAATGACTCGTTGATGGACTTGGTCAATTTTGCGACCCGTTCAGCCCGGTCCAATTCCTGATCTTCCAGAAGACGAAGTCCTGCCCGCACAACCTCGCTCGCGTTGTGAAAACGCCCTTTTTTCACTTGGGTCTCGACGAACTCCTCGAAGTGGCGTCCCAGGCTTACGTTCGGCATGACAAATTCTCCTTATAGTTCCCTCATATCCGATGAAGACGCCAATGTCATTAGATAGCATATGCCGGAGTCGGTGAAAGTGGCCCCATCAGTTACCGTTCACGCCAACCGCGCCGCCCTGCCCCGCGCGATTTCGCCCTCGTTGTAGTAGCGAGAGGCCTGCTGCGCGGAACAATGCCGCGACTGCTGCATGGCCTCGGGGAGCGGCACGCCCGCTCGCGCCGTTTCGGTGAGATTGCTGATTCCGACTGATGGCGCCCCCTAAAACGAGATGATGCCGCCCCTGGTAACGGACTGATGGCGCCCCCCGATTCCGAGATTATCCCGCCCCCTGCAACGGAATGATCCCGCCCGGGTGATTTCGTGCAGTGGTGCACGCCGCCGTTGGCCTGTTCAGGTCGCTCCTTTGGCAATCCAGGGGAGCGAACCATGCCAGCGGAGCGGATTACGATGCGCCAGGCGCGCGAGATTATTCGACTGAAGTCCTCATCGATTTCGGCGCACGAGATTTCCCGGCGCCTCGGCATGGCGCGCTCGACGGTGCGGGAGGCTCTGAAGCGGGCGGAGAGCGCCGGGCTCACCAGGCCGCTACCGGACGGCATGAACGACGATGCGCTGGAGGCGGCGCTTTACGCCAACCGGCGCGGCAAGCGAGGCCATCGACGCGTCGAGGCGCCGGACTGGGCAGGCGCGCATCGCGAACTGAAGCGTAAGCACGTCACCCTGGTGATTTTGTGGGACGAATACATCGCCGCCAATCCGGCAGGCTACAGCTACTCGCGCTTTTGCGAGCTGTATCGCGCCTTCGAAAAGACGCTGCCGGTGACGATGCGGCAGACGCACGCCGCCGGCGAGCGACTGTTCGTCGATTACGCCGGCGACGGTGTTCCTGTCGTCGTCGACAGGCTCACCGGCGAAGTGCGCATGGCGCAGATATTCGTCGCGGTGTTGGGCGCGTCGAGCTTCACCTTCGCCAAGGCGAGCTGGACGCAGACGCTCCCCGACTGGATCGACGCTCATGTGAGCGCGCTCGAAGCGATCGGTGGCGTTCCACAGCTTCTGGTTCCCGACAATACAAAGACCGCCATCGTCAAAGCCTGCTTTTACGATCCGCAGGTCAACCGCACCTACGCCGAAATGGCGGCGCATTACGGGGTGGCGCTGCTGCCGGCGCGGCCCAGAAAGCCGCGCGACAAGGCGAAAGTCGAAGCGGCGGTGTTGATCGTCGAGCGCTGGTTGCTCGGCAGGCTGCGCCGCCGGACCTTTTACAGCCTGGCGGAGGTCAACGCCGCGATTGTTCAGATGTTGCTCAATCTCAACGAGGAGCGGCCCATCCGCCGGCTCGGCGTCACCCGCAAAAAGCTGTTCGAGGAGGTCGACCGTCCGGCGCTGAAGGCGCTGCCGGTCGAGCCCTACGAATATTGCGAATGGCGGCTGCGCCGCGTCGGCATCGATTATCACGTCGAGATCGACGCGCATTATTACTCCGCGCCCTACCGTTTCGCCCGCGCCGAGGTCGAGGCGCGGCTGACCGTTCGCGGCGTCGAGATTTTCCATAAAGGCGAGCGCATCGCTGTCCATCCGCGGATGAGCGGCAATCACAAGCACACGACGATCCCCGACCACATGCCCTCGAGCCATCGGCGCTATGCTGGCTGGACGATCGAACGCATCCGCGAAGACGCCCGCAAAATCGGCCCGGCTACGGCGGCGCTGTGCGAGCAGATTTTGGAGGCGCGGCCCCATCCCGAGCAGGGCTATCGCGCCTGCCTTGGCGTCGTCCGCCTCGCCGGGCCTTATGGCGTCGAACGCGTCGAGGCGGCGGCGGAACGCGCCATCGAGATCGGCGCCAAGACCTACGGCTCGGTCAAATCCATTCTCGACAACAAGCTCGATCGGAAGCCGGCGCCAAAACGCGCCGCGGACGCGGCTCCGATCCTTCACCCCAACATCCGCGGCTCGCGCTACTATCATTAGGAGAAAAGACCTTGCTGAAACATCCGACCCTCGACCAGCTCCACGCCCTCGGCCTTTACGGAATGGCCAAGGCCTTCGCCGAACTCGCCCAAAGCGACGAGGCGAAAGAACTCGATCGTCACGACTGGCTTGCGTTGCTGCTCGATCGGGAAGCCTCTCTTCGGCGCGACAAGCGGCTGACCGCGCGGCTGCGCGCCGCAAAACTCCGCCAGGCCGCGAGCGTCGAGGACGCGGATTACCGCGCCGCGCGCGGGCTCGACCGCGCTCTTTTCCAAAAACTCGCCGAGGGGCAGTGGATCGATGCCCACGACAATCTCGCCCTCGTCGGCCCGACCGGAACCGGGAAAAGTTGGCTAGCTTGCGCCATCGGCCAGAAGGCCTGCCGCGACAATCGCTCCGTCGTCTATCACCGCTGGCCCAAGCTCTGCGAAGAGCTGGCGCTCGCACGCGGCGACGGCCGCCATCCTCGTCTGCTCAAATCCCTTGGCCGCGCCGATCTGCTCATTCTCGACGACTTCGCTCTCGAACCGCTCGACGCCGGCGCTCGCCACGATCTCCTCGAAATCCTCGAAGAGCGCTACGGTCGCCGATCGACGATCGTCACTTCCCAGCTTCCCGTCGCCGCTTGGCATGAGGTCATCGGCGATCCGACCTACGCCGACGCGATCCTCGACCGCCTCGTTCACAACGCCCACCGCATCGAGTTGTCCGGCGAAAGCCTGCGCCGGGCGCGGGGGCAAAAATCCAAATCAGCTTGACCAATAACCAGAACGGGTGAGACAAATCTCATCAGCCGACGGCACGCGGCGCCCGGGCGGGATCATCCCGTTACGGGGGGCGCCATCATCCCGGAATCCCCGGGCGGAATTATCCCGTTACAGACGGGCGCCTTCGTCGGAATCGGCAACGCCGGCCCGACAAGGCGCTTCTATCAGAGCTGCGGCGAGGGTGAGGAGCCCATGCGTTTGCGCATCCGCCCTTCCTATCGCGACCTCGCTCATGAGGCGCTCACCAACGACGGCGCCTATAAATGGAATATATTCGCAGGCAGCGAAAATCATCCTTTGCGAGAGGGCCGCCACGGCTATCTGGTTCATTGCCTCTTCGATCACAACTACCTGCCATGGCAATTGTTACCTCACATTCGAGAAGTCGAAGTCCAGTCGACTTTCGGGGATTTCGAAACGGCTTGGGCCGCGCCGCTCCCCTAATGAGGACGAGCGGATTCATATCGACGAACCCAGCTTCTCACGGCTGCGATAATGAGAATCCGTTTTGACCTCGGTGGTTTCAGCGGGCAGACGAAACCGCTCCCGAATTCGCGCGACCATATCGGCCGTCATGAGCTTGCGATCCGCATAGAGGACGAAACAATCCTTCGATCGGTCGAACACGATCCGCCCGCGCGGCCAATCCTCATATTCGTGTTCGAGGATTATGGCGCGGATCGCCGGATCGGCGTTGCGCGTCTTTCGCCATTGTTCCCATGTCTCGT
>JBAUVQ010000277.1:0-4068 GCA_049583305.1 Methylocystis sp.
GGGTGGCGACCAACTGGCCCGCCCCGGCCGCGCCGACGATTTCTCCCTGCCGGCGAACATGCCGCGACCGCCCGCCGCGCAGTAAAGTGCTTTCGGCAAAAGTGGACGCCGGTTTTGCCTTTCGAAAGCACGACAAAATAAAGGAATCTAGCGCCCGCCCCCTCGCGAAATCGAACATCCCCGAGCGATGCGACCAATGGCTTAGCCACCGTCCCGAGCTTCGCCGGGATCGTCCTAATTTTGCGGCCCGTCGGTGCTAATCGGCATGTCGAGCTGCGGACAGCTCACCATGAAATTATTCGTGAAGCTCAAAGCAAGTTGCAGCGGCAGCCATACGCCGATCAGAATCCATCCACGCTTGCGTTGTTGACGCCCATAGTAATAGGCGCCCGCGAGCGGGAGCAGCAGAAGTAGGAATGGCCATGGCCCGGCGACAATATTGTCGCAGTACCAGACTTCGAAGCCACCATTGAACATGTTTTCTCACCTTGGCAGATTTGTTTCGCCCATCAGAAATTCATCCACCGAGCGAGCGCATTGACGCCCCTCGCGGATCGCCCACACGACAAGCGACTGGCCTCGTCGCATGTCGCCGCAAGCGTAGACCTTATCGCGCGAGCTTTTATAAGAGCGCGTATCCGCCGCCACATTGCCTCGTTGATCTAGCGTGACATCGAGCTTTTGCAACAGCCCGTCGCGCATCGGCGAGACAAAGCCCATCGCTAGCAGAACCAGATCCGCCTTCAGTGGAAACTCGCTGCCGGGAACGTCCCGCATCTTCTCGTCGACGCGCGCGCAGCGCAGTTCCTTGACCGCGCCGTCCGCGCCGATGAATTCGGTCGTTCTCACCGCGAAATCTCGGTCCGCGCCTTCGTCGTGCGACGACGAGGTGCGGAGCTTTAACGGCCAATCCGGCCAAACGCGCAGCTTGTCTTCTTTCTCAGGCGGACGCGGCATGATTTCGAGCTGGGTGATGGACAGCGCGCCCTGACGCTTCGATGTGCCGATGCAATCCGAGCCGGTGTCGCCGCCGCCGATCACCACGACATGCTTGCCGGAGGCGAGGATCGGCGCGTTGCCAGTCGCCGGCTCCCCCGAAACCCTGCGGTTCTGCTGTGGCAGAAATTCCATCGCGAAATGCACGCCGTTAAGATCGCGGCCGGGGATAGGCAAATCACGCGGGGCTTCGGCGCCGCCCGCGAGCAGCACCGCGTCATAGGCGCCGACCAATTCCTCCACCGTCATGTCCACGCCGACATTGACATTGTAGTGGAAGATCACGCCCTCCCGCTCCATTTGCTCGACTCTGCGGTCGACAAGATGCTTCTCCATCTTGAAGTCCGGAATGCCATAGCGCAGCAGGCCGCCCGCCTTGGCGTTCTTCTCGAAGACATGCACGCCGTGCCCAGCGCGCGCGAGTTGTTGCGCGGCGGCGAGGCCCGCCGGACCCGACCCGACGACAGCGACAAGCTTGTTGGTCTTGCGGCGTGGCGGCTCTGGAACCACCCAGCCTTCGCGAAAGCCGCGATCGATGATCGTGCATTCGATCGATTTGATTGTCACCGGCTGGTCGGTGAGGTTGAGCGTGCAGGACGCCTCGCAGGGCGCCGGACAGACGCGACCGGTGAATTCGGGGAAATTATTGGTCGAGTGCAGATTGGCCAGCGCGCGCTTCCAGTCGCCCTCGTAGACGAGATCGTTCCAGTCGGGAATCTGATTGTTGACCGGACAGCCGTTGTGACAGAACGGAATGCCGCAATTCATGCAGCGCGCCGCTTGATTTCGCGTGGCTTCCTCGGACAGAGGAATCACGAATTCCTCGTAATGGCGAATGCGGTCGGCGGCCGGCTTATATTTGCGGTCCTGCCGGTCGATTTCGATAAAACCCGTCACCTTGCCCATGGCGCTCGCTGCTCACCAGTTCTTCCATGTTCGGCGCGCTGTCGCCTCGCACGGGTTATAACTCATCCCACCCGCCGCGATAGCGACGGCGTTCGTATTTTTTCGCGCACGAAAATTACGCTGCGGCGCAACACGCGCCGCGACGAGGAGAACGTTTCATTCTCCCGCCGCCTTCAGCGCTTGCGTCGGCTTGCCCTTGGCCAAAAGCTCGGTCAGCGCGCGGCGGTATTCCACCGGCATGACTTTGCGGAACTTGGGCCGATAATCTTCCCAATTCTCCAGGATCTCTCGCGCGCGGGTCGAGCCGGTGTAGCGCGCGTGATTGGAGATCAACTGGCGCAGCCGTTCCGCGTCGAAACGGGTCATGTCGCCCATGATGTCGACGCGGCCATGCCCCTCGAGATCGCCCGATTGATGGAAAGTCTCGGTCATCGCCGTCTCTTCTTCCGAGAGCGGTTCAAGATCGACCATCGCGAGATTGCAGCGCGAAGAGAAATTATCCTCCTCGTCCAGCACATAGGCGATGCCGCCAGACATGCCGGCCGCGAAATTGCGGCCGGTGGCCCCCAACACCACGACGATGCCGCCAGTCATATATTCGCAGCCGTGATCGCCGACGCCCTCGACGACCGCGATCGCGCCAGAGTTGCGCACGGCGAAACGCTCGCCGGCCACCCCGCGGAAATAACACTCGCCGGCGATGGCGCCATAAAGCACGGTGTTGCCGACGATGATCGATTGATGCGGCGTGATCTGCTTGGCGTCGCGCGAGGGATAGATGACGATCTTGCCGCCAGAGAGGCCCTTGCCGACATAATCGTTCGCCTCGCCCTCCAGCCGCAGCGTCACGCCGCGCGCCAGAAACGCGCCAAAGCTCTGACCCGCGGTGCCAAAGGCCCGAATGTCGATCGTGTCCTCGGGCAGGCCCGCATGGCCATAGACCCGGGCGATCTCGCCGGAGAGCATGGCGCCGGTGGCGCGGTCGACGTTGCGGATCGGCGTCTCGATCGTCACCTTGGCGCCGCGGTCGATGGTGGCCCGCGCCTGCGCGATCAGGCTGTTGTCGAGAACCTTGTCGAGCCCGTGATCCTGCCGCGCGCTGTGACGGATGGCCTCGCCCTCCCCCGCCGGCTTATGGAACAGCTTGGTGAAGTCCAGACCTTGCGACTTCCAATGCGCCAGCGCCTGGTCCTTGTCGAGCATCCGCGCCTGTCCAATGAGCTCGTCAAAGCGGCGATAGCCCATGGACGCCATCAACTCGCGCACTTCCTCGGCGACGAAGAAGAAGAAGTTGATGACATGTTCGGGTTGTCCGACGAAGCGCTTGCGCAGCACCGGGTCTTGCGTCGCGACGCCGACCGGACAAGTGTTGAGATGGCACTTGCGCATCATGATGCAGCCGGCGGAGATTAGCGGCGCCGTCGCGAAACCGAACTCGTCGGCGCCAAGCAAGGCGCCGACCACCACGTCACGCCCGGTGCGCAAGCCGCCGTCGACCTGCACGGCGATACGCGAGCGCAGCCCGTTCAGAACGAGTGTCTGATGGGTCTCGGCGAGGCCGATTTCCCAAGGGCTGCCCGCGTGCTTGATCGAGGTCAGGGGCGAGGCGCCCGTGCCGCCGTCGTAACCCGAGATCGTCACGTGATCGGCCCGGCCCTTGGACACGCCGGCCGCGACCGTGCCGACGCCCACCTCCGACACGAGCTTCACGGAAACGTTCGCCTTCGGGTTGACGTTCTTAAGATCGAAGATCAGCTGCGCCAAATCCTCGATCGAATAGATGTCGTGATGCGGCGGCGGCGAGATCAGTCCGACGCCTTGCGTCGAATGGCGCACCTTGGCGATGACGGCGTCGACCTTGTCGCCGGGCAATTGTCCGCCCTCACCGGGCTTCGCGCCCTGCGCCATCTTGATCTGGATCATGTCGGAATTGACAAGATATTCCGCGGTGACGCCGAAGCGGCCCGAAGCTACCTGCTTGATGGCCGATCGCTTGCTGTCGCCATTCGCCTCGGGCTTGAAGCGGTCCGCTTCTTCGCCGCCCTCGCCGGTGTTCGACTTGCCGCCAATGCGGTTCATGGCGATGGCGAGGGTGGTGTGCGCCTCGCGCGAGATCGACCCGAAGGACATGGCGCCGGTGGAAAAGCGCTTGACGATGTCCTTGGC
>JBAUVQ010000278.1:0-1754 GCA_049583305.1 Methylocystis sp.
GTCATGCGCCGCGAGCGCGAGGCCCCGCGCGGGCGCGCGCCCGGCGCGCAGCTTCTCGCAGGTCTTCAGGAAGCGCGCGGGCCCGAAGCAAGCGTCGAGCAATTTTTCGCGCGCGAAGACGTCGTCCGGCGATTCGTCGTCGATGACGAAGCCGGCGGGCGCGAAAGCCGCGAGGGGAGCGGCGCGAAGGGCAAGATCAAAGGTCATCACTGCCTCCGTTGGAAGACAAGCGACCCTCGCGCCGAGCGCCTGATTGCAGCGCCGGCCGGCCGGGACAACGGGGAACGAAACGCTCGGACTTAGATGACGAACGACTCCAGCGGCGCGAAGCCGTTGAAACAGATCGAGGAATAGGTCGTCGTATAGGCTCCCGTTCCCTCGATCAGCACCTTGGCGCCGATCTCCAGACTGACCGGAAGCTCGTACGGCTCCTTCTCGTAGAGCACATCGATCGAGTCGCAACTCGGTCCCGCGATCACGCAGGGGCTGGCGGCGCCGCCGTCGTATTGCGTGCGAATCGGATAGCGGATCATCTCGTCCGTGGTCTCGGCGAGGCCGTTGAACTTGCCGATGTCGAGATAGACCCAGCGCAGCGTGTCCTCTCGCGACTTCTTGGAGATCAGCACTACTTCCGCCTCGATCACGCCGGCGTTGCCGACCATGCCGCGGCCCGGTTCGATGATCGTCTCGGGAATGCGGTTGCCGAAATGCTTCGACAGCGCGCGAAAGATCGCATTGCCATAGGTTTTCACGGCCGGCACGTTGTTCAGATATTTGGTCGGAAAGCCGCCGCCGAGATTGACCATCTGAAGCTGAATGCCGCGCTCGGCCAGCTCGCGGAAGATCGCCGAGGCGGACGCCAGCGCGCCGTCCCACATGCGCGGATCGCGCTGCTGCGAACCGACGTGAAACGACACGCCATGCGCGGCGAGTCCGAGCCGATGCGCGGTTTCGAGCACGCTCGGCGCCATCTCCGGCGCGCAGCCGAACTTGCGCGACAGCGGCCATTCCGCTCCGGCGCCGTCGCACAAAACGCGGCAGAACACCTTGGAGCGCGGCGCGGCGCGCGCGATCTTCTCGACCTCGGCCTCGCAATCGACCGCGAACAGCCGCACGCCCAGCTCGTAGGCGCGGGCGATGTCGCGCTCCTTCTTGATCGTGTTGCCGAAGCTGATTCGGTCGGCGCTCGCGCCGGCGGCCAACGCCATTTCGATCTCGGCCACCGAGGCCGTGTCGAAGCACGAACCAAGCCCCGCCAGCAACGACAGCACCTCCGGCGCGGGATTGGCCTTCACGGCGTAGAACACGCGCGTGTCCGGCAGCGCCTTGGCGAAGGCGCGATAATTGTCGCGCACGACATTGAGATCGACAACGAGGCAAGGGCCAATGTCGCGGCCTTCAAGACGGCGCGCGCGCAGAAATTCCTGGATACGGTCGGTCATCGCGGCATCCCCCAACGAAGGGCGCGGGCGAGGCCGCGCCGGCAAACAGGCTTCGGTGGACAGCAGACATCCTTCGCTCGCGCGCGATGGAGACGCGACGAACGTCGTAAGTCAGCGATCCATGAACCGACGCCACGCGACAAGCCGCGCGACAGCGATCCGGTGATGCGCCGTTAGCAATCCAAAATGCGCGATTATGCGCGTGACGCGCATAACGATCATCAGGATAGCCATCGTTTGGAAGGGGGTTTGGTCCCGTCCGCACGCCCGGCAAGAAAGACAAGCCTCTTCGGTAAGCCGACCTTTGGAGGG
>JBAUVQ010000279.1:0-4389 GCA_049583305.1 Methylocystis sp.
AACAGGACGGCTCCGAAATCCGCTCGGTCGAATTGGAGCGCCTCACCGCCGAGGGGATGACGCTGATCGAGCGCAGGAACAGTTTTGAATTCTTCCGCGATTGCGCCGCCGAACAGTTCGAGCGCCATACCGGATCATCCTGGCGTCCGCGCAGTGGATCGATGGTCAATCACCGCGCGCTGACCTCGGCCATGATCGACAGCCGCGATTTCCTCGCCGCCAAACGCCGCGCCGAGACGCACGTGCTGCTCCCCGCCGGACCGAAAATCGCCTTCACCGGCGGGTTCGAATTCAACGATCATCGCGCCATCTGGGACCGGCTCGACAAGGTTCACGCCAAGCACCCCGACATGGTACTGCTGCACGGGGGTTCACCGAAGGGCGCCGAGCGCATCGCAGCCAGATGGGCCGATCATCGAAAGGTTTCGCAGATCGCCTTCAAGCCAGACTGGACGAAGCACGCCAAGGCCGCGCCGTTCAAGCGCAACGACCAGATGCTCGACGTTTTGCCGATCGGCGTCATCGCTTTCCCCGGCTCGGGGATATCGGCCAATCTCGCGGACAAGGCGAGGAAGCTCGGCATCCCCGTGTGGAAATTCGACGAAGGCGGCGCGTAAGCGCCCCCCTTCAAACTCTGCAACCACGCCGGGCCCGGGCAACTACGCTTGAGCGGAACAACAGCCGTCGAACCTATATTGTGTAGGCCCCTCGTCATCAACCAATACATGCAGACCGCAACAAGGAAATTTGTAAACATCAACATAATCTTCCATCGCGCCCAACGTCTTTTCGTATACCGCCTTCTGTGGGTGCCATTTGCCGTTCGCTCCAAGAAAATTGTTTATTGATGCAATCTCAAGGTCTATTTTCTTTGCATCAGCGGAGAAATGCCATTTCGTCTCGGCGCTGAGTTTGGCCGAAGCATCTTTAAGTTCCACAATTTTTGCACGGAGCCATGGTTCAACAAATTTTTCGAGAGCGATTGAACGTGCAATTTTGTAATCAACCTCCCTGTCTCTTTGAGCGCAGCATGCCTCAACGTAATCCCTGTCACTAGAATCCAAATAGCCCGCGATATTCTTGACAGCCATCAAACTTTCAGCCTCGTCCAGTCGCTTAGTCTGATGGACAAGCCAAGCAAACTCTTTGTTGTTAGCCGCCCAGTCCCGCGCAGCGCGCTTGACGCTTTCCAACGTCGACAGCGCGGCGAAATCCTCTTCCAGCCAGCCTTGCAACAGCCCCCATTGCCGCAGCAAGGCTTCGTGGGCTGGTTCAATTGTCACCTCGCCCGTGTCTTGCGCGACATCGGTCGAAAGCAGCCTTTGCTCGACCAGCAAATCAATAAGCGGCCTCGCCTCCTCTGGAATTTCGGATTTGCGCGCGACGCGCCGGCGCGGGCTTCCGGTCTCGGGATCAATGCCGGCGAGCCAGGGAATGAGCCCCCGCCGCAGCAGCGTCAGACGCGCCGCGCCATCCGCCGGAATGCGCGGATCGCCGTCGGCGCTTTTGAGCGCCCGCTCCACCGCCGCCTCGATCGAGCCCTTTATGCCCCCGAGTTGCTGGTAATCGGCAAGCGTCAGCCGCCCCCTTGCGCCAAATTCGATATAGAGGCGCTCCAGCGTGAAGGCGAGCAGGGGCAAGGCGTCACGTCCGCCGCCCGATTCTATGTCGGCAAGCAGAGCCTGCGTCAGCGCGGGGTCGATGGCGAGCGGGCGGTTCGTCTGTTTCAGCCGCTCCGGCGGGCCTTCGATCACTTCGTGATAGGAGGTGCGCGGCATCGGCGGCAGGCTTTCCGTGCGCTGCTCGACGCCCTCCAACGGCCTGGCGGTCTGGAGCCGCTCATAGGAATCCGATCGGATCGCGACAATGGCGATCATGGCGGGCGAATCTTCCGCCAGCAGCGCCGCGAGAAAGGTCAGGAGAGCCTGTCCCTCCTGCGCGCCCTCGGAATGAAACAGCTCCTCACCCTGATCGATCGCCAGCACCAGAACCGGCGGTTTGGCTTGCGGATCGTCGACGAGAAGCGGCGCGCGCGCCTTGTCGACGAGCATGGCGAGCAGCGGCCTCACGGTCGCCGCGCCTCCCTCTATCGCTGTCCGTATGTCGGCGCGGGCCACCGCGACGCCATGATCGGCGAAGGCTTTTTCCAGCGCGCGCAAAAACCCGGACTCAGCCGTAATCGCGGCGCGCTCGGGTCGCACCACCGGCAGGGGCAGAAAATGGCGGTCGTCGCGCGCGAGCTTCGGCAGCAGGCCAGCGCGGAGATAGGACGATTTGCCGGCGCCGGACGCGCCGAGAATGACGAGAAAGCGCGGCGGAGCGGCGTCGCTCAGGCCCCGCAGACGATTGAGCGTGCCGATGGTCGCGGCCTCGCGCCCGAAGAAAATGCCGGCGTCCTCCGCCTCCAAGGGGCGCAACCCGCGATAGGGAGCGCGGTTCGGGTCGCCTTCCGGCGGCCAGACGAAGAATTTCGGGTCGAGCCCGGCGCGCTCCAGGCCGATCTTCAGCCGCGTCAGGCCCTCCTGCGAGAAGGTGACGTGAACCTCCTCATGCGTCGTCGGCAGAACCGCGCGCAGCATGATGTGGTCGCGTCCCGAAACCAGTGGGACGAGCTGCCATGTTCCCGTCAATGTCGCGGGCAGGCTCGCGAGCGGAATATCCTCGATGAGGACGCCGAAAAGGCGCTTGTTGAGCCGATGTGCGAGGTTGAACTCCTTCAGGCACCAATCGGACTCGAGCCAGGCCTTGGAGACGAGGAACAGCACCGCCTCGCAGCGCTGCGCCGCCTGGTTGAGCGCGCGCTCCCAACGTTCGCCGGCGGCGATGCCGCGCTGCGGGTCGAGATCGAGAAAAACATCGTCGAAGCCCTGCGTGGCCAGCCAATCCGCCAGCGCCCTGGCCTCGGCGTTGTTCCTGCTCGAATGGCTGAGGAAGATGCGGGACATGTTTCTATGACCAACGGCGCCGCGCGGATTTGGCGAGGGCGAAGGTTACGCCGGTTGCGGGGCCGGCGGCAAGGTGGGGGAAGCGAGCTGCCCGCGACGACCCGCGGATGAAAGTGGTCGGCTTGTTGTCTGACTTTCAACGACAAGACGACCATCTGCGAGGCCGCCGCAATACTCCTGCTGTGGGCGGAGATTCATCGGCTACCGCCCCGGCGGGCGCCACCCCGCTCTCATTGGCGCAATCCTTGGTCCGGCCCATGGCCTGACGCCATCAACCCGTGAAGGGTCCGCTACGCGAGCGTGCGGCCTCTTCGGCTTCGCCTCCGAGGTGATTGCGGCCATGGGCCGGACTCACGGGCGCCTGTCGCGCGGGGATGGTCCCCGCCTCAAAGACGGGAGCCGAAAATGTCTCAAGCCCTTGCAACCGCTTACGCCTGCGGCTGGAGCCTCGCCACCACCCTCATGACCTGCGTCGTCGTCTTTCGCGCCGGCGATGAGGACTTCGGCATCATGACGAGCGCCGAATATGACGGCGATCCCGAAATTGTGGTCCACGAATTCGATCCCTGGGGTTGACCGGGCTTCGAACACGCCCGCCCGGCGGCGGAAGTCCTCACGGATTTTCGCCGCCGCCCATTTTTTCCGCTTTCGTTCGCGTCGCGCCGTTCTTTTGAAGGCGCGAGGGTTCGACGCTTCTTCACGGAGAACGCGGCGCTACGGAGACCTTCATCACGATCTTTTCGTCATCGGCATCCCGCTCCTTCTCGATCGTCGCAGCGATCATCTTCGACGTCGCCATCTCGACAGGCGTTCCGCAGGCCCCGCCCGGTCAGCCGGCGCAGGGCATCGCACGGTGCAAGACCCATTCGCCGCGACGGCTTCCATCAACCATGAGCGACCATCACGAACGCCGTAGCGCGGCTCCGAGCTCGATCCATGATCGGGTGTTGACGGATCGTCCGGGCGACGCCGGGCGGGGGCGCGGTCGACGCTCTGGCTGGAACAGGCGGCTCCGGCGGCGCGAGGCCTCTGGCTTGCCGCGGTCTTGCGTGGGGTCTCTCGGCGTCCGCGATGTTGGTTTGGGAGACGGGGCGGAACGGCTGTGGACTCGGGGCTGCTTCGCCGGGCGCCGCCGAATTGCTTCCAGAGGACGACGGTCGCCAGTTCTCCTGTTTGGTCGCTGTCTGGTTGCGCCGCTCCCACACGGCCTCTTCAATGGCTTGATCTGGCCGAAGGCCGGCTGCGCCTCGATCGCCTATGCCGCAACGCCGCCAGGCGAGTTTCTTCCCCTGGGCTGCGCCCATTCCTCGCGATGGCCAAGAAACTCGCCCGCCTGGCGTCCTTCGCGTTGCTGCGGCCCGCGAGCGGGTGCGTCGTCGATCGCCCCCGGCCTTTCGATCGCCATCGAGGCCGCGATGGGCGCGGGCTCGAAGACAGAAGATCA
>JBAUVQ010000280.1:0-7045 GCA_049583305.1 Methylocystis sp.
AAATAGCCCTGCAAAAAAACGGGGATGGAGTTCCCCAAAACCGCCGAAGAGGCCGATGACTCCTACCGCGCGAGGAGCGCGAGGAGGAGCCGCGTGCCCGATTTGGCGATGAAAATCCCGCTTGGTCTTTCGCGCGCCTGTCCGCTTTCCGCTTGCCCTTGGCCGACACCAAGGGTGACGACGGCCTCTTGGCGCTTGGCCCGCCTCTCGACACGCAGCTCTAACATTCAGGAACGATCATGACCGGCATTTGGGCGCAAATGGCTTTGGTGTTCGGGCTCGCGCTGATCGCGACCCTGGTGTCCAACAAATTGCGGATCTCGACCGCTCTATCCGAGATCATCGTTGGCATGCTCGCGCGGGCGATTTTTAGCGTCACGGTCGGCGCCGAAATCTTTGGCGTGCAAGAGCCTTGGGTGAAAACCCTCGCCGGCGTCGGGGCCATTCTCCTGACCTTCCTCGCCGGAGCGGAGCTTGACCCCGATGTCTTCAAGGCGAAATGGAAAGAATCGGTCTCGATCGGCGTGGCGAGCTTCCTGCTTCCCGCGATCGGGTGCTGGGCGGCGGCGCATTATCTTCTCGGATGGGAGACGATGCCGGCCATCCTCGCGGGCATCGCGCTGGCGGCGACTTCGGTCGCGGTGGTCTATACGGTGATGATGGAATACGGCCTCAACCGGACGGACTTCGGCAAGACCATTCTCGCCGCCTGTTTCGTCACCGATCTCGGCACGGTCGTCACGCTCGGGCTAGTGTTCGCCCCGTTCACGTGGAAAACGGCGCTGTTCGTGGTCTCGATCGCCGGCGCCTTCATCGGCCTGCCGCGGATCACGCCCCATCTGTTCAAATTGTTTGGCGGACGGCCCTCGGAATTCGAGGCGAAACTCCTGTTGTTCTGTCTGCTCGGGATGGGGGCGCTGGCCACGTGGGCGGACAGCGAAGCTGTGTTGCCCGCCTATCTCATCGGCATGACGCTCGCGGGCAGCGTCGGTCGCGATCACGCCTTGATCCGCCGCCTTCGCACCATCGTCATCGGACTGCTGACTCCGTTTTACTTCATAAGGGCGGGCTATTTCGTATCGATTGGGAGCGTCATCCTGGCGCCAATCGGCGTGGTTATTTTGCTCGTCGTCGAGGTCGTAACCAAGGTCCTCAGCGTCTATCCCGTGGCCAAGGCCTTCGGGTCGCCGCCAAGGGACGCGATGTACACCACTTTGATCATGGCCTCCGGTCTGACCTTCGGTACGATCGCCTCGCTGTTCGGCCTGTCGCACAAGATCATCGACGAGAGCCAATACTCCACATTGGTCGCCGCCATCATCGCCACCGCGATCATTCCGACCGTCATCGCCAACAGCTTCTTTCTGCCGCGCCATCTTCTGCCGAAAGACTCGGTCGACGGCGCGGTCGGCGTGACGACCGAGGCGACGGCCACGGGGACAAACCAGTGATGACGGGGAGGCCACATTGTTCAAGAAAATCCTGCACGCGAACGACGGCTCGGAGACGGCGTTTCGCGCATTGTCGCTGGCGATAGCGCTGGCGGAGCAGAATCAATCCGAATTGCATATGGTGTGCGTCGAGGAACTCCCGAATCTGCCCGAGTTCATCGCCGATGTGCGCGACGCGAAGGAAAGCGCGGATCGGCGTTACGCCGACGTTCTGCGACGCTCCAGCGACGCGGCGCGGGAGCGCCACGTCCAACTACACGCGCATGTTCTCGTTGGACATCCCGTTCGCGACATCGTCGAACTCGCCGCGGAACTTCAAGTGGAATTGCTGGTTATCGGCGCGGTCGGGCATTCGGAGCTATACGAAAGACTCGTCGGAAGCCGCGCGGATCGCATCACGCAGCTCGCGCCATGTCCCGTGCTGATCGCGAAATGAGGCAAGGCGAAGGTTGCTCCTTCGCTAATCCACCCTTGGCTTCCGATGCGGCTTTGTCGATAGCGCTGGCTTGGTAGGTTGCCTGACGAGGCGCGCCACTTCGCTACGACTCGACCGTTTGACTCGCAGGGTCGAAATTGTAGCCGCGAGTCTTTTCTCCATTCATTCATAAGGTCACGGTCGCCCCTCCAATTTCGGTGAAGGACGAAGCCCACGATTCCTGTTCCTGAAAGGCGCGCTCTCGGCGGCACGTACGACTTTGCACGCTCCGACAACCGAAGCTTTCGGGGACCTCGCCTCGCGATGTGATCTCGACTGCCCCGCTTCTTCGGAAATCCAGCGAATATCGGTCTAGCTCTCCGCATCCCCCCCGGAAATTATGAGGCCGGCGACAGACCGTGTGTGACATATTCGCAACAGAGGCGAACGAAATAGACCATAATTATGATAGACTGAATGATTTTTATAGACTTTATCACGTTTTGGCCTAATAAGGAAAACATGGCGCTTCCTCGAGAATGAGGGAGGCGAGGGGAGCATTTCGTGGTCTCTTAAGAGCCGCGATTCGATTTGGGGTGGACGCAAATGAAGACGAAGTTTTGGGCCAGGGAGGCATCGCTTTTGTCCTTGTCTCTCGTCGTTTTCTCGGCGGGGGCGTATCCGGCATTGGCCGACGACACGGCCGACGAGATTCGCCTCCTCAAGGCGCAGGTCAAACAGCTGATGCCCCTGGCGCAGCGCTTGAAGCAACTTGAGGCGAAAGTCGCCAAGCAGGCGCGCGAGAAAAAGGAAGCACGCGCACAGACCCGCCCCGCCAGCGCCGCCAATACGGGACTTGTCGCGAAATACGGCGCCGAACGCCCGCCGCTGCCATTCTTTGTCGATTTGAGCCACGGTCTCACGATCGAATCCTTGGATCACTCGGACAGCTTCCATTTGGGCGGCCGTATGTTCGTGGATGGCGGCGGATCGACCATGCCCGAAAAGGGCCTTTCCGAGGCGGCGAACCTCGCCCAGGCGCGTCTTCAGGTCGAAGGCCGGCTGCGCGGAATCTGGGAATATAAATTCCAATATGATTTCGTGGGCGGCGGCAATGCGACCACCGTGGGTGCGGTTGGCGGCATCCGCGACGCCTATGTCGCGCTAAAATATCCGGGCTTCCGGCCGCCATTCCTCGAAAATCCGATCGAAATCCAGATTGGCAATTTCTATTTGCCGCACGGCATGGAGCGGTCGGCGACATCGAAAAACTACATCGACTTCATCGAACGCTCGCTGATGTCCGACACCTTCGGCGCCTCGCGTCACATCGGAATCGCCGCGTTAACGCACGGGTCCAATTGGTTCGTCAAGGCCGCCCTTTCCTCCTCCAGCGTGGAGGACGCGTCGCTGAAGCCTTCGGCGGAGACATTGGTGCCCTATTGGGTTCCCCAGAACCAGAACTGGGTCGGGACAGGCGGACGCCAATATTTCGACATCACCGCCCGCGCCTCGTACGCCCCCATCTGGAGCGAGGATCGCCTGCTGCATTTTGGCGCTTCCGGACGCTATCATAATCCCGGCGATTCCACTGCCGCCAACGACGACCGGGTAATGAATCTAGGCGCCGGCACCGATATGGAAAGCAATATCCTGAAAACCAATCTGCTCGGCACGCCCGATCTCTCCTGCGGCGCCAATCCATCGGGAGCCTTGGGCCAAGTTCCCGGCGCGCCCGGCGTCCCCAGTCCCCTGTTTGGCACGCAAATCGCCGGAACAACCGCCGCGGGCAAGTGCGTGAAGGATGTTCTCGTCTATGGCGCGGAAATCTCGGGCGCCTACGGTCCGTTTTCGCTACAGGCCGAGTATATGGGCGCTAGATACGACCGAAACGCCAGCGCGATTCTGGAAAACAACGTGGCCGCCATCCTCGCCAACAACGCCTACGCGCCCAACGCGAAGGGCTACACAGAATATCCCCTATCGCCCGGCGGCTCCTCGCTCTATTTCGACGGTTATTATGTTTCCGGCATGATCTTCCTGACTGGCGAATCTAAAGCCTCCGCCTATCAGGTCGACAGCAACACCAATGGCGGCGGCTTCCGGCAGATTCAGATCAAGCGTCCCTTGAGCGCTGGCGGTTGGGGCGCCTGGGCGCTGACCGCGCGTCTCAGCGAAGTGAATCTGAACAATGGCCCTATCCAAAACTCGATGTTCTCCACGCTGTTCGGCTTGGCGCCGACGAGCGCCGGAAAGATCGCGGTCTATAATTCCGGCGTCCTCGGCGGACGCGAGGAAGATTTTACCCTCGGCCTCAATTGGTACGCGGAGCCGGGCCTGCGCGTGATGGCGAACTGGACCAGGGTGTTGGCTTTATCGGCGCCCTCCAGTTCACCTTTCGAAAACGGAGCGCATCCGAATACCTTCCTGGTTAGAACGCAGATCGACTGGTAACGGCCTCCGCCTATATTAAGAAGTCTACAAGCGCGATCCCGTTTAACATCTTGGGCCTACAGAGACTCGGCGACTCCGTGAATCCCGGCGGCTTCGGATTCACGGGGAGCCCCGATCCATCACGCAATCCACCGACAGCGAGCCGCCCGCCGTGGCGTCGGCCGTTCTCCTGACCATCCACCGGAGCGATCACAATGAAATTCGGATACGCTGCTCTCATGGCGGGCCTATTCTTGTCGCCGTTTCCCGGCGCCGCCGAAACCGCCTCCAAACATCCTTCGGCGGCGCAAGCCTCGGGGATTTCCTGCGCGGATTTTCAGCAGCTGTCGAACGGCGCGTGGACCCCGATAAGGAAGGTGACGCTGACCGCCCCGCAGGGGCCCATCACGGTGGAGCCTGGCGAAACCTTCGGGATCGAAACCGGAGGCAATATTTTAAACCTCAAGATCGCTCGCATTCTGAACGATAAGTGCCGCTGAAAGAGACGGCCAAAAGCGCCCACGCCGAGCGAGCCCGAACAAGAGCGGCGCCTCGCGCGTTGCTGATCGGACGAGCATCGGCCCTGCCTTGGATTGGGAAAACAACATCCGGACCGAAAGCCGCTCTCACGACTAGGAGATCCCGTCGATATTCGGCCCCCGCGCGAATTGCTGGAGCCGATCCTGAAACAGCCGACGGACCCGAGACGCGGTCACGGGATGTTTTTCGAGGATATCGTGGAATAGCGTCCGCGAGATTTTTAATACCGTGGAGGGCTCGCGCGCGAACATGGTGACCGGCCGGGCGGTGGCCGCGATCAAGGCGATTTCGCCAATGAGAAGCAGCGGCCGCAGGATTTTCTCGACTTGCGCTCCGGGGTCGCGTCCCTCGATAGCGATGGAGCCGGTCGCGAGCAAATAGCCGCCGTCCGCCGCTTCCCCCCGGCGAAACAGGACGTCGCCCGCGCGCAGCAATCGCGTTTCCGCGCCGTAGACCAGCGCTCGCAGCGCCTCGGCTTCGAAGACGGCGAAGAGGTCGATGCGCGTGAGTGCGTCCAGTTCGGTGTCGAGAGCCATGGATTTTCCCTGCTTCGACGCGGCTCAAGCCTCGTCATCTATTTTCGCGGGATTTATCGTCGTCAGCCGGTAACCGCTCGGAGCCGTCAGCAAGAGCGCGGGTCGCCCGGACGAATTTTCGATCTTCCGGCGCAAGCGGTGGATATGGGTCTCCAGCGTATGCGTGGAGATGGAGGCGTTATAGCCCCAAATCTCGCGCAACAATACCTCCCTGGCGACAACCCCGCCGCGTTCGTTCGCGAGACGCGCGAGAATCGCCGTTTCCTTTTCCGTCAAAAGGCGGCGAACACCATCCGCGCCCAGGAACGTTTGCGTGGTCGCGCAAAACTGGCGATCGTCGAGCGGCGAGCGGGCCGCAGCGAGCGCGCGGGCCTCGATTCTCTCGCGAATAAGGGCTATGAGTTCGGCGAAACGCAGGGGTCGACGCATGGCGCCTTCGAAATCCCGGGTCGTCGCCGTCTCGCGGCTCGCCAGCAAGATCGCGGGGCCCTCGAAATTGGCGGCCCGCGCCATCCTCGACAGCGCCGCCGGACCCGGCGCGGGGATATCGTCGGCGATCAACAGGACGTCGGGCGCCTCGGCTTTGAGCGCGGCCATCGCGTCATCAGGCGCTTCGGCTTCCCGTGCCGCGAGGGAAGCCTCGCACGCGAATTGTTCCCTCAGCGCGTCGCGTAAGTCGGCGTCCCCGACGATCAGCACCGCGATCGTCATGGGCGCGGCCGTCGGCGAAACCGGATGTCTTCGCGGAAAAGTCTCATGACCTTCGATCCATCCAAACGTTTCCCCACGAAAATGGCTCAAAAGACGCGATTTGCAAAGGGCGACGCGGCGCGCGCGGGTCTACGCCGATTGCTGGTCGCGCGGTCGATTTGCGGCGCGCCTCATCAAGGTCGATTGATCGCGGGAACACTGACGCTGCCATGCGGCCTGGGACGGGCCGGCCCAACTCGCGACAAACGCGAGGGCGACGGCGCAACTCCCAAGGGCGCCCTACGGCTGCTCTATGCAGTCGTCCGCCCGAGTCGATTTTCGTTGGCGGGGGTTCGACCGCCGACGCGCGACGCGCGCAAAGCCGCCATTTGGTGCGACGATCCAAACGGCTTCCTATACAATCGCGCCATGAACGGCCCCACGCGCCTGCGTCACGAACAGCTTTGGCGCGATGATCGCCTTTACGACTTCATCGGCGTGCTGAATTACAATATCCGTCCCGCCGTGCGCGGGCGCGGCAGCGCTATTTTTTTCCATGTCGCTACCGACGATCTCGCTCCAACGGCCGGATGCGTGGCGTTAAAGGCGCGAGACATGGCGCGCCTTCTGCCCCGTCTCGCGCGGCGCGTGACGCTGGAGATCCGATAGACCCGCCGGCGTCATTCCGCGCACTCTCGTTCGCGCGACGGCCGCTTACGCTCCCGACGAGCAATGGCCGGTGGCGACCGCCGCCTCCATTTCGAGCCTCGCCAAATCGATCAAAGACGCCAAGGCCGAACGCCCCGGTTAAGTCCCGCGTCGTCTCTCGACTCAGAGCTTCACGAACTCCGCGAGTATCGGCTCCATGCGGCGGCGAAACGCGCTGAAACAAAAATTCGCGCGCCAATGTTCCCGCCCGTTTTCGCCAAGTCGTCGCGAGAGCTCCCTGTCGGTCAGCAACTCCACTATGCGACCAGCGA
>JBAUVQ010000281.1:0-4844 GCA_049583305.1 Methylocystis sp.
GCTTCACGCTTTCTCCCGTGCTGTGGCGCAAGCTGCCCGGCGCGCGCTCGGCCGGGCGCGTGCAATCCGTCGCGCTACGCCTCGTCTGCGACCGCGAGTTGGAAATCGAGAAGTTCGTTTCCCGCGAATATTGGTCGCTGGTCGCGCATCTGAAAACCCAACGAGGCGAGCCGTTCATCGCCCGCCTCGTCGGCGCCGACGGCAAGAAGATCACCCGCCTCGACATTGGCGAGGGCAAGGAGGCCGAGGATTTTAAGAAGGCGCTGGACGCCGCCGCGTTCACCATACGCTCGGTCGACGCCAAGCCCGTCAAGCGCCATCCCCAAGCGCCGTTCACGACGTCGACGCTGCAACAGGAGGCCTCGCGCAAGCTCGGCCTGGCGCCGGCGCACACGATGCGCATCGCGCAGCGACTCTATGAGGGCGTCGACATCGGCGGCGAGACCGCCGGCCTCATCACCTATATGCGAACCGACGGCGTGGACATGGCGCCCGAGGCGATCGCCAGCATCCGCGCGGTGATCGGCAAGCAATATGGCGAGCGCTTCGTGCCCAAGGCGCCGCGCAAATACACCGCCAAGGCGAAGAACGCACAGGAAGCGCATGAGGCGATCCGCCCGACCGACGCCAGCCGACTGCCCAAGGACATGGCGCGCCATCTCGACGGCGAACAGGCCAAGCTCTACGAGCTGATCTGGAACCGCGCCGTCGCCAGCCAGATGGAGTCGGCGGAGCTGGAGCGCACCACGGTCGATATTGATGCGAAGGCTGGCGCGCGCAATCTGGAGCTGCGCGCCACTGGCCAGGTCGTGCGTTTCGCCGGTTTCCTCGAACTCTATCAGGAAGGCCGCGACGACGAGGCTGACGAGGACGGCGGCCGCCTGCCGCGCATGGAGGCCGGCGAGCCGGTCACGCGCGAGAAGATCGACGCGACCCAGCATTTTACCGAGCCGCCGCCGCGCTTCACCGAGGCGACGCTGATCAAGCGCATGGAGGAGTTGGGGATAGGCCGCCCCTCGACCTACGCTTCCACCGTCGCCGTGCTCGGCGAGCGCGACTATGTGCGAATCGAAAAAAAGCGCCTCGTGCCGGAGGACAAGGGCCGACTGGTCGTGGCGTTTCTGGAGAGCTTCTTCACGCGCTACGTGGAATATGATTTCACCGCCGACTTGGAGGAAAAGCTCGATCTGGTCTCCAACAACGAACTCGAGTGGAAGACCGTGCTGCGCGATTTTTGGCGCGATTTCTCCGCCGCCGTCGACGGCACCAAGGAGCTGCGCACGACGCAGGTGCTGGACAGTCTCAACGATCTGCTGGGGCCGCATATTTTCCCGGCCAAGGCCGAAGGCGGCGATCCGCGCGCCTGCCCGTCCTGCGAGGGCGGAAGACTGTCGCTGAAACTCGGCAAATACGGCGCCTTCATCGGCTGCTCGAACTATCCCGAATGCCGCTTCACCCGCACGCTGTCGCCCCCGACCGGCGACGCCGCCGAGAACGCGCGTCCGGGCGTGAAAGTTCTGGGACAAGACCCCGAGAGCGGCGCCGAAATTACGCTGCGCGACGGGCGTTTTGGCGCCTATGTGCAGGAAGGCGAACAGGTCGAGGGGGCTGAGAAGCCGAAGCGCTCGTCGCTGCCGAAAACCATCAAGCCCGACGATCTCACGCTGCAACAGGCGCTGGCGCTGTTGTCATTGCCGCGCGAGGTGGCGAAGCACCCAACCTCCGGCGATCCCATCGTCGCCAACATCGGCCGCTTCGGCCCCTATGTGCAGCACGGCAAGACCTACGCCAATATCGGCCGCGACGACGACGTTCTGACCATCGGCGCCAATCGCGCCATCGATCTGATCATCACCAAGGAACAGGGTGGCGGCGGGCGCTTTGGCGCGTCGAACGACCCCGGCCGGCCGCTCGGCGACCACCCCGACGGCGGCGCGGTGTCGGTCAAGGCCGGGCGCTTCGGACCTTACGTCAATTGGGGCAAGATCAACGCCACTTTGCCCAAGGGCACGGACGCGGCCAGCGTGACGCTGGAGCAGGCGATCCCGCTGCTGGCGGCCAAGGCCGCGGGCGGTGGCGGAAGCGCCGGCGGAAAAGCGCTCGGCGAGCATCCCGAGGGCGGCGCCATCACCGCGCGCGAGGGGCGCTTCGGCCCCTATGTCAACCATGGCAAGGTCAACGCGACGCTGCCGAAGGGCATGACCCTCGAAACGGTGACGCTCGCGGACGCCATTCAGCTGATCGAGGAAAAGGGCGGCCCCGTGAAGAAAAAGGCCGCGGGCAAGAAAGCCCCGGCCAAGAAGGCGGCCGCGAAGCCGAAGAAGGCGATAGCGGACAGCGTCGAAGCGCCGTTCGAGGACGCCACGCCTTTGAAGAAAGCGGCGGCGACGAAGAAAGCGCCCGCCAAGAAGACGGCGGTGAAGAAGGTCGCGGGGAAGAAGTAAGCGCGGGGCGCTACCTCGCCCCGGCCGCGCTGGCGATATGCATCAGCGCGCGCGCGGCTTCCAGCCTGGCGACATCCGCGTGCGCCCTTGCGCGTGTCTGCGCCTCGCGGAGTTTCTCGACTGTCGCGGCGAGGCGCGCCGGGGGCCAGAGCTTTAGATGCATGTCTATCGCCGCGTCGGGCACGCTGAAAAAGCCGGCGCGCTTGACCGCCATCGCGCCGCCGCCGACGCGGCCGCGATGCAGCGCCAGAGCGTAGCGCAGCGCGTTGACGATGAGCATGGTGGGATCGCCGCCCCGCGCCAGCGCGTCGTCGAAATCGGCGCCGGCGGCGTGCATCCGTCCCGCGAAGGCGTCGAGCAGCACCGCGTCGGTCGCGACATTGGAGGCGTGAGCGACGATCTCCGTCACGTCCTCGGCCTCGACGCGCCCGCGACCACGCATGTAGAGCGCGAGCTTTTGCAATTCGGAACGGCTCATCAGCCGATCCTCGCCCAGCGCCGCCTGCAGCAGCGCCCTCGCTTCGCCCGAGATGGACAGCTTTTCGGCGGACAGGAAGCCGTCGATCAGAATGTTGACGTCGGCGTCGCTGTCCTGCGAGCACTCGATCGCCGCGCCGAGCTTGGCGCCTTCCACCATTTTGCGCAGCGGCGCGTCCTTGCGCAGCGCGCCGGCGGTCAGAATCACGCTGCAATCCGTCGGCGGCGCGGCGAGAAGCATTTCGATGGCCGGCGCGATGGATTTGGCGCCGGTTTCGACCAGCAGCGCGCGCCGCCCGCCGAACAGCCCGACGGTGTTGGCCTCGTCGACGAGCGCCAGCGGATCGGCGGCGATGGAGTCGCCGCTCATCTCGACGAATTGAAAGGGATCGTGACGGTCGTCGACGCGGCGGGCGACCAACCGCAGCGCGCGCTCGCGCGCGAGCCCGGCGTCGGCGCCATGCAACAAAAACAAAAACACCGACGCGGGCGGCGCGTCGACGAAGCTTTCGGCGTCGCTTTTCTTGACCGCGCCCATGTGGTTGCCACCGTCCGGACTGGAGCTGATAAAACCGCGCTTTATCGCCGGTCGGCCAGCGCCGCGGCGATCCTGGTTCTCAGCGCGTCGGCGACGGTTCTCGCGTCGCGCTGCTCGGCGTCGCGCGCGGCGCGCACATTGGCGATGCGGCTGCTGAGGCGGTCGTATCTCGCGATGGTGGTGGCGATGCCCTTGGTCACTTCCTTGCCGTCGGGAATCGTGACGAGCTTATAGGTCGGGTCGAGAATGACCGTCGCCGAGGTCGCGCGGTAGGTGACCGTGTCGACGATCGGGCTGCGGGCCTGTTCCCTCAGCGTGACGGTGAGCCGGTAGCGCGGCGTGACCTCCGAGCCCGTGCCGTTGAACGCGAAGATCAGCTCGTTGCGCACGTAATGGCCATCGCGTTCGGCGATGGGCGCGACCTCGATGGCCTGCAGTTCGTCCGCCAGCGACGGGTTGTTGCTCATCGGCCCGTAGAGCGGCTGAATGCAGACCGAAAGCATCGCGGCGGCGGCGGCCAAAGCCGCGAAGCGAAGCCTGCTGTTAAACGACGACATTGACGATCCTGTTGGGAACGAGAATGAATTTTTTGACCGGCTTGCCCTCGAGCGCGCGTAGCACGCCTTCCTGCGCCAGCGCCTCGGCGCGAACCGTCGTCTCGTCGGCGTCCCTGGCGACGAGAATCTCCGCCCGCTTCTTGCCGTTGACCTGCACCGGCAAGCTTATCAGCTCTTGCGCCACGAGGGTAGGATCGGCAAGCGGCCACGGCGCCTCGGCCACGAGCCCCTGCTCGCCAAGATCCGCCCAGCATTCCTCGGCGACATGCGGCGTCATCGGCGCGACCAGCACGATCAGCGTCCGCGCCGCCTCGCGGAAGGCGAAGGCGAGGTCGGCGGAGACGCCCTCCTCGGTCACCGCGTCGAGCGCCGTCGTTAGCTCATTGGCATATTCGCGAATGCGGGCGATGGCGCTGTTAAAGCGCAGCCGCTCGATGTTCTCGGTGACATGCGCGATGGCGCGATGCGTCGCCTGGCGCAATTTCAGCGCCTCGGCGACGAACTCGGCCGGCGCGGGCGCGCTCGGCGGCGCGGCGACGCGGCCCAATTCGCCGGTGATGCGCCAAAGGCGCTGCACGAAGCGCCAGGCGCCCTGCGCGCCCTCGTCGGACCAGATCACGTCGCGGTCGGGCGGCGAATCCGATAGCACGAACAGCCGCGCCGTGTCGGCGCCATAGCTTGCGATAATATCGTCGGGGTCGACGGTGTTCTTCTTCGACTTCGACATTTTTTCGATCGGGCCGATGACGATTTCGAGATTGTCCTCGATCAAAAAGGCGCGGCGGCCATTGTCGCCGGTCTCGAAGCGGATTTCGGCGGGCGAGACCC
>JBAUVQ010000282.1:0-2034 GCA_049583305.1 Methylocystis sp.
TGCTCATCAAGGCTGCGCCGCTCGCCTTCGAGCCCGGCACGCGGCTGCGCTGGTCATGGAAAGTCGACAAGCTGCCGTCGAAGCGGGGCGAGGACAGGCTTGAAACCCATGACTATCTCAGCATCGCCGTCGAATTCGATAATGGGCAGGACATCACTTATCTGTGGAGTTCCGAACTCCCGGTCGAAAAAAGCTTTCGTTGTCCCATTCCTACTTGGGCGGCGCGCGAAACGCATGTCGTGGCGCGCTCCGGCGAGCAGGGTCTCGGCGAATGGCGCGACGAAGAGCGGGACCTATTCGCGGATTACGCCGCGGCCATCGGCGGTCCGGCGCCCGCCAGGATCACGCGCGTCTGGCTGATCGCCGTCAGTCTCTTTCAGGGCGGTGAGGGCGAATGCCAATACAGCGACATCGCTTTCGTGACCAGCGACGGGATCGTGCCGGTAACGTGACCGGACGAATTCGTGAATAACGACATCAAAGCAAAGCCGGGGGCAAAGGCCACTGGGCACGGCGCTGATTCGTCACGAGAGCAACGCAAGCCGCGCCTAAATTTCATCAAAAACGAGTTAAAGCCACTATCGCCAGCGAATTTACAGCCGTGGCCGCGCCGCCGCCAGCCCTCGACGCTCATTACGGCGACGATCCCGGGGCCAAGTTTCCACATCTCCATTCGCCATGCGCCGTTTCATCACGAGACCCAGGCCGCGACCCATCTTCACCACACCGGCGACGGCGTCTCCGGCCATCGTTTCGCGCCGATCAATGTCGCTCTCATCCGGTCCCGGGGCAGGAAACGCCGCGGATAGCAGCATTCATTAAGACCTGCATGGTATCGGTGTCCCTGATCACGCGCCAACTGGCGTCCTGTCCGCGTTAGAACGACGTCGCCGCGGCATTGCGCGAGTTGGGAAGGATGAAACGCGCTATATTCCCCCTCGACTGGCTCTGAAACCCGGAACGACGACGCCGGGCCAGTCGGGCGAATCGCGCAACGATTTGCGCTGTGCGGTCTTCATTCACCGACTCGGCGAAATCCGCGACCGAACCTACGAAAACAGATCCGCGCCTCCCGTCTTAACCTTGTCGTTACCGCGATTATACTTTAGAAGGCGGGGCGCCTCGAGCGCGCCATCGCCCCGCGCGAAATAAAGGCGAAATAGAGTACGTTCCAGTCATCCTCCTGGCCTATCTCTCACCGTTGGGCTGGGAACACGTCAATCTCACCGCGGATTACATCTGGGGCGTCGAGCAGCCTTTTACGGAAAACAATGCCGGATTGCTGCCGCAATAATTGAGTATCTGTTTATGAAGCTTGGAGAAAATCAAATGCCCACCACTCCGGCAGAGTCGAATTTCGACGCCGACAGTGAATTTTACAAGACGCTCGAGGACAAATTTCGTCGCTCGCGGACCGATGTCAAGACGCGTCTGGCCGCCTACGAGGCATTCGTCGACCCGCTGTCGCAGACGCTCGACTCCCGACGCGTCCTCGATCTTGGTTGTGGCCGAGGCGAATTGCTCGAGTTCGTCGCGGAGCGAGGATTTCATGGCGCTGGCGTCGACCTCGATCACCACATGGTCGCGGCTGCGCGCGCGGCGGGGTACGAGGTCGTCGAGGGCGATGCGCTTGCCTTCTTGAAGCAGTCTTCGTCAGAGCGTTTTGCCGCGATCACTGCATTTCATCTAGTGGAACATCTCCCGTTCCAGACGCTTCGGCAACTGGTCGCGCAGGCGCATCGGTGCATCGCGCCGGGCGGATTACTGATTATCAAGACGCCCGACGCCGAGAATCCGAGCGTTGGCGCGACGACAGTTCGCATGGATCCGATGCTGCCCTACGCCCTCCTGGACTTCATTGAATCCAGCGGGTTTGCGCGAACCAAGATCCTGCGGCTCCATGAAGAACCCTCCGTATACGAGAAATCCAATCCGTGGTTGTTCGAGATTCTCTCGGGCGCGAGCCCGGACTACGCGATCATCGCGCAAAAGTCAGGCGGCTCACGATCGCTCGCGCTCGACATAGCATTCGCC
>JBAUVQ010000283.1:0-10785 GCA_049583305.1 Methylocystis sp.
CAGTCCGTCGCGCCGATACTTGCGCCGGGTGATTTCAGTCCAGGCCATCGTGCTCCCCTCGAATCTCGCAAATCCGAAGGAATCACATCCTGCTGAAATCACTCAACTGCTTTTTCAGTCAGCCTCTCAGGGGTAAATTTCACCCTATCGGGAAAATTCGCTATCGGCATAACTATCTGCCAATTATGGGGGTGTTCATGGGCCTTGACCCGAGCAAACGCATTGTCCAAGCTGATTTTCAGCGTCCCGAGTGTAGAAACTATGCGGATCATTTTGTGGAATAAATTGAGCCCTAACATCTTGCGCGTCTCAAGTTTTTCTTGAGCCTTTTGCCTTCTCGCTTCGGCAAATGAACTTCGTTGAAGCAAATAAGAAACAATCGCGCTGATAACAGTTCCGGTCAGAAGGCTTACGATACTCCAGACCGTAACCTGATTTCCTGCATCCCCCGCCATCTCGCCCCTCGCCCCTTTTTTCAGTTGAGCCTATCCACGCGGCGTTAGACGGGTTTTCGCGAAGTGTGCCGCACTGCGTGAGTGATAAGCTCGTCGTCGGTTG
Source organism: Methylocystis sp. (assembly GCA_049583305.1). GTDB lineage: Bacteria > Pseudomonadota > Alphaproteobacteria > Rhizobiales > Beijerinckiaceae > Methylocystis. The sequence continues at coordinate 559 of JBAUVQ010000283.1, forward strand.
CTTCGTAGAGAACGACATAGGGATGGCGCAGCACGATCATGCGGCGGATCGCGGGGTCGTCGGTGCGCGCGCCGATGAGCGGATGCCGTAAAAGCAAAGAGATTGTCGTCTGAATGCGGCTTTTCACCCGCGCCGCGCCTTGCGGCGATTTCTCTTCGATGTAGTCGAGAATATCCTCAAGATCGGCGAGCGCCGGAAGGGTGTAACGTAGCTTCACAAGCCGTGCTTCGCCCAAACCGCCCGCGCCTGTTCGTCCGTGGCGAACTTGCCACGGGCGGCGGCGGCTTTCGAGCGGTCGAGCGCGGCGCGCTCCTCGGCGGAAAGGATCACCGGAGGTTGTTCGCTCCCCGCCAATTGCAACACCAAACGCGCGATGTCGTCCTGCGCTTCAGGCGGAAGAACACGCGCGGCCGCGACGGCTTGGTCTAAAAGTGTCGTCATGGTTGAAGTCCAGCCTTTCCCACGAACCCGAGCCGCTATTTCCCTCGTGCGGCAACACGCGTCGCCTCTTCAATCGAGGCGAAGTCGCCGCTCGCGACATGGGCTCGAATCCAAGCCTCTTGCTCGGGTGTGAGCGTAATGGTCATGTCTGCTTATACCATGACAAGCCCACGTTCCTCAATAATGCGGGGGTGGCGGCTCCGGGGCGTCGCGTTGGGATAGGGCGCTTTGAACTTCTTCGAGAGACCTTGCGATTTGCCGTTCCAGGGCGTCGATCTTGCGCCATTGCGCCGTGATCGCGTCGTTCAGTTCGGCGATTGTCTTCTCCTGGTGCGCGACTTGCGATTCCAGCGCGTCGAGGCGGGAGGAATCCGAATGTCCATCGTTCATCGCAGGCTCCATGACAAATTGACGGTCCTCGAGAAGCGAGGAAGGCGGCCCCGCGATCTTATCCGCGCGCGCGCGGTTTGAATTTGAATCGGGGCGGGGGCGGCCGCGTCGGCGCCCGGTCGATAGCGCGTTCCATGATGTTGATCTTCTGCCAGATCTTCTGGCTGAGATTCGCCGAGGTGCGCTCAAGATCGTTGACGGCCTCGGTGACGATGGGATCGGGAAAGCTCTGGGCATAGAGCACAGCGACTTTCGCCGTCAGAGACAGCATCTCCGAGCAATAATCGAGATAGCGGACCAATTCATGGGGCGTGAGCGAACGCCTCGGCGAGGACGGGGTCGGCTGATTGATCGAAGTCTCGGTGCTCGGATCCTTCGTCAGCTGATGCATGTCGATGACATGGATGATCGAGCGCAGTTCGTGAAGCGCCTTCAGCGCGCGCCGCCGCTTGACCCTTTCCTCGATGCTGAACAGAAAAAACAGAGAGGCTCCCATCAGCAACAGGATGTTGAAGCCGGAGTCGACGCCTTGCAGCGTGTTATACAAGTCATTGCTGGTCTTTGTATTCGTCCACAGCTTGGCGCCCAGAAACGCGAGCAGCGCCGCGCCGACGCCAAGCAAAATCACGACGACGCCGCGCAGCCAGAGGTTGGGGCGGGCGATCTGCGTCGAGCGGCGGTGCGTATGCCGGGCGATCTCGGTCAGTTCGGCGCAGACCCGCGCGAGGCCGGCGCCCTGGAATCTCTCGCCAATGCGCTGCTCCAGCCGGACCAGCGTGTCGATGATTTTGTCGGCGGCGAGTGTGCTGTACATGCCCGAGCCTTCGACCTTCACCCCCACGGCCCCGGCGGCGCAGGCGGATTCGGCCCCACTCCCGGCGGCAGGAAGGACGGCGGCGGCGCAGGAGGCTCGACGGCCGCGGGCGCCGGCTCGTCGCGCCCGCCGGCGAACTCCACCAGCGCCGCGATGCGATCCTCGATCGACGGGTGCGTCGCGAGCCAGCCGCTCTCGGGGAGCAGCGCCGGGCTTTCGATGAAAAAGGCCTGCATGCGCGAGGGCATGTCGGGGATCGTCGCGTTGGCGGCGATCTTGCGCAGCGCCGAGATCATCGCGTCGGGATTCTTGGTCAGCTCCACGGAGCCCGCGTCGGCCAGATATTCGCGCGATCGCGACAAGGCCAAGCGGATCAGCACGGAGGCGCCAAAGCTCAGCGCGATGATCGCCAGCGCGATCACTATGGCGATGACGGCGCCGCCGCCGCCGCGATCCTCGCGCGAATTGTCGCGGCGCGGCGAAAAGCCGAACGGAAAATTCCAGCTGCGGAATGTGAGATCGGCGACGAAGGCGAAGACGCCCGCGAAAATCGTCGCGATCACCATCATCTGAGTGTCGCGATTGCGGATATGCGTTAGTTCGTGCCCGAGCACCGCCTCGACCTCGCCGTCGGTGAGATGATCAAGCAGGCCGCGCGTCACGGATATGCTGTAATTGCCCTCGCGCAGCCCGCTGGCGAAGGCGTTGAGCCCACCCTCCTCGATGATTTTTAGCCGCGGAATTGGAATGCCGCGGGAGATGCAGAGGTTCTCCAAGAGATTATAGAGACGGGGCGCCTGCGCGCGCTCTATGCCGGCGGAGCCCGTCGCGTAGTCGATCATGTTCTGGTGGAACAGAAAGGCGATGCAGAACCAAACGCCCGCCGCGCCGAAGGCCAGCGGCCAGCCCTGCTTCACGTCGAAAATCGCGCGCGCGACGATGATGTCCAGCGGCGCGTCCTGACCCATCGCTTCGAAGATCAGCGCGAAGGAGAACATCAGCGCGATCAGCAGGACGACGAAGCCGGCGAGCAGAAGGGCCGAACGCATCCGGTTGGATTGAATATGCGAATAAAGCCCATAGGCCTTGAACATCGTCGCCGATCCTGTTGTCCGAGCGCGCCGGCCTTTGGGGCGTTAGAACTTCACCTGCGGCGTTTCCTGCACGGCCTTGCGCTCGCCCTCCTCGAGATTGAAGAAGTCGACCGGCTTGAAGTTGAAGCGTTGCGCGATCAGCACGCCGGGAAAGCCTTGCGCCGCGGCGTTATATTCGGCCGCGGTGTTGTTGAAGAAGCGGCGCGCGGCGGCGATCTTGTTTTCGATGTCGGAAAGTTCGCCCTGCAATTGCTGGAAATTGGCGTTGGCCTTGAGGTCGGGATAGGATTCGGAGATCGCTATCAGCCGCCCCAGCGCCCCGCTGAGCTGGGATTCCGCCGCCGACTGCGCCGCCGGACCCTGCGCGGACACGGCGAGATTGCGCGCCTTGGTCACTTCCTCCAGCGTGTCCTTCTCGTGAGTCGCATAGCCCTTCACGGTCTCGACGAGATTGGGGATGAGGTCGTGGCGCTGCTTGAGCTGCACGTCGATGTCGGAAAAGGCTTGGCCATAGCGCTGGCGCATCCCGACGAGGCCGTTATAGGCCGACACCAGCCATAGGCCGACAACGGCGACAATTCCGAGAAAAACAAGAAACATGGCGCTCTCCTTAGCGTCCGCGCCGACGATGCGGCGTCGCCACCGGCGAGGGCGCAGAATACGCGTCTTCGCGCGCGAGGGAAAGACGGGGCGGCGAGAACGCCGCGCCCGCGCCGCCCGCCGTCAACATATTTCGACGGAAGGATTCGTTTTCTTGATGAACTGAAAGAACGATGACCTCATCGCGCGATTGGCGAAAATAACCTTCGTGCGCTCGCCATTGGTCTTGTTTACTCTGATCTGGTTTTGCCATTTCGATCTGATCCGGTCTATCTCCGCGCAGCGAATTTGCGCGCGCCAAAACACCAGCAGTGGAAAGCCAGACGCCAATCGCCGCGGAAAGGTGATCGACGCGCCGTTCATTCTGAGGCCGAGAGATTCGGCGATGAGGCCCTGCGCGCCGTAAAGCGCGGAGAGCCAAAGGATGATCGTCGTCAGGGGTTGGGTTTGCTGAAACGCGAAAACAAGGCTGGCCACGGTGAAAACCAACCACGCCGCGCACATGGGCAATGATCTCATGTTCGCCTCTCGATGGATTTTGGGTTCGGATGTCCAAAGGCGCCCGCAAGCGCGCTTCTTTGACCACAAATCGTATGCTTGGCAGTGACGTTAGACTAAATTCCATGACGAAATAAGACGTGAACTAGGCCATTGAATGGCAAAGTTAACTTAACGATTTAGAGCCCAGCCGACGGCGAGTCGAGAGGCGCGCCAATCACATGCCGGACATGCCGCGCCGGAAGTATGCGATGACGACGGCGCTCGATTACAAGGGAGGCCGCGATACGGAATTTGAGTCCACCCGCGCCGAACTCTCACGAAGCGTCGCCGCCAAGCGCGAACTTGTATTGAAGGCTTGGTGGCGATATCGAAACATCGCGCGTCCATTCAGACGATTACGTCGAACATGACCCACAGGATCGCCGCGACGACGATTGCCGCGACGGCGGCGTAACCGATGGCCGTGCCACCCAAAAGGATAAAACACAGACCCACGCCCAAGCCGGCGGCCGTGGCGACGACTAAGTTGGACGCATGTCCGATCTTGATGCCTTGCATGACGTTGTTCCTCCGCGCGTGTGGACGCGCCGTTGCGGGTATGGCGGTCAAAGACCCTTTGATTGGGAAAGCAAGACGCGGAACGCCCTGGCGAATGGCAAAGCAAGGCGTCGCAAGGCGTCCGCGTTAGCCGATCCACGTAGCGTCGGAATGGTGGACTTCAAGGGGGCGCGCGCGGCTTCGACGACTCAAATTGATCAGTCGAAGATAAAATTTTGGACGCCGAAGAACGAACCTCCCGGGGGCGGCGGCGCGTGAGTCGACGTGACGATGCGCCGCGCCAGCGCCGCGACCGCTGGATTGGATCCCGAGGCCGAGACTCCGACAATGGCTCCGTAGGCGTTGACATGAAATTTGACGCGCGCCGTTCCGGAGGCGCCGGACATCGCCGTCGGCGTGTGTCGCCTGATCGCAATGGCCAGCAACGCGGCGTAGTCCATGCGGCTGCGCGCCGCCGCTCGTCCCTCGGGCAGACCGAGCGCGCGGCGCCCCGGCGCGGTGGGCGCCGGTTTCGCCCGCTCCACCGCCGTCCTCTTATCGACGACACGCGCTTTGGGCTCGGCGATTTCCTCGTTCACCGGCGCGTCCGGCGACATGATCATCGGCGCGGGCATCGCGAGGTCGGGCTGCTCGACGTCTTTAGGCGGCGGCGGCTGATCGTCCGTTTGCTGCTTAAACGACCCGAACGGATCGCCTGATGGCACGAGCGTAACGTCGATTGCGTGGAATAACGGAACCGAGACCACGATCGTGAGCCATGCGATCAGGACGTGAACGATGACGACGACCGCCGTCGCGAGAGGCCGCAGCCACGGCGGCTTCACGGGCGGGTGAGGCGCGGTCTCTCTCGCGAAAGAAAAATGGGTCGAGCTGCTCATTCTGGCCGCCCTCTCTCTTGCGCGAGGCTCCTCGACGCCACTCTCCCTCTATTCCCCCAGCCATTTGGAGTGTGGCGCCCCGATCATTCCCCGCGCGCCGCTCTCGACGCAGTTGCGCCCCGCGGCGCGATCGTGAGTCTGGCGCCGCGAGCGTGGCGTCAACCCATCGTCTTACGACATTCCTCGGCGCAGGCCTTGCACGCGGTCCCGCAGTCCGAGCATTCGATATATTGCGGGAACTTATCGCATTCCTTCTTGCAGGCCATGCAGACATCGGCGACGGTTTTCGCAAGGGCCGGCGTAAAGGTCGAATTGACGGCGGACATGACCTCCAGCGCGCCGCAGGCGGCGACGAGATCGTATGACGCCTTGGTGCAATCCGCCATGCTCGCGTCATTCATCGACAGCATGCCGAAGCAATGACGCAGACACTCATTCCCCGTCGAGACGCATTTAGCGCTCGTTTCCATCAGGGCCTTGTATTTCGGCGGATGCATGTGATGAACCGGAGGGGTCATCGCGGCGTCGCCTTCCTTGGCGAAGGCTTGAGAAACCGACATCGCGGCTGCGGCCGCGCCGAGCGCGGTGACGAATTCGCGGCGTTCCATTAGAGCACCTTCCCTAAAAAGAGAAACATTGCCTCCATCTAGCGCCGCGCGCGAACAAGACAATCTCTTTCGTCGCATAAAACATGTGGCGCGAAGGCGATGGCTTCGCGCGTCAACTTCCCTTCGCGACTGGCGTGAGCCGCGCGAATTCTTCGTCCGTGAACAATCGCGAGCGTGTCAGGAAACGCAGCCCACTGCCGTTTTCCAGCGAGAACATGCCGCCCTGGCCGTTCACGACGTCGATGACGAGCCGCGTGTGTTTCCAATAGTCGAATTGCGATGCGCTCATGAAGAAGGGCGCGCCGCCGATTTCGCCGAGCTTCACGTCGTTGTCGCCGACCAGAAACTCGCCCGCCGGATAGCACATCGGCGCCGAGCCGTCGCAACAGCCGCCGGACTGGTGGAACAGGATCGCGCCGTGTTCGGCGCGGAGCCTGCCGATCAGCGCGAGCGCCGCCGGCGTCGCGACGACGCGCGCGAGATCGTCTTGCATCGAAGCCTCCGCGCTAGAAAAAGCCGAGCTTCTTCGTGCTGTAGCTGACCAGCATGTTTTTCGTCTGCTGATAATGGTCGAGCATCATCTTGTGGTTCTCGCGCCCGATGCCGGACTGCTTATAGCCGCCGAAGGCCGCGTGGGCGGGATAGGCGTGATAGCAATTGGTCCAGACGCGGCCCGCTTGAATGGCGCGCCCAAAGCGGTAGCAGCGGTTCATGTCGCGGCTCCACACGCCCGCGCCAAGTCCGTAGAGCGTGTCGTTGGCGATGGCGAGCGCGTCGTCGTCGTCCCTAAATGTCGTGACCGAGACGACGGGGCCGAAAATCTCCTCCTGGAACACGCGCATCTTGTTGTGGCCCTTGAGCACGGTCGGATGCACGTAAAAGCCGTGCGCGAGGTCGCCCGCGAGCATGTTGCGCCCGCCGCCGGCGAGCACCCGCGCGCCCTCCTGCTTGCCGATGTCGATGTAGCTGAGGATTTTTTCGAGCTGTTCGGACGACGCCTGCGCGCCGATCATCGTCGCGGGATCGAGCGGGTTGCCCTGCTTGATCGCGCCGACGCGGGCCAGCGCCTTCTCCATGAAGCGATCGTAGATTTTCTCGTGCACCAGCGCGCGGCTCGGGCAGGTGCAGACCTCGCCCTGGTTCAGCGCGAACATGACAAAACCCTCGATCGCCTTGTCGAGGAACTCGTCATCTTCGCGCGCCACATCCTCGAAGAAAATGTTGGGCGATTTGCCGCCAAGTTCCAGCGTCACGGGAATGAGGCTCTGGCTGGCGTATTGCATGATGAGCCGACCCGTCGTCGTCTCTCCGGTGAACGCGATCTTGGCGATGCGGCTCGACGACGCCAGCGGCTTGCCGGCCTCGAGGCCAAAGCCGTTGACGACGTTGAGCACGCCCTTGGGAAACAGATCGCCGACGATCTCCGCCCACACGAGAATCGACGCGGGAGTCTGTTCGGCGGGCTTCATCACCACGCAATTGCCGGCGGCGAGCGCCGGCGCGAGTTTCCACGCCGCCATCAGGAGCGGAAAATTCCACGGGATGATCTGACCGACGACGCCGAGCGGCTCATGGAAGTGATAGGCCACCGTATCGTGGTCGATCTCACAGATCGAGCCTTCCTGCGCGCGAACACAGCCGGCGAAATAGCGGAAGTGGTCAATGGCCAGAGGCACGTCGGCGAAGGTTGTTTCGCGGATCGGCTTGCCATTGTCCCAGGTCTCGGCGGTCGCGAGCGTCGCCAGATTGGCCTGCATGCGGTCCGCGACGGCGTTGAGGATGTTGGCGCGCTCGGCGGGGCTGGTCTTGCCCCAGGCGGTTTTGGCGGCGTGCGCGGCGTCGAGCGCGGCTTCGATGTCGTCCTTGTCGGAGCGCGGGATTTCGCAAATTTTCTGGCCGGTGATCGGCGAGATGTTGTCGAAGTAGCGTCCGGCCTTCGGCGCCTCGAACGCGCCATTGATGAAATTGCCGTAACGCGCCTTGAACGGAGGCTTATGCGCCGCGAATGTCTCGTGCTTGGTCATGTTGAGCGTTCCTCTCGGGCGAAGCGTGCGACGCGAACGATTCCCGCGCGGCCGCGCTCCTTTTTTAAGGGCGCATATTACGTCTTGGCGCGGTCCGACGACAGGGAAATCCGTCGACGATCTCGCCGCGCCCTCCTCGGCTCTTCAGATAAGGCGAGGCCGCTGGCCCGCCAGGCCGCGGAATCATCGATCAATTCCGCGCCGGACTTTCGCGCCAAAAATGTTTTTATGTTCCAGGATTTTGGATTTGGAACGAAATCACCGAGTTTCGCTCAACGTCCGTTTGGGTCGGGCATTTCTGACGCCGTGCTATAGCGAATATTTAAAGAAAGCGGCGACGGTGGTGAATGTCACCGCGAAAATGGCGAGCGCGCCAGCAAGCTTGACGAGATCGCCGGTATCTTGACGCCTCTGCATTTGAAGCTCCCTTCATTCGCTTGTAGGGCGGTTTAAGATAATAACATTGTGGGCTAATTGGTTTGACGGACAATAAGGGGCGAGTGCGTCACGACGCCGCTCGGAAACTACTTATTCGGTTGGCGCCGAACGTTCTGGAGCAAGGCTGGTTTGACAGCGCCGCGAATGCGCCAGCGGTGGCTCGAAACGATTAAATCTCGACATATGCCGGTATGGACGCCGGGTCGTTCGATGTCGGCCGCGCGAGCCGGCCTCCGCCGCTCAACAGGAAATCTCCCGCCCGTCATTAGCGCTCGACATTGGAAAAAAACGCGAAATCGCCAGAAAATCAGGCGAAAAGCGCGCTCTTTGACACCGAAAAGGAACGACGCGCCAGTATTTGGCGCGTTTTCGCGTGATGTATTTGTCCCGGCTCCATAAAACAGATTTCTGGGAGTCCGGCGTGCGCGGGGCGAGCGGAAATGTTAACGAAAATATGATGTAAGCTTTTGAGAACAGGAAAAAATCACGAGCCGGAAATGCAGCAAGAGAAATCCATCGCGCGCCATCCGAGCGTCATCGTCGCCGCGATCCTGGCGCTCCTATGGTTCTCCGCCGTCGCCTTCGGAGTCGCGATCAGCGCCCATTTCCCAACGAGTGTCGACGAACTCGAACATTTGTCTTTCATCCGCTCGCTCGCCGCGGACCCGACATTTTTTCCCAAATACGGAACTTATCCGACGCTCTCGGATGACCTCACGCATTGGACCCCCCGAATCAACTACCTCGCGCATCCACCGCTCTACTATCTGCTGATGGCCGCGCTGCCCGTCAACGTCCTCGTGCTACGCCTCGCCAATCTGGCCATCGCTCTGGTCGGAACCGCCTGTTCGATCGTGGCGCTCGCCAAGCTCGCGCCATCGCCTCGCGTCGCCGTCCTGGCCACGCTCCTGATCGCGACGTTTTTCCGCTCGATGGTGACCGCCGGCATGATCAACAACGACAATCTCGTCGTGCTGGAAACCGGCCTCATCCTTCTCACCCTGGCCTCGACGAAGGACCGCGCGGTCTTTCAGGCGGTCCTCCTGGCCGTCGCGGGCTGGACCAAGCTCAACGCTTTCGTCGCGCTCACGCTCATCGTCGCGATCGTCCACCTGTTCGAAATTGCCCACGAGCGCGCGCCGCTCCTTGGACGCAAGAGCTTCGCTCTCGCGCTCGGCGTCGCCATCGGCCTCGCGCCTTCGGGAGCGAATCTCCTCACCCTCCATACCGTTGTCTATACGCCCCATGATTTCCTTTTCGTGCCGGAAAGCGCCCGGCAGCATCTCGACTTCCCCGGCTTTGTAAGCTTCTTTATTCACAGGCTCGGCGCGAAATTTCCGCTCAAGGAGAATTCGTTCGACGCGACTTATCTGCTCGGTCTGGCGCTGGCTCTCGCGATCATCGCGCTGCCGTTGGAGCGCAAGCGCGCGCGCGATCTCGCTGTCGCGTTTCTCGGCGCGCTGGCGATTTTTTTCGCCATTCACCTTTTCTACGCATGGAGAAGCTTCACCTCGCTTGGCTCGATTTCAGACGCGCAGATGCGTTATTACAACGCGCTGTGGCCGGGCTTCGCCTTTGCGCTTGCGGTCGCCGTCGATGCAATGATTCCGTTCGTCCAGGGACTGTGGGCAAGCGGCGCCCGCTCTTTTGGCGTGATAACCGAGCTCAGGCCGGAATGCCGGGACAACGCGGCGGTGAAATGCGAGGGCGGTTTAAGGTGGCATGAAATTGTCGGCGCGAATATCCAGCGTCTCAGAGGCTGACTGAAAAAGCAGTTGAGTGATTTCAGCAGGATGTGATTCCTTCGGATTTGCGAGATTCGAGGGGAGCACGATGGCCTGGACTGAAATCACCCGGCGCAAGTATCGGCGCGACGGACTG
>JBAUVQ010000284.1:0-6120 GCA_049583305.1 Methylocystis sp.
GCATTATTCCAATGCTCTCGTCGCGAAACGCGGACCGTTTCTGGTCACACATGCAATCACGCTACGGTAATTCCGAAATTTTCGAAAATCCGACTGCCTGTCAAAGAGAAGGAAGACTATAATGTCGAACCTCTTGTCCACGCTCACGACAAGGCTTCGCTTCTTGCGGCGAGGCCGGAAAGATTTCGCCCGCGCTCGCTCGGGCGTTGTCGCGGTCATATTTGCCCTCGCGCTGCTGCCTGTCTTGTTTTTGCTCGGCGTCGTGGTCGATTACAGCCGAGCGACGACGATGAAATCGCGCCTGCAAGGGGCCGTGGACCTGGCGGTGCTTCGAGTAGGATCGCAACCCAGCCTAACCGCGGCGGAACATCTGCAAATCGCGCAGCAAATGGTCGCCGCCGATCTGGGTTCCGACGCCACGGCGCTTGGCGTCAAGGTCACCGAGAACGACCTTCCCGGCGGGGCGGGTTGGAAAGTGTCCGTGACGGGCACCATGCAAAATTCCATCCTGCCCGTGGTGGGCGTTAGTTCAGAGACGATTGGCGCTTCGGCTCAAGCGGCCGCGCAACTCACGACGTCAGCGGGAACGGCGGTCACCAACATCAACATCCATCTTCTTATCGACACCTCGCAATCGATGGGCGTCGGCGCTGATTCGACCGATCAGACCAACATGACGAAGAGCTCGCTGCAATGCGCTTACGCCTGCCATTCCAGCGTCGCCGCCGCTACGACGTCGACCGACGCCTGTAAGGGTCCGGAGAAAACCGCGACGATTTCCGACGGCGTCACCTACGCGCACGAACAAGGCTATAGTTTGCGCATCGACGCGGTGAAGACGGCTCTGACCAATTTCATCAACCAAGCCAAAACCAACGCCGCCGCCACCGGCGCGACGATCAATATCGCGCTTTACACCTTCGCCAGCGGTTTCACGACCGTCCAGGCGCTGACCGACAACTATACGACGCTCACCACCGCCGTGAGCGGGCTCGACATCGCCAGCGAAAGCTCCGGGACATCGCTCGAATCGGCCCTTACGTCGGTCCAAGCGAAGGTCGGGACGACCGTCGGCGATGGCAGCTCCTCCAGCAAGCCCTTGACCTATGTCGTGATTGTATCGGACGGGCTCTACGACGACGCCAATCCGCTGCAAACCAGCTATGTGGCGGCGCCCACGCCCACATGCACGACAACCTGCACCTGCCAGGACGATAACGGAAACACCTGCAGCAATCAGTGCACCCAGGACAATCAGTGCAGCAATGACAATGGCCACGGCAACAACGGCCACGGTAACAATGGCCACAACAACAACTGCCACGCGGTGACCTCGCAAACATGCGACACCAACACTTACGCCGGCAGCACCATCGAAGGCAGCGCCACCGCCGGCAGTTCGAACAGTCTCTACAGCGGCAATGTGGGCAACACCGCCAACGCCGGCAACCTATATAATTACGCGCTCGACGATAATCTAAACCTGCTGACCGGCAGCCAGACGAACACCGATCACTGGTCCGTGGGCGCGGCGCAAACCGGCACGCTCTGCTATCCCAATGCGGGGACGTCGAACCCGATCGGAATCGCGCCTTACGTTCTTCCGAACACGACCACCGTCAACGCGCCGCCCTGCATCCCCGATCCGGTCAACGGCGGCAATTTCGAGCTCGCGCCGATCACGCCGAGCTGGTGCACGCCCCTGACCACCGCCGGCGCGAAGGTCGTGACCCTCTATACGACCTACATGCTGCCGACGCCGAGTTCGACGATAACGGCCAACCTGAAGTCCACCGACCCGTCGATCGAACAGTATTACGACTGGCGCGTGTATTATATGCAGAACTACACAAACTCGAGCGGCCAAACATTCCTCCAGTCGCTGCAAGCGAACATGGCCTCTTGCGCCTCGTCCACGGCGGACGCCTATACCGCGACCACTTCGACCGAAATCAATACGGCCATGCAGTCGATCATCGGCGCGGCGACAACCACGCCGCTGCACTTGGTCAAATAGCAATCCGTGATAATCTCCCGCGCCGCTTGGATGAGGGCGGGGCGGGCGACGCCTCGACGCTGGACACGCAAAGACTGAGGAGGACTTGAAATGTCGATTCGCTTTGGCGCGCTCTTGCTCGCCCTGCCGATGATGATCTCGAACGCGCACGCCGCCCCCACGCGGTCGGACGACGCCCGCGGACAGCCGCCCGTCGTCACCGCGCCGGCGGCCGAACAGGCGGCCATGCCCGGCGGCTGCGCCGGCTGCGCGGGTCACGATTGCGCCAATTGTCCGCTGCTCCACGCGGCGGCGGCGATTCCCGGCGCCCCGCCCGCCAAGACCGACGCTCCCTGCAAGTAAAGCCTTGCCGGCGCCGGTTTTCTTCGCGGGGCCGGCGGTGTATTGCAGGCTGGGCCGTTGTCTCCCGCCTCGGGAGCGCGCCGGGAGCTGAAGTCTGCCTATGGGCGCGTGCATCGACCAAGGCGCGGGCGGCGAAGAGCCGAACCCCACCAAGACGCTGGCCTTTTTGTCCTCTGGCTCGCCGGAAGCGGAAGAGGCGCGGGAGCGTCTGATCGCCAAATATGGCGCCGTCGCGCCGGAAGAGGCCGATTGCATTGTCGCGCTTGGCGGCGACGGTCTGATGCTGCGCACGCTGCACCGCTTTTTGGGGGACGGCAAGCCGATCTACGGCATGAACCGCGGTTCGGTCGGCTTCCTGATGAACCAGTATCGCGAGAGCGGCCTGCGCAAGCGCATCGCCGCCGCCAAGCGCTCGATCATCCATCCGCTGCTGATGCAGGCCGTCGACGGGGACGGCGGCGAGTTCCGCGCGCACGCCATCAACGACGTGTCGCTGCTGCGCCAGACCGCGCAGATCGCCAAGCTGCGCGTGCTCGTCAACGGCGCGGAGGCGATGGCCGAGCTTGTCGCCGACGGCGCGCTGGTCGCGACGCCAGCCGGCTCGACCGCCTATAATCTCTCCGCGCATGGCCCGATCCTGCCGCTCAACGCGCCGCTGATGGCGCTGACGCCGATCTCCGCCTTTCGCCCACGCCGGTGGCACGGCGCGCTGCTGCCCGACCGCGCCAAGCTGCGGTTCGAGGTGCTGGAGGCGCAAAAGCGCCCCGTCTCCGTCGTCGCCGACCACGACGAATTCCGCGATGTCGTCAGCGTCGACGTCGAGATGGACCACGAGACGCGCCTGGTGCTGCTGCACGACCCCGGCCATTCGTTGGAAGAACGCATTTTGCGCGAGCAGTTTGGGTATTGAGCGCGCCAATCCGCCTCCTCCTTGGGCTTTGCCACGCCGCGCGCCGATGCTATAGCGCACCCAGCGGCAAGGGGTGATGAACGATGGCTAAAATCAAGGTTTCCAATCCGGTCGTCGAGCTCGACGGCGACGAGATGACCCGCATCATCTGGGCCTATATCAAGGAAAAGCTGGTCCACCCCTATCTCGACATCGATCTTAGATATTACGATCTGTCAATCCAGAACCGCGACGCCACCGCCGACAAGGTGACGGTCGACGCCGCCAACGCGATCAAGCAATTCGGCGTCGGCGTTAAATGCGCGACCATCACGCCCGACGAAGCGCGCGTGAAGGAGTTCGGACTCAAGGAGATGTGGAAGTCGCCCAATGGCACCATCCGCAACATCCTGGGCGGCGTGATTTTTCGCGAGCCGATCATCGCGCGCAACGTGCCGCGGCTCGTGCCCGGCTGGACCGCGCCAATCGTGATCGGCCGCCACGCCTATGGCGACGTCTATCGCGCCACGGACTTCAAAGTTCCCGGCAAGGGACGGCTGACGATAAAATTCGAGGGCGAGGACGGCGCGGTGATCGAGAAGGAAGTGTTTTCCTTCCCCGGCGCCGGCGTGGCGATGGCGATGTATAATCTCGACGACTCCATCCGCGACTTCGCGCACGCGACCTTCAATTACGCGCTCGCGCGCAAATATCCGGTCTATCTCTCCACCAAGAACACGATTCTTAAGGCCTATGACGGGCGCTTCAAGGACCTGTTCCAGGAGGTGTTCGACGCGGAGTTCAAAGCCAAGTTTTCCGCGCTCGGCCTGACGTACGAACATCGCCTGATCGACGACATGGTGGCCTCGGCGATGAAATGGTCGGGCGGCTATGTCTGGGCCTGCAAGAATTATGACGGCGACGTGCAGTCCGATACGGTCGCGCAGGGCTTTGGCTCGCTCGGGCTAATGACCTCGGTGCTGATGACGCCGGACGGCAAGACCGTCGAGGCCGAGGCGGCGCATGGCACGGTGACGCGCCATTACCGCGAGCATCAAAAGGGCCACGAGACCTCGACCAACTCCATCGCCTCGATCTTCGCCTGGACGCGCGGCCTCGCCCACCGCGCCAAGCTCGATGGCAACGCGGAGTTGACGCGCTTCGCGAGCACGCTGGAACAGGTCTGCGTCGCGACGGTCGAATCCGGCTTCATGACCAAGGATCTCGCGCTGCTGATCGGCCACCGGCAGAAATGGCTGTCGACGACCGGCTTTCTGGACAAGATCGACGAGAATTTGAAGAAGGCGATGGCGTAGGAAAGCGACACATCGCCTGGAAACAGCGCTCATGATCGACTTCGCCTCCCTTTCCCTGCCGACGATATTGTTCGCCAGCGTCGGCGTGCTGCTGGCGGCGGCGGAAATTGGTCATCTATTTGGAAAGCGCGCGGTCGGAGAGGCGAACGTCTCCACCCTGGAAGGCGCGATCCTCGGCCTCATGGCGCTGATGATTGGTTTCACTTTCTCCATGGCGTTATCGCGTTTCGACGCGCGGCGCGACGCGGTGCTGAACGAGGCGAATTCCATTGGAACCGCCGCCTTGCGCGCCCGGCTGCTGCCGGCTCCGCACGACGCGGAGAGCGTGAAGCTGTTGCGGGATTATACGCGGATCAGGCTGGACTTTTCAGGCAGCGTCATAACGCCCGGCGAGGCGGACGCGGTCATCGCTCGTTCCAACGCTATCCAGGAGGCGCTATGGCTGAGAGCGAAGGCCGTCGCCGCCAAGGACAGCGCCATGGTTCCGGTCGGAATTTATGTCGAGTCGCTCAACGAAATGTTCGACAATCAGGAAAAGCGTCTCACCGCCTTGCGCAATCGGGTGCCCAACATTGTCTTTATCGCCCTCTACGCGATCGCCGCCGTCGCGCTCGGCTTCACGGGCTATGCGAGCGGACTGGAAGCGCGGCGATGGCGGCTTCCGGTTTATGTGATGTGCATTCTGACGGCTGGCGTGATTTTGCTGATTCAAGACATCGACCGGCCGAACGCCGGGTTTGTTTCCGTCAGCCAGCAGCCGATGATCGACACCGCGGCTAGTCTCGCGGGATATGTTGCCCAGTTCGACCGCCCCGCGCCTTAGTCCGGCCAGGATCGCCGCGGCGCGAAATAGCGGATGTTCTCGGCTGGCCTGAAGGCATGTCGAGCGCTTGCTTTGATTATGGGCAATACGTTCGCCGGCCCGCGCGATATATTCGTGCTCGCGCGGAGAGAACGGCGCATGGGGCGCGAGTTTGTGCCGCGGGGAGCGGAAAAATGCACAAAATGGCGTTTATTCTGGCCACGACGGTGGCGATCCTGTCCGCCGGACCTTTAACAACGCAAGCTGACGCTCAATCAAGTCGCGGAGCCGCTTCGGTCGCCGACTCGATCAAAAACTTCACGCCGGTTGAAAAGGCTGCCTGCGGTCCCTATTGGGGCCGGTGGTGCGGCCCCTGGCATCACCGAGTGTGCGGTCCGTTCAGATGCTGGTGCGCGCGCTGCTAGCGGCGCGCCGGAGCGGCTTCACCCCGCCCTCAGCAGCTTCACCGCCTCGTCGCGCTCGAACAGGTAGAGCAGCACGCGTAGCGCCTGCCCCCGCTCGCTGGTGAGATCGGGGTCGCGCCGCAGGATCAACTCGGCGTCGTCGCGCGCGGTGGCGAGCAGCCGCGCGTGCGCGACGATGTCGGCGAGGCGGAAGCCCGGCAGGCCCGCCTGCCGCAGGCCCAGAATTTCCCCCTCCCCGCGCAGGCGAAGATCCTCCTCGGCGATGCGAAAGCCGTCCTCGGTCTGGCGTAGCGTCGTCAGCCGCGCGCCGGCGGCCTCGCCGAGCGGGC
>JBAUVQ010000285.1:0-9548 GCA_049583305.1 Methylocystis sp.
TCAGCACCGTATTGAAGAAGGGCGCGCCGACCGAAATTTTTTCGCCGGTGATCGCCTCCAGCGCCAGCGGATAGAGCGTGCCGATGACGACCGTGGCGCAGCAGGTGGTGAGCAGAAGATTGTTCAACACCAGCGCGCCCTCGCGCGAGATTGGCGCGAACAACCCGCCGACCGGCAATGCGCCGGCCCGCAGCGCGAACAGCGCCAGCGCGCCGCCGATGAAGAACACCAGAATCGCCAAAATGAACACGCCGCGCTCGGGATCGCTGGCGAAGGCGTGAACCGAGGTGAGCACGCCCGAACGCACCAGAAACGTGCCGAGCAGCGACAGCGAAAAGGCGAGGATCGACAGGAAAATCGTCCAGACTTTCAGCGCCTCGCGCTTCTCCATGACAGCCGCGCTGTGCAGCAGCGCCGTACCGGCGATCCAGGGCATGAGCGAGGCGTTTTCGACCGGGTCCCAGAACCAGAAGCCGCCCCAGCCCAAAGTGTAATAGGCCCAATACGATCCCATCGCGATGCCGAGCGTCAGGCTGATCCACGCGAACAGTGTCCAGGGACGCACGAAGCGCGCCCAGGCGGCGTCGATCCGCCCGCCGATTAGCGCGGCGGCGGCGAAGGAGAACACGATGGAGAAGCCGACATAGCCGAGATACAGCAGCGGCGGATGGATCGCGAGACCGGGGTCCTGCAGGATCGGATTGAGGTCGCGGCCCTGCCACGGGACGGGCGACACGCGCGCGAAGGGATTCGAGGTCAGCAGGATGAACAGCAGAAAAGCCGCGCCGAGGAGCCCCTGAACGCTGAGCGTGTCGGCGCGCAACTTGGCCGGCATGGCCGACGAGAACAGCGCGATCAGCGCGCCGCACAGCGACAGCACCAGCACCCAAAGCAGCATCGAGCCTTCGTGATTGCCCCAGACGCCGGAGATTTTGTAAATCAGCGGCTTCATCGAATGGGAATTCTCGATGACATTGACCAACGAGAAATCCGAAACGACATGCGCATAGGTCAGCGCCCCATAGGCGAGCGCGACCAAAAGGAATTGCATGAGCGCCGTCGGCCGCGCGACCCGCATCAACGCGCCGTCGCCAAGCCGAGCGCCGGCGAAGGGTATGACGGCTTGCGCCAGCGCCAGGACGAAGGCCAGAATAAGAGCGATGTGGCCGGTTTCGACGATCATAAGAGGCGGTGCTTTCCTGCGTTATTGAGAGTGATTTTTCGTTCCGGGAGCCGCCAGTCGAAGGTCGGCGCTAAACGTCAATCCATCCGCTTCGCGCCGGGAGCGGATCGGACTTCGATGTCCAAGATATCGTCGGAGTCGACCTTGCCGGCGGTCGCCGGAACGTCAAGCAGCGTCGATTCAAGAACCATCACGTCTTCCAACCGCCGACCGTCGCGTAGTTCAACGTCCACGCGCTGATAGCCCATACCCGCCTCGGGCAAGGCGGCCAGTTTGCGCGTCATGGCGTTCGAGAGGGTGATCAGCACTCAAAACTCCGGTATGGACGCATCGAATGCCGCGGACCCCGCCGGCAGGGCGGTCGTGAACTCCACCTCGACGCCCCCGCCCGCCTGCCCGAAGTTCGGCTGACAGGCGCCAACCTTGATCGGCGCGCCATCGGGCGGAACGATTTTGAATTTATAGCATCTTGGCAACAAAGCCGGTAGCGCGTATCGCCCGACCGCTCCAAAGCCGCTCGCGACGAAGGCTGCGTCGGAGGACGTGGTTGCGTAAGTGCCCGGAGAAACTTCGCCATTCGGCCCAATTCTTGGGTCGTTGCGAAGAATAGTGTAGCGATACATGACGTTGGTGGCGCGAGAGGTTCTATCGAACGGCGGCGATTGATGCAGACGACGCTCGTTGTATTTTTGTTCGACAGCAGAATTATGCGAATCAACAAACCTAAGAAACGCTTTTGGGTCGTCTTCGACTTCATATTCAGCAATTTGATATCCCGAGATCAACCTCGGAAATACTTCTTTAATGTCCAAACCTTGTAGCCGTTGCAACGAAAGCACCGCCTCGATGTGGCTCAATAGCCCGCCCAATTCTACCACATGAACTTCCTTGAAAAGCTCATGCTTCGAAATCGCCAACACCGAGTTGATTATTGTAGCATCCGCGCCGTCGGATGAGATTTCGTTCTTGTTGACCAATCGAGCGAAATGGAACCCCATGCCAAGCTCGGTCGCGTTGGAAAAAGTTGAGGGATTGCTAACCAGCCGCATACGCTCCTCCAAATATGCAAATTCGCCCGAAAAACCTCGCTCACTTCTTATCCCCTTGCCACACGCCCTGTTTCTTCAGCGCTTCCGCGACATCGCGCGGCATATAGCGTTCGTCGTGCTTGGCTAGCACGCTGTCGGCGCGGAATTTTCCGTCGCCTTGAAGCACGCCGTCGGCGACGACGCCCTGGCCCTCGCGGAAAAGGTCCGGCAGCAGGCCAGTGTAGGTCGTCGCGACTTCCTTTGCATTGTCCGTGATGACGAAGCTCACGTCGCGACTCTCGCTCTTGACCAGCGAGCCCTGTTTCACGAGGCCGCCGATGCGCAGACGCGCGCCGGGCGCCGGGTGTTTTTCGGCGAGCTGAGACGGCGTGTAGAAGAACACGATATTGTCGCGCAGCGCGAACATGATCAGCCCCGCCGCCAGACCCAGAACCGCCAGCGCGCCGAAAATCAGCGTCAACCGCTTCGATTTGCGCGTCATGCTTCCGCTACCTCCCGATGTTCAATTCGGCCGCCAGCGCGTTTACGCGCGCGACATCGGCGGGTTTGCCGGCTAGCGCCTTGCGCGCGTCCACAAGCGCGGCCTTGGCCTTTTCGGGCTCTGATAGCACGTTGTAAGCGCGAACCAGCTTGAGCCAGCCCTCGACGTCCTCGCCATTTTGCGCGAGCTTGCCGGCCAGGCGCTCGACCATGGAGCGAATAAACGCGCTCTGGTCGGCCTTGGGCATGCCCGCGATCGCCTTGCCCTGTTCGCTGGTGGGGCCTTCGCCGCTGGATTTGCCTTCGTCTCTGGCCTGCGCGCCCGGCCCCGTCTCGTCCTTGAGCTTTTCGAGTTGCCCGCGCACCACGTCGCGGTAGCCGGCGCCGGCGGGCGCCTCGGCCAGGAGCTTCGACCAGATATCGCCGGCCTTGGCCCGATCCCCGTCCTGCGCGGCCGCGAGCCCCAGGTAATAGCGGGACATTGGATGCGCGGCCTCGAGCGCCAGCGCGGCGTCGAACTCCGCGCGCGCGTCCGGCGTCACCCTCCCCCGCGCCGCCATGACATAGGCTTCGCCGAGCGCGGCGTGGCGGGTCGCGGTCGGCCCGAGCAGGCGCAGCGCCTCGCCATAGGCGTGGATCGCGTCCTCGAAGCGCCCGCTTCGCAGGAAAAACGGCGCCACAACCTCGAATCCGCGCCCATCCTCGGGGTGTTCGGCGAGATGCGCCTCGATCTGCGCGACGGCGGCGGAGAGGTCGGAATGAGGCGGCGTCGCCGCGAGCCGCGCGGCGAGCGGCATATCGGGCAGACCCTCCGCGCCGATCGAAAGATACAGCGGAATGGCGAGCGCCGGCGCCAGAAGCAGAGTCGCGAGCGCCGTGATCACCCGCGTCTTGCGGCCGGACCGCGCCGGCGGCGCGGCTTCGCTCTCGCTCGCGCGGAGCAGTCGGCGGGCGGCTTCCACCCGCGCCGCTTCGGCGTCGGCCGGATCGAGCAGCCCCTCGGCGCGTTCGCGCTCGATCTCCGCCAGCTGCTCGCCGAAAAACGCCTTGTCGGTCGCGGCGGCGGCGGGCGCGTTTCCGCCAGCGAGAGGCGCGAGCACGGCCAGGACCGCGGCGCCGGTGAGAACAGCGAAGATGAGCCAGATCATGCGGGATTGTTTAGAGGGTCGCGCCGCCGTTTGGAAGCGCCGCGTGACAGTGGCGCCAAAACGCCGCCCCCGACCGAGAGTCGGCGGGGACTTCGCGGCGAACCGTCCGCTCCGAAAGGAAACATTAACCTTACTTTGCCTCTCTCCCGGCGATTTGGTAAGAAATTATACACCATCGGGCGCGCGGGCGCTATTTTCGGAATGTCGAATACGAAGAAAATATTGGGAGTTCGTTCCATGTCCTCGGCTAGCGAAAGACGCGCGGCTCCGCGCCGCAGACTTTATCTTGAGGGCGAAATCGTCCCGCCGGAGAGCGGTGGCGAGACAAGCTGCGTGATCCGCGACATGTCGGCGACCGGCGCGCGCCTGCGTCTGACGGGTTCGGCTCCGACCGTCTTCGATCTGAGGATCCCGCGCGACGGAACGGTCCATCACGCGCGGCGGGTCTGGAAAAATGGCGACGAATTTGGCGTCGCCTTCGTCGGCGAAGACGTGAAAGCGCCAGCGACGCCTCTTCCGATCATGGTGTTGCGTCGGTCTTTGCGCTTTCGCGAGGTGGACGATTAAACAATCCGGCGATGACCAGGGCCGCGGAGTCGCGGGGCGGGCGGCGATCCGAATCGCCGCCTTCCGCCACGTCGCCGCGGAAATGCTAGGCGGCCTTGCGCGCGGGCTTGACCGTCGACTTGGCGGACGCCGGCTTGACCGAAGATTTGCCCGCCAGCGCGAGCGCGGGTTTCGGCTCGATCGACTTGACCGCCGGCTTCGCCTCGGATTTCGCGACCACCTTCGGCTCCGTCGGCTTGACCGCAGCCTTCGACTCGGTTTTCGCGACTGCCTTCGACTCCGGCTTGGCCTCGGCCTTGGGTTGCGCCTTGACGGCGGTTTTGGGTTCCGGCGCGGCGACGACCTTGATCTCGGCCACGACTTCCTGCTTAGCCTCGGCCTTCGCGGTCGGCGCGCCCTTCTTAAGGCGACGCTTCACGCTGGTCCACAATTCGCGCATTTCTTGCGCGGCCACGCTGCTCGGGTGCAGTTCGCCGACGCCAAGCCCGTGGCGGGCGGCTTCCTGATAATCGACGCGCGCGGAGACCATCGGAGCGAGCAAGCCGCCCATCGCCTGCAACGCCTTGGCGCCCTGGTCGACGCGGGCGCTCTGCTGGGCCGGCGGGCATTGATTGAGCAGGAACGTGTAGTCCTTGCCGGCCTCTTTAACCATCACGCGGGTGACTTCGCTCGCCCACAAATCGAAGACGTTCGGCCGCGCGGGAATGATGCACAAATCAGCCGCGCGGACGGCGGCCGCTAGATTCGCGCTATCCTCGCCGGGAGCGTCGATCACCGCCAGCGTGACGCCTTTCTTTTCCAGCGCCTCGAGCGCCTTGGCGAGCTTGGCCGCCGGAACGTGCTCGACCGCGATGTCGCTCTGCCCGCGCAGTTTCGACCATTTGACCAGAGACTGAATCGGATCGAGATCGATTACGAATACTTTTTCACCCGCAAGTCGCGCCGCGACGGAAATGTTGCTCGCGAGTGTGCTTTTGCCGGCTCCGCCCTTTTGCGTGACGAATGCGATTGTGCGCATGTTCGTTATTCCGTGTTGGAGGTTTGGTGTTGACGCCGAACTCCACGCTGAGATGCACCTTGATAAGCCGACGAAATTCCATCCGGACGAAAATTCTGGATCGGCGTTCACAATATCGTAATAGTTGTAACGAGGTTAATTCTTGGTTAATAACAAGGTCCGAATGGTAAACGAGCCCCTAACTTTTTTATCCTCGATCCGCTGGCGGCGCGCCCAAACCGTCGCGCCGGCGCTTGATTTTCGCCGGAAACTTTTTTCGCGAGGACGAGGGTGAGCGACCTGTTCCGCGCGGCGGGGCTCGAAAAGGACGCGCCGCGCCCGCTGGCCGACCGATTGCGCCCCAAGCGCCTCGACGAGGTCGCGGGGCAGGACCATCTGCTTGGACCGGACGGCGCCCTGACCCGGATGCTGCGCGCCCATGCGATCGGATCGCTGATTTTCTGGGGACCGCCCGGCTCCGGCAAGACGACGGTCGCGCGCCTGCTGGCGCAAGAAACGACATTCGCCTTCGTGCAGATCTCGGCGATCTTCACCGGCGTCGCCGAATTGAAAAAGGTGTTCGAGGCCGCGCGGGCGCGCCGGGCCGCCGGCCAGGGCACGCTGCTATTCGTCGACGAGATCCACCGCTTCAACCGCGCGCAGCAGGACAGCTTCCTGCCGTTCGTCGAGGACGGCTCGGTCACGCTGATCGGCGCGACCACCGAAAATCCGTCATTCGAACTCAATGCGGCCTTGCTTTCACGCGCGCGGGTGATGGTTTTTCATTCCCTGGATGAAGAGGCGATAGCCAAGCTGCTCGCGCGGGCGGAGGAAGCCGAGGCCAAGCCCCTGCCGCTCGACGCGGACGCGCGCCTGGCCCTGATCGGCATGGCCGACGGCGACGGCCGCGCCGCCCTCGCGCTCGCGGAGGAAATCTGGCGCGCCGCGGGGGAAGGCGAGATCTTCGACCGCCGCAAGCTGGTCGAGGTCGCGCAGCGGCGCGCGCCGATCTACGACAAGGGGCAGGAGGGACATTATAATCTTATAAGCGCGCTGCATAAATGCGTGCGCGGGTCCGATCCCGACGCGGCGCTCTATTATCTGGCGCGGATGCTGGACGCCGGCGAAGACCCGCTGTTCCTGGCTCGGCGAATCGTCCGGATGGCCGTCGAGGACATCGGGCTCGCCGATCCGCAGGCGCTCGTCGTCGCCAACGCCGCCAAGGACGCCTATGACTTCCTCGGCAGCCCCGAGGGCGAACTGGCCCTCGCCCAGGCCGTGATCTATGTCGCCAGCGCGCCCAAATCCAACGCCGCCTATGTCGCCTATAAGGCCGCGCGAGGACTGGCGCGCGCGCATGGTTCGCTGATGCCGCCCAAAATCATCCTCAACGCGCCGACCAAACTCATGGAGAGCGAGGGATACGGCGACGGATACCAATATGACCATGATTCGCCGGACGGCTTCTCCGGTCAGAACTACTGGCCCGAATCGCTCGGACGCCAAAAGCTCTACGCGCCCGTCGAACGAGGCTTCGAACGCGAACTCGGCAAGCGCATCGAGTATTGGGAGAGATTGCGCCGGGACCGCGGGAAATAGAGAGAAGAGTCTGTAATTTCAATGAATTGATATAGATCAATCGACGCTCCGCTGTGACCTATTTGTCACGCCTCCCAACAATCGAACCGCGGACGGCGCTAACGGCCCGGTTTGAATTGACCTGGCCTCGGGCCAAAGGGTAAATTTCAAACATCGGCGCTGTCGCTTCGACTTGCCGCCAGCCAAACTGGTTCCGGCTCGCGAAAACAATTGCCTTCCGAACCCGTAAAACGCAGTCCAATGAGGCGAATAAAATGAACAAATTCACCGCCGCCGCCAGCGTTGCCCTGGCGCTTGTCGCCGGATCGGCCATCGCCGCCGACCTTCCCTCGCGCAAGACCGCCCCGGTTTACGTGCCGCCGCCGCCGTCTTTCAGCTGGACCGGCCTCTATGGCGGCGTCAACATCGGCTACGGTTTCGGCAATGGCGACCAGGAAATTGGCGGCATCGGCTACATGACTCCCGCCGGCATTCCGGGCATCCGTCCGATCTCGGCGTTTCCGGGCGGCTCGGCCCTCGGCGGCTCGTCCAATCTGAACGGCGTGTTGGGCGGCGGCCAGATCGGCTATAACTGGCAGTTCTCGCCTTGGCTGGTTCTGGGCGTCGAGACGGACATCCAGGCTTCCGACGTGCATGACACCGTTAACTCCTCCGCCGCCGTCCTGGACGCGTTTGGCACGCATCTTCAGTCGGCCAGCTCGACCAAGAGCGTCGATTGGTTCGGCACGGTTCGCGGCCGCATCGGCGTCACGCCTTTCGCGCCCAACCTGATGGTTTATGGCACGGGCGGCTTCGCCTACGGCGGCGTTAACCATGGCGTGGCCTTCGCCGACAATTTCGGCGGCGGATTCGCCGGTCTTTCCAGCGTCGCGACCGCGCAATATGACAGCACCGCGACCGGCTGGACCGCCGGCGGCGGCATCGAGTGGGCGCCGATGGCCTTCCCGGCCTTCTCGGTCAAGGTCGAATATCTTTATGTCGACCTCGGCAATACGTCGATCTCGGGCGTGAGCAACAGCGGCAATCCGCTCTTCGGCGCCTCCTACAGCTCGCCGACGCGCTTCCACACGATTCGCGCGGGTCTGAACTGGCACTTCAACCCCTTCGCGCCGGCTCCGATCGTCGCGAAATACTGATCGCGAAACTCGCGACAAGAGATCGAACCCGGCCCTCGCGGCCGGGTTTTCTTTTTCGCGGGCGGCGTCATATCCCCGCGGTTCGCGCGACAATTCCACCTTCGCCATTGGATTTCGGCGCGGATCAACGTATATCCGCTCGGAAGAAGCGCCGCCGGCGAGAACCCGCGCCGCTCAAGCACATGAATAACCGAGGACGGACTATGAGCACCTTCGACAAACGCGAGGAATCGTTTGAAAAAAGTTTCGTCCACGAGGAGGAGTTGCATTTCCGCGCCGAGGCGCGCCGCAACAAATTGCTCGGGCTCTGGGCCGCGAAAAAGCTCGGCAAGACCGACACGGAAGCACAGGCCTACGCCGACGAACTGATCGCCGCCGAGGCCTCGCCTAACGCCAGCGACGCCGTGCTCGCCCGCGTGCTGAAGGACTTCACGGCGGCCGGCGTCGATCAGTCCGAGCATCAAATTCGCCGGACGATGGACGAATTGCTGGCGACCGCCACGCAAGAAATCAAGTCGGGCCAATAATCTCGGGCGGACGAACCGGAGCGGAACGCGGGCCTTTGTTTACGCTCTGGCGTAATCTTGGGACTCATGAGCGAATCGACAGCCGTCAAACTCCCCGCCGCCAACGCCTTTCTCGCCAACGTCGAAATTGGCGAGGAGGCGGTCCGCTGGCTCGGTTTCCTCGCTGGAGAGCGGCGCTCGTCGCGGCACACCATCGACGCTTACGGTCGCGACCTGCGATACTTCCTGGCCTTTCTCGCCGAATATCAGGGCGCGCCGGCCGGCTTCGCCGCGCTTAAGGCGCTCGAGGCGGCGGATTTGCGCGCCTTTCTGGCCAAGCGGCGCAATGAAGGACTGGAAAGCCGGTCGCTTTTGCGCGCGCTCGCGGCCGTGCGCTCCTTTTTGCGCTTTCTCGAAAAGAAAGGGCTCGCCAAGACTGACTTGTTCGGCGCCGTGCGGGCTCCCAAGCGTCCACGCACCTTGCCCAAGGCGCTCACGGTGGCGGACGCGCGCGACCTGATCGATACGGAGTCGCGCGCCGGAGAGGCCCGGGAACCCTGGGTTCTCGCGCGCGACGCCGCCGTGCTGGCGCTGCTTTATGGCGCGGGCCTGCGCATTTCGGAGGCGTTGTCGATCGATCGCGCGCGCGCGCCGATCGGCGCGATCGACCGCGTGACGATTTTGGGAAAGGGCGGAAAGACCCGCGTCGTCCCCGTGATCGAGCCCGCGCGGCGGCTTATCGAGGCCTATATCGAGCTGTGCCCGTTCGAACTTTCCGGCGGCCCCCTGTTCCTCGGCGCGCGCGGCGGGCAGCTGTCGCCGCGCATCGTGCAACTCGCGGTGCAGCGGATGCGCGGCGCGCTCGGCCTGCCCGACAGCGCGA
>JBAUVQ010000286.1:0-12184 GCA_049583305.1 Methylocystis sp.
AGCGACGCCCGCGCGCTCGGCGAAACCCGCCTCGCCGAAAGCGACCGCGCCGCGAGAAGCGCGCTTGAAGCCATGAGCGCCGCGCGCGAGGAGAAGGCCCGCGGCGAGGCCAGGCTGGACGCCGCCAGGCAACGCGCCGCCGACATCGATCGCATGATCGCGCAAGAATTGGAGACGACCCCGCGAGAACTGGTCGCGCTGGCCGGCGTCGCGCCGGACGGCGAGTTTCCCGAGACCATCGAGGTCGAGCGCCGGCTGGAGGCGCTACGCGCCGACCGCGAGCGGCTGGGCGCGGTCAATCTTCGCGCCGAGGACGAACTCGCGGAGGTCGAGGCCTCTCAAGGCCGGATGTTCGCCGAGCGCGACGACCTCGCCGAGGCCATCAAGAAACTTCGCGCGGCCATCGCCAGCCTCAACAAGGAAGGACGCGAGCGCCTGCTCGCCGCCTTCGACAAGGTGAACGCCCATTTCAAGGAGCTGTTCACGCTGCTGTTCGACGGCGGCACGGCGGAATTGCAACTCGTCGAGAGCGACGATCCGCTTGAGGCCGGACTCGACATTCTCGCCCGTCCGCCCGGCAAGAAGCCCATGACCATGACGCTGCTGTCTGGCGGCGAACAGGCGCTCACCGCGATGTCCCTGATCTTCGCGGTGTTCCTGACCAACCCCTCGCCTATCTGCGTGCTCGACGAGGTGGACGCGCCGCTCGACGACGCCAACGTCGAACGTTTTTGCAATCTGCTCGAGGCGATGCGGCACAAGACCGACACGCGCTTCGTGGCGATCACCCACAACCCCATCACCATGGCGCGGATGGACCGCCTGTTCGGCGTCACGCAAGCCGAACGCGGCGTTTCGCAGTTGGTCTCGGTCGATTTGGCGCAAGCGGAAAAATTCTTGCTGGCGAGTTGAGAAAGAGCGGGCTCGGGTAAAGGCGCGTTCGACCTTCCGGCGTCAGCGCAGAAGCTGCACGGTGGGCGCGACCGGGATCTGGGAGATCGACGTGTTGAGCGCGATCAATTGCGTCAACAGGCCCAATACTCGCTTGGTGTTCACAGCGCCCTCCCGCGGCACGCAGTAGAATTTCCCTTCGAAAAACTCGCTCACGAAACAGTCGCCGATCACGCCTTCCTGGACGACGAATAGCTGGTCGTCATTAAACGGCGGACGGTCGATGGCGTCCTCGCTGAATAGCGTGACTCGCGCCTGCTCCCCGCCGGCGACGATCCGTCCAAGATATTTGAAGATCGCGAAAGCCGATCGCGGCAAAACATGCAGTTCGACGCGCGCCCCTTCATGGCCGATGAAACTTACGACGCGGTTGTCGCGCGAGACGGTAGAATCTCCGCAACTCGGGGCATTGGCCGCGGGCGGGGCGTTCGGAGATTTATAGAGTTGGTTGAAGCAAAGCCTCCATTGTCTCTGCTTTGTCGACTGGTCGTCGCTCTTGGCCGTCGCGTCGGTCAAATTTATGGTCACGGTCTTGGCGCCGTTGGTCTTGCTAGCGCCGCCCTTCTCCCGAACGGGCTCGCTCGAAAGGCCATACGCCATCGCGAGGCGCACATATTTTTGAAATTCAGGGAAAGTGGGATCGAGCGGATCGTTGCGCAATTCTCGTCTTTTGCCGCCTCGCTCCTCGATCACCTTGTCCGTGAACAAATAAAACAACAATTCCCGAGCGATTCCCTGCTGGACAAAGAACTCCAGTGTGTGAGGCTCCACCTCCGCCAACAAACCGTTATAAAACTCCTTTGTTTCCGACGGGGTGACCTGGAAGTTGGTTGAACCATTCATCGTCACCGAGTTGCCGGTGTAGCCGCTGCCGCCGAGCGGATTGCCGCCAAAAATACTTTCACTCTGCAGAGCGTTGCTCGCGAGGCTCGTGGCGACGGGAATATGCGGCCCCAGTATGATCGACGGCAACCCGACCGTCGCGGCCGCGGTGGTCGAACCCGTGATCTGCCCCATTTGGACGAAACTCAATGGCTCGGCGCGGCTGGCTCGCAGGATGTTCGTGAAGATCATTTGATCGCGCGACTCCGCCGCCGCGAGGTCGTAACGGTCGATCCGTTGCTGGAAATGATCCGTCGCGGCGCAGGCGCCGATTGAAAGCGCGACGGCCGCGAGAAGAAGACGCAACGCCAACATGCCGCTCCCGCTTGTTTTCACACCGCTAGCGGGAATAGACGAACGCCTTCCAAGCCTTGGTCGATTCCCTCGGCGAGGGTAGCCGCGTCGGCGCGCTTTTGAAAGCCTGGGCTCCGCGCTTATCCACCGGCGCCGCTTTCACGCAACAGCGACTTCCGCCTCCTTGATTTGAACTTTCGCCGCGCGCGACCCGATATCGTAAAGTAAAGCGATGGCGTCGGGGTCATCGAAGCGACGAATCTGCTTTAGTTCGCGCGGCGCGACGGAGACGCCGAGTGTTTCGGCGAGCCAATCGGCCTCCAGCTTCACGTCGTAGCGCAGGAAGCGAAACTGCGCGCCAAACGGCGGCTCCGTTCCGGTGAGATCGCCGACTTCCGAATTGATCGGCCAGCGCGCGCCCCCCAGGCCGAGCCAAGACATCAGCGACAAGGTCAGCTGCTGATTTTCCGAAATCTGCTGAACGAGCGAGAGCAGCGCGACATTCACCGAACTCCCGCGGCGCAGCGCCCGCGCGTCCGTCCGAACGCGATACGAGCCCGTGCCAATCGAGACGACCGTCAACTTATCGGCTCCAAGGCTCCATCCAATATTATGGCAGGGCATGATCGTCGCGAGGAGCAGCGCGAGGGAGGGATCGTTGTGGGGGGTCAGTCCTCCATCGACGAATAGCGCCGGCGGCTCGCCGTCGACGATCGTAATTTCTTGCGGGTCGAAGTAATGCGGCGCGGCCGTGCTCGCCCGCACGACATTGGCGAGCGAGTAGTGTCTGTTTCCGATGAAGGAACGATCATCGGGCGTCTCCCAATATTTCGCGCGCGGATTATTGGTCAAAATCCACGCGCCGCCCGCGTCGATCCGTTTGAGCATGACGCCAAGACCGGTTTGAATATCCGTCGAGTCGAGACGGCGCGCGCCGAGAATGCCGGCGATCTCCCGGCGCAACGCCTCGGCGTCGAATTTCGCCTGCCAGACCGGCAGGCGAAAAAACGGCTTGCGGAATATGCGCGGCGCGAGTCGAAAGTAAAAATCGCGAATCTCGGCCGCCGAATAGCCCAGCGCCAGGCCCGTCGCGACAATCGCTCCGGTGGAGGTTCCGCCGATGAAATCGAAATGATCGCAAAGCCGCGTCTTCCGCCCCGCTTGCTCCGAAAGAACCGCTTCGAGCCGCTCGATGAACGCCAGCGCGACGACGCCGCGAACGCCGCCGCCGTCAATCGCCAAAATCCTCTTGCGCCCCGGACCGAACAAATGTCGATCCCGCGCGCAACTCGGCTCTTTGTCATCGTTGGTTGGCGCGGTCACCATCGAGCCCTATTCCTTCGCCGACGCGCTCTATCTGGGCGCGCCGCCGTCCACGGGTTTAGCCCAATTTTGGCTCAGAATATGGGTGGACAAATCGATGTGGGCCTGACCGACGTCGCAGAGATATTTGCCGCGAAAGCGCGCCGCCGGCTTGCAACGCACGGTGTTTCCATTGAGCGCGATCCAGTCGCTTAGTTTCCTCGCGGAATTCGGCGCGGCCGCGCCGATGTTGGCGAGTTCCACTCGCTTGTGCCTGATCGACAGGGCGTTGACGCTCAGAACCTGAGGCGCGCCGTCGACTTCCTCCATCCCCGCGAGGCTGGAATCCTCGGCGTCGACTTCTTCCGGACAACCCCAATTCGATCCAAGGCAGCCGTTCGAGGCTCCCTGTTGGCCCGAATGATCGACAGGTCCGGGCGCGGGCGGAACGGGCTTGGGCGCGGGCTCCTCGCCGCCGAATGGCCCTAAAAGAAATATTCCGAGAGCGGCGACCGCCGCGAAAGCTCCGGCGCCGGCGAGCCAGTGGCTTGCGGTCGGAAATTTACGCGCGCCCGCGTCGAGATTCGCGACGGGCAATGGCGTGGCGGCCGACGGGCGCGGTCGCTCAGCCGGAGTCTTCGCGGGCGGCGGCGCGACCGCCACTTTCGCGCTCGGCGAGCGCACGCCAAGCGATCTGCGAGTCGTCTTGACGAGATTGGTCAGATGCGGCGCCAACGGAGGCGGGAAGGCGTCCAACCACTGCGACGTGGCTACGTAGAAACCGACCGAACCCGAGGGTTGGATATCCTCCAAGCGAACCGGGATGATCGGTTTTCTTTTCGTGACGGCGTGGTCGAGTTCACGGGAAATATATTCGGAAGTATTGGCGCTCGAAGAAAAGATCAGCACGAAGGCGCGCGCTTCGTCGATAGCCGCTGGAATAGACTCCGCCCATTTGGTCCCGGGAATAATGTCGCGAGGCGCCATCCAAACGCGCACGGAGTTGGCCTCGAGCGCGCGACACACGGCTTCCGCCGTCGCCTTGTCCTTTTGCGAATAGCTTATGAAGACATCGTGAGCCATGACGCAACCATCACGCGATTTATGAACTACTTACGTCCGGTCGGCGGTAGGTGTGCCCTTCGCCCGAATCCGGTTCCATCGCCAAGCCGTCTTCACCTCGTTTTGAACGCGGCGCCTTGCGCCAAACCATAGAGCTAGCCTATGCTTAAAGGCAAGGCCTTCCGCCGTTGGGCTCGGCGACAAGGTCGTTTCCGGTGAAGCTGATCGTTACGCGCGATCGGGGGGCGACATGAACGTCAACGATAAACTCAGAATCGTCATTCGGCACGTTTCCGGCTCCAAAGCGAACCAGATCGAAGAATTCGCGCTGGACGAACGAAATGAAATCCGGTTTGGACGCGATCCTTCCAGCGACATTGTTTTTGGCTCGCCCCGCGACGACGTGGTCAGCCGCAATCATGCGGTCATCGTCGTCGCGACGCGAGAGCCGCTCACCTTCACTCTCGACGATCTCGGCAGCAGCAACGGCACTTTTCTCAACAAGCAACGGGTCGACGGCGTATCCGAATTATTGCCCGACGATACTGTAATGTTCGGTCAAAACGGTCCATCCTTCACCTTCGACGTCCAGCCCCGCCCGGCAAATCTCGCCGCCCGAACGCGCGTGATCGACACGACGGCCGCCGCGACGCGCGTCGTTAACGCCGCCACGGCCGCGACCGTCGCGTCCACGGCGATCGAGATGAAAGCCCGAACGCCGTCGACGACGATCACGGCCGTCCGGGAAGACGCGACAAGCGAACCACCTAGCAAGGCCGGCATCGGCCGAGAGACCATGTTGCGCGAGATCGCCAAGGAGCGCTCCACGACAAGCCGCACCTGGTTCGCGGCGCTCGGCGGACTCGCGGCGGTTTGCGCGATCGGCGGCGTGGCCCTTTATGTCAAGCAAATGAAGAGCGAACAGGCGGAACAGAAGACAATTCAAAAAATCAGGCAGGAGGCGGAAGAGCAGAACCGGGAGGTGGAGGAGCAAGCTTCGGCGAGCATTCAGCACGGTCTCGGCATGACCGCGCAGGATATCGTGCGCCAATACGGACCCGCGACCGCCAAATTAAGTGTTCAATGGCGTCTATTCGACGAGACGACGGGACGTCCGATATTTCTGAGAACCTGGCTATACCAGGACAAAAAATATCCATTGTACGTGAAGCTTGCAAACGGCACCGTCGTCCCCTGGCTTACGCTCGACGACGAGAACAGAAAAAATAAACCTATCGCCGAGAAACTGGAAGGCTCGGCTTTTGTCGTTTCAGAGCAAGGCTTCATGCTCACCAACAAACATCTCGCGGCCGCGTGGAAATTGCCTTTTTCGGATTCCGACACAACCGGACTCCTTGTCGAGGAAACGGGAAACAAGAAGAAGCCGCTTAAATGGAGCGTGATCGACCTCAACTCGAGCGCCTACAAAAGCCTGAAGGAATGGTATCCCGACCGAGGCGGCGTCATTTTCGCCTCCGGATCCACTTTGCGGATGGCCGGACCAGGCAACATCCCGGACCCTCGAAAGAACGAGCAACATAATTTTGTCGGACGGAACGAATACCTGACGGTGACGTTCGCGGGCAACAGATTAGGCGCCAACGCCACGATGGTTCGTTTCTCCAACGAAAGTGACGCCGCTTTAATCAAGATCGAAAGTCCGGAATCTCTACACAAGGTCGAAATCGCGGAAGGTGACGGGGCGTCCACGGGAGAACGGGCGATCGTGCTCGGATACCCGTCGATCGGAGCGGACACCTACGCGATTTCCGATACGATCGAGAACGGAATTGTGACGACCAATAAGGAGTTGGTCCCTCAGCCCTATGTAACCGAAGGCATCGTGGCCCTAATGTCGAAGAAGATTCTGACGAAAAACGGCATTACGATCGCGGGCTCCGAAGGCGACATCATGCAGTTGACGATCAATTCGACAGGCGCCGGCAACAGCGGCGGGCCCGTTTTCAATTCCTCCGGGAAAGTTATTGGGCTCTTTACTTACAGCATCTCGTCGGGAAGCGCGCGAAGCACGGCGGCGGTCCCGATCAGGTATGGAACCGAGTTGTTCAAATCGCAATGACGAAGCTCCGCGCGCGAGGGGTTGAGCGAGCCCGCGCCAAGCAGTGGACGCATTGACAGCCCTAAGGCGAAGTCGAATAGTAGTCTGTATGGGCTTCGTCGATAGGGGGTCGACGCGATGGACGACAAGAGAATTCAAGACGACCAGGGCGCTACAAATGGCGGTGAAGGCGGTCCCCGCGTTTCCCGCAGAGCGTTGCTGCTTGGCCTTTTCGCCCTGCCCGTCGCGGCGATTCTAGATCCCGAGCCGGCGCTGGCGCAGTGGGGCGGGCTTTTCGGCGCTCTATTCGGTCGGCGCCGGCGCGGAGGGCGGTCCCACCGTCATGGGCGCTCTCATTATAGTCGGCGGCGCGGCGGCTTCGGGCGGCGCCGGTCTCGGCATCACGCGCGGTCGCGCGTTCTGCGCCATCACCACCACGCGCATCACGCGGTCTCTCATCACGCGCGTGGCGGCGGACACCATCACGGCGGTGGACACCCTCGCGGGGGCGGCGGGGGGTCGAGCGGGCCGGGCGGCGGCAGCTTCCACTGAGCGAACCGCGGGCGGGTCATTTGTAGCAGGGCGAGGCGGCGCTTTTGCCGCCGTTTGTCGCGATGTCCAGCGCGGCTTTCGCCAAAGCGAAATTGCCCGCGACCGCCTTGTCGTAAAGTTCGATCGCTTTATTACGGTCCTTGGCGAAGCCGCCCCACCCATATTGATAATAGCAGGCGAGCCAGAACTGGGCCTTCGCGTCGCCGTTTTCGGACGCGAGACCGAACCAGTGGCGCGCCTTGCCGAGATCGCGGCCGGTTTTCAACACGCCCTTCTGGTAGATCATGCCCAGATCCGCCTGCGCGTCCGGATAGTTTTGATTGGCCGCTTTGGTGAAAGCCTCCACCGCGCCTTCCTGATCGACGTGTTCCGGCGTCTCCAGCAGCAACATTCCCAACACGAACTGCGCCTCCGCGACGCCAGACGCGGCGAGGCTTTGCGCCAGCGGCAACAGCTGCACTTTCACGCCATTGGAGACAAATTCGAAATCGGCCGCCTTGATTCGCGCGGCGGTGTCGCCCTTGATCGCCATGCGCAACTGATTGATCTTGTCCGACGTGTCCGAGCCTCCTGGCGCGGAGGGCGTCTGGGGTTTTGGAGCAATGAGAGCGGCTTGGCGCTCCACGACGACGGGCGCGTTGTCGCCGCGCGCGACTTTCTGATCTCGCGCTGAAGATTCGGACTCGCCGGCGCTGGTTCGGCTTTTCGTTCGCGCCCCGTCGTCGCGGTCTCCCGACGACGAGACGGACCGCCCCGCTTCCCGGTCCACGCCCGGGACAGTCGCCGTCCGCGCGGAATCGGGTCCGACGGGAGGCTTGGACGGAATGGCGACAAAATATATTGGCGCGCCCAGGGCCGCGGCCGCCGCCACGGCCGTCGCGCCTTGAGCGGCCGGGTGAAGCGACTTGAACCAACGCGACAAGCCGCCAAAGCGACTCTTCGCAATCTCGAGGGCGCCGGTTGGGCTCTTCGCCTCTTCCAAGTCGTTTTGCGGAGCTTCGATGAGATGCGTCGCGTTGCGCACGACGCCCGTCGCGTCGGCGCGCATCGCGGTGGCGCCGACGGCGTCGCTGAAAGCCCGCATGGAAGGGAAACGCTGTTCCGGCTTTTTCGCCAGGGCGGTCATGATCGCGGATTCGAGCTCGGCCGTGACGCCGGGGACTCCCGGCACGAGCGGCGGAGGCGCGGCGCCGATTTGCGCCTGAATAAGATCAAACTCGGTCGCGCCGGAGAAGGGCGGCCCGCCGGCGAGCATTTCGTACAGAACGATGGCCAGGGAATAAATATCGCTGCGCTCGTCGCCCTCGGCGCCGCGGCACTGTTCCGGCGACATGTAGAGAGGCGTGCCGACGGCCGTTCCCGTGCGCGTGAGCCGCGCGCTGCCGCGCACCCGGGCGATGCCGAAATCCATGATCTTGACGCGGCCGTCGTTGGCGATCATCAGATTGGAAGGCTTTATGTCGCGATGAATGACTCCCATCTCATGCGCGTAGGACAGACCGTCGGCCGCCTGGGCGATAATGGCGAGGCTTGGCTTCACGCTCAAGGGCTTGCCGCGGTCGCGCAGGATGTCGTCGAGCGGCTGGCCGCGCACCAGCTCCATGACCATGTACACATCCGAGCCTTCGACCACCTGCGAATAGAGCGTCGTGATATTGGGATGATTGAGGTGGGCGAGGCTCTTGGCTTCGGCGCGAAAGCGCGACACGAATTCCGGATCCTGGGTCAACTCGGGGCGCAGGGCCTTGATCGCGACGGGGCGCTCGATGAATGTGTCCATCGCCACGTGAACCGTGCCCATGGCTCCGGTTCCGAGCAACTGGACGATCCGATAGTGACCGATCATGCGTTGTTCGTCCATGGCTTAACCCTCGACACGCGTTTTGGCGGGATCGGGCGCGCCGCCGGAAATGGCGGCGTCGCCGACGACGATTTTGATTGGCTTGGTCGCGGCCTGATCTCGGTCTCGCGGCGGATCGGCCGCCACGACACAAAACACCCCAACGGAAATATTGTCGTTCCCGCCGGCGGCAAGCGCCTTTTCGACCAGTTCACGACACGCCTCTTGCGGCGTGTTCGCCTGGAGAATTCGGGCGATTTCCGAGTGGCTCACGAGATTGTGCAGGCCGTCGGAACAAAGCAGCACGATGTCGCCGACGCGTAGCTCCAGGCCGCGTTCCGAAATCGTGGGCTCGAAATTGTCGCGCGCGCCGAGCGCTTGCAAAATGATATTGCCGCCGGGACTGTTCGCGGCTTCCTCTGGAGTCATGACTCCTTCGCGAATGAGCTGAGCGTGCAGGGTCTGATCGTCGGAGAATTGCGTGAGCGCGCTTTCGCGCAGCAAATAAGCGCGGCTGTCGCCGACATGCGCGAGCCAGAGCAGACCGCCGCGAACGAGAATCGCGGTGCAGGTCGTGCCCATGCCGCGCGTATCGGGATGAGCGGCGCTATAGTCGAGAATGGCTCGATTGGCCGACTCCAACGCCGCGCGCAGCGCCTCCGGCGGAGGCGCGTCTGACGCGTACACCGCGCGCCTTACCTCTTCCGCCGCGAGCGCGCTCGCGATCTCGCCGGCGGCGTGGCCACCCATTCCGTCGGCGACCAAAGCGAGGAAGCCGACATTCTCTTCGGGCGTTCCCGCGGCGGGCGCCACGAAAGCCACCGAATCCTCGTTGACCTTGCGCACGCGCCCGATGTCCGTGAGCATCGCGCCCACGACTCGCGGCGACCCTGGGGAAGGCGCTTCCATCATCCTCGTCATGGCCTGCATTCTAAGCTGAAACCACGGCTCGGTTCTATCGCGAATACCAAACAACGCCGCGTCCGCGCGCCGCCGCGGCGACGGTGGCGATCAAAAAGGTATGTCGTCGTCGAGTTGATTGGAGAGGCGGCCGCCGCCGCTCGCCGGGGTGGAGCGCCTGTCGTCCGCGCCACGATCCATCGGCGACGAGCGCCCGAAACCGCCGCCGCCATGGCTCTGAGACTCGTAATCGCCGCCTTCGCCGCGACCACCCTTGCTGTCGAGCAGCGTCAGTTCGCCGCGAAAACGTTGCAGCACAACGTCCGTCGCCTTGCGCTGATTGCCATCCTTATCGGTGTATTCGCGCGTGGACAATTGGCCTTCGAGATAAATCTTGGAGCCCTTGCGGCAATACTGCTCGGCGATCTTGCCCAAATTTTCATTGAAAATCGAAATATTATGCCATTCCGTGCGGTCCTTGCGCTCGCCGGTGTTCTTGTCGCGCCAGGATTCCGTCGTCGCGAGCGAAAAGGACACCACCTTGTCGCCCGAGGGCAAGGTGCGCACCTCCGGGTCGCGGCCAAGATTGCCGATGAGAATGACCTTGTTGACGCTGCCCGCCATTTTACTCTCCATTCGTTCAGGCGCACCCTAAACCAATCCCAAGTCTTCCGCTTGCCGCCCGCGCCCTTATCCACAATTGCTTCGACGGCGCCGCGCGTTCGGTTTTTGTTCTAGCTCGGAAAGGCGGCGATGTCACCCCATCATCAATTGGATTTTTAAAGCGCCGCGGCCACTTTTACTCCACCATCACACGCACGCTTCTCGACGCCCCCGGGCTTAGCGCCAGCCGCGCCTGAATTTTATGCGCGCCGGGCTTCAGCGGCCAGAACACGGTTTCATCGGCCTGAGCGACGACGAAAGGCTCGCCGTCCACGTACCAGACGATTTGCGCGCCGGGCGCTCCCGGCGCGAGTTTGAGCGCCAGTCTGTTCAGCCCAGCGGGCTGGTCCGGGTTGCGCCAGATGTGGGTGTTGTGCTCGGGCGCGGCGATGGCGAGCGCCGGCCCCGCGGGCGCCTCGAGTTCCTGCTCGGCGCGCATAGCCGCGAGGGCTGGCGCCGCGACGGGCTTGGCCTCGTCCGGCTTCACCCATTCGCGGATCGTCCCCGCGCAGATGTCGCGCGAATCTCGCCCCAGACACAGATCGACCGCGACGCGATCCGGCGGCGGCGGAAAGCTTTCCGCGTCCATGTCGCCGGGCTTGGCGCCGTGCAGCTTCACCAGAATCGCATGGGCGAGGCGGGCGCTCGACGCGGCGCCGCCCAATTCCTTCATCGTGCCCGCGTCGGCGCGGCCGAGCCAGACGCCGACGATGAATTTCTTCGAATAGGCCAGCGTCCAGGCGTCGCGATAGCCCTGGCTGGTGCCAGTCTTCACCGCGACGGCGAAGGGATATTCAAGCGGCCCATAACGTGGAAACGTCGGCAGCCGCGCCTGCGGATCGGCGAGGAAAGAGGTGATGAGGCGCGCGGTGTCGATGGACATCACGCGGCGCGGGGCGGCGAGGCGCTGCTCGCGCGCGTATACGAGATCGCCGAGAACGCCGTCGTCGGCCAGCGCGGCATAGGCGCGCATCAGATTCTCCAGCTTCGTCGGCAGCGAGCCGATCGCCATCGAAACGCCGAAGGATTCCGGCGGCGCCTCGAGATCATGCAAGCCGAGTTCGTGCAGGAAATGGAAATTGGCCTCGATCCCCACGCGACGCAGCAGATTGGCCGCCGGCACGTTGCGCGAATTGGCGAGCGCCTGACGCGGCGACATGGGCCCCAGAAAGACGCCGTCGGCATTGTTGATTCCAGAGGCGCCCTCGGGAACATCGGCGAGAATGTCGCTCGCCTTCAGCGCGCCGCGCTCGAAGGCGAGGGCATAGACGAAGGGCTTTAACGTCGAGCCCGGCGAGCGCGTCACGCGCGTGAAATCGAAGGCGCCGGCGTCGCCGAT
The DNA here is from genome assembly GCA_049583305.1 of Methylocystis sp. GTDB lineage: Bacteria > Pseudomonadota > Alphaproteobacteria > Rhizobiales > Beijerinckiaceae > Methylocystis. The sequence goes on from JBAUVQ010000286.1 coordinate 11,845, forward strand.
GTTTCGAGCGCCGCCGCTCGAACCCGCGCCGACATAGCGCGCCGACCCCACTTCAGCGAGAATGGAATTGGAACCGCGCTCGGCCACCATGACCGCGACCTGCCGCGCGCCGGCGCCGCGAAATCCATTGAGATAGCGCCGCGCCAACCGCGCGACATCCTCCTCGACGCCAAGGTCGACGCTGGCGTGTATGCGCGGATCATGGGGCGACGCGGGTTCGATCCGGCCTTCGCGCGCCAGCCGCTCATAGCGCAGCGCGAGATGCAGCGTCTCGGGGCGGCGCGGCGGCGCGATCGGCTTCATCGCGGCAAGTTGCGCCTTCGCCAGCGCCGCCTGCATG
>JBAUVQ010000287.1:0-1942 GCA_049583305.1 Methylocystis sp.
GAAGAGATCGAGCGCGGCGGCGAAATCCATGTTCAACACCGACCGCGGCGACGGCCCGAAGGCGCCGGCGTTCGCGACGAGCGCGTCGATTGGAGCGTCGATCGACTTGGCCGCGGCCAGAATGGCGTCGTTGTCGCGCGTATCGAACAGCTTCGTTTCAATTCGCGCGTGCTGCGGAGCAAGCCGGGCGGCGAGCGCGTCGCGCGCCTCCTCGCTTCGCGTCCCGGCGGTCACCCGGTCGCCGCGCGCCACGAGTTGGCGCGTCAGTTCCAAGCCAATGCCGCGGTTCGCGCCGGAAATAAGCCAATGTTCGCTCATGTAATTCTCCGGGCCGCGACGCCGCTGCATTTTCATTATCCGCAGCTATTTGGCGGCGGACGCGATTTGGTCAAGGGGTTCGAAAACGGGCGCTTGGCGCGCGAATCTTAAGATCCGGCTAGCTCGCGAGGGCATGCAAACTGGCTTTGAGCAGCGATTTTCGATCGGCGTTGAGACCGACGAAGATATCGAAATCGCCGGGTTCGAGCACGGACTCGAAATTCTCGTCGAGGACGCGAAAGCTCTCGGCGGCCAGGATGAAGGCGACGGGCTTTGTTTGGCCCGGACCCAGCTCGACTTTCACCCAAGCCTTCAGTTCCATCACCGGACGCGCCACCGTCGACACAAGATCATGCACAAAGAGAAATATCGTTTCTTCCGTGGCGACTCCCTCTCTGTTGATGGCGTCGACTTCCACCTCGATGCTGTCTTGAACGCGAAACTCCGTCCGGCTCAGACGCAAATTCTTCAGCTCGACGCGGCTGAAGGAGAGCCCATGTCCGAATGGAAAAAGCGGCTCGACCGAAAGATCGAGATATTTGCTGGTGAAGGGATCGGCCGCGTTGGCCGGCCGGCCGGTCGGGCGCGACGAATAAAAGATCGGGATCTGACCTATCTCGCGCGGCCAGCTTATGGGCAGGCGCGCGGTGGGGTTGAAACGGCCGGTAAGCACATCGGCGATCGCCTGTCCGGCCATGTCGCCGAGGAACCAGGCGCCGACAACCGCGCGCGCCTTTTCGACCAGCCAGCTAATCATCAACGGACGGCCGGAGAAAAGAATGACGACGACGGGAACGCCCGTCGCGAGCGCCGATTCGGCAAGCTCGCGCTGACGCCCCGGCAGAGCGGGCGTCGCGCGGGACGTCGCTTCGCCGCTCATGTCGGCTCTTTCGCCAAGACAGAGCACGATCACATCCGTGTCGGCGGATAATGCGCATGCCGCCGCGATCCCGCTCGCGTCATCGCTGTCCACGTCCACGCCCGCGGCGAAAACAATTTCGCATTGGGGCAGGGCGGACCTCAGACCCGCGAGCGCGCTTGTGCAATCCTCCGCGCTTCCCGCCAACGCCCAGGGTCCGCGCATTTGCGCCGGCGCGTCCGCGAGTGGACCAAGGACGGCGATGCGCCGCGCGCTCGCGGGCAGCGGCAGAATGTCGCGATTGGCGAGAAGCGTGATCGACCGTCGGGCCGCTTCGGCGGCCAGCGCCGTCGTCGCTCGCGCCGAGAATTCGGTCGGGGCGACGCGCCGATAGGCATCGTCGAACAGTCCAAGCTTCTGTTTCAGTCTCAGGACGCGGCGGACGGCGGTGTCTATGTGCTCCAGTTCGATAAGCCCGCGCGCGAGAGCTTTGGGCAAGCCGCCGACATAGGCGCCGCTCACCATGTCGATGTCGACGCTCGCCTTCAGCGCGAGCGCCGCCGCTTCGACGAGATCCGCGGCGACGCCATGTTGCATCAATTCGGCGATGGCGTTGTAGTCGCTGATGATGACCCCATCGAAACCAAGCTCGCCTCTGAGATAATCGTGCAACAAGCCTCTATGCGCGACCATGGGAACGCCGGCGACGTCGTTGAACGCGGCCATGATCGCCGCGCAGCCGGCGCCGACCGCGGCTCGAAAGGG
>JBAUVQ010000288.1:0-5409 GCA_049583305.1 Methylocystis sp.
GGCCTGACCTCTCTAAACTCAGCTATACGATGAGCTTTTGAGAGGCTGAAATCAAGAATGAGTTTTGAGAAACGTTTAAGCCATTTTTCGGGTTGATTCTTCCGTCTCGACGTTACCTCTCAAAAACCTACCTTTTTGAGAGGCATAGACCGATGAGCAAACTGAACCGCTCCGGGTTTGCCGGAGGCGTTTTCGTTTAAATCAGGCGGCCATGGCGGCCTGATTGTTCGAGGCGTAATAACGCGCCTCTGCCTCGGCTGGCGGGATGTTTCCGATTGGCTCCAGCAGCCGACGGTGATTGAACCAGTCGATCCATTCGAGCGTCGCGAACTCGACGGCTTCAAAACTCCGCCAGGGTCCGCGTCGGTGAATGACCTCTGCTTTGTAAAGCCCGTTGATGGTTTCGGCGAGGGCGTTGTCATAAGAATCGCCAACGGTTCCCACTGACGGCTCGATGCCGGCCTCGGCCAGCCGTTCCGTGTATTTGATCGAGACATATTGGCTGCCGCGATCGCTGTGGTGAACGAGCCCACCGCCGTGAACAGGCCGGCGTTCATGCAGAGCCTGGTCCAGCGCGTCGAGGACAAAACTCGCGTGCGCCGTTCGGCTCGCCCGCCCGCCAACGATCCGCCGGGCATAGACGTCAATGACGAAGGCGACATAGACCATGCCGCCCCAGGTCGAGACATAGGTGAAGTCGGACACCCAAAGCCGGTTGGGCGCCGGAGCCTTGAACTGCCGGTTGACCCGATCCAACGGACAAGGCGCCGCCTTGTCGCTGATAGTCGTGCGCACCGGCTTGCCGCGAATGACGCCTTGCAGGCCCATGGCGCGCATCAGCCGCGCCACTGTGCAGCGCGCGACGCCGACGCCTTCCCGATTGAGTTGCAGCCACACCTTGCGCACGCCATAGACCTCGAAGTTCGCGGCGAACACCCGGCGGATCGCCACTTTCAGCGCCAAGTCGCGTCTGACCCGCTCGGAAAGCTTCAAGGGATCAACGCGCTTGGCGACGTGGGCATGATAGGTTGATGGGGCAATCGGCAGGATTTTGCAGATCGGCTCGACCCCATGGGCTTTCCGGTGATCGTCGATAAAGGCGACCATCACTTCAACCGGCGGTCGAGCTCCGCCAGCGCAAAATAAGCTGAGGCCTTGCGCAGGATCTCATTCGCCTGCTTGAGTTCGCGGTTCTCCCGCTCCAGCGCCTTCAGCTTTTCGGAGACCTCGGCCGGGACGCCGGCGCGCTTGCCGCTGTCGACTTCAGCCTTGTTGACCCATTCCCGCAGCGTGTGCGGCGAGCAGCCAATCTTCGACGCCACGGACGACACGGCCGCCCAGCGCGTGGCGTGATCGCCCTCGTGATCCAAAACCATCCGCACCGCACGGGAGCGAACCTCGGGTGAAAATTTATTGGTCGTATTGCTCATGATGGCTCCATCCTATTTGCAAGTTGGAGCCTCCGGCAAACCCGGAGCGGTTCACGCCGACTTTTCTTTCGATGCAACGGCGAACGCATTCACCTGTCCGGGCGGGAAGACACTTCTGAACAAAGGCCTCGTGCGCGAGGACGGGACCATGCCTTATCGCGCCAGCACCAAGGATTGTCGGGGATGCGCGTTGAAGGCGCGCTGCACGAAGGCGGCGTCGCGCATCGTGACGCGTAATCTTTACGAAGCCGAACGCGAGCATGTGCGCGGACTGAGGGAAACGCCAGATTACAAGCGCTCGGCACGGCTGCGAAAGAAGGTTGAGATGTGTTTCGCCCATCTCAAGCGCAACCTCGACTTCCGAAGGTTGCGCTTGCGCGGGCTGAGCGGAGCGAAAGACGAGTTTCCGCTCGCCGCCGCCACGCAGAATTTACGAAAACTCCGTCGCTTCCTCGGCCAGGGCCCGCCGACAGCGTTGTTGTGCGCCGCGTGAGCGTAGGGAGCGTTCAAAAATGCCTCCCGGGCTACAAAGCCGGGAGGAAAATCGAAGATCGTCCTCGCGACCCACACCGCGCCGATCATCTCAATCGGCGAAAATCACGCCGGTGGAGAGTTTTTCAACGGCATCAATGAAATTTGCACCAGGGTCTGTGCTCGACGGTCGCGCGGAAGGTCTCGTCCTCATTCGCACGACCGTCGGTTGGCGCAAACCCGACCACTCTCGCCGCCAGCGTAGAGTCCGCCCAATGATGTAGAGCGACCGCGCGGCAACCATCTCCTGTGTGTAACGAAAACCTCTTCCATGTGAATGGGGCGCGAGAACCGGCTGTCCTGGCCAATTGGTCGAGCAGCGCCTTGACGCCGCAGCTTATCAGCGCAAAACTCCGTTTTGCATCAAGAGACGGCCGTGAGCCGTCGCCAACCGACCCAGCCCGGACACGGTGGCGCTGCGCAAGCAGGATGCGGCCATTGGGCAAACTATCGGGCCGCGTCCTCCATGATGGAGGAGCAAATGAAGATCAATCCGCGATTTCAACGAGTGTCGACGGAGTTCGAGGTGCTCGCGACGAGGCGCACGCGCGGTTCGCTGAACGGTTGCTACTATGGCCTCGCTCTCGTCGAATTGGCTGGGTCAGGACGGCGCTGGCTGCCTTATTTCGATGCCTACGGCGGCCGCAGGATCGGCGGCTTTCACTATATCCCGAATGGAGGAAGCGAGCCGATCGGGCTGAGCCTCATGGCGGGGCGCGGGTCGGAACTGCGTTGGCCATACGGACTCGAAAGCGGCGCTTTCCTCGGCTTCGATCCAACTCCCCAGCAACAGGTATTCGCGGAACTCGCCGAGATGATCAAAATGCGCGGCGGCGATCCGGCGGACGTATTTTCGGGGATATTCCCCGCCGAATGGCCACGCGTCGAATGCGCCTTGCCCCGCGTCATCTCCAATGAGCGCGCCGTCATCGACGGCGTCGCATTGTCCCTGCCGCGAGAAAGCGTTCGCTTGATCTGTCTCGACCACGAAGGCGCGCGACATTGGGTGCTGGGTTGGCCGGCATGGAAATCCAGGGCGCTGTGTCGCGGCGGGCTGGTTCGTGATGCCGCCGGCGTCGTGCGGCGCGCCGAGCTGTTCGCGCCCGACGAGGAGATTGGAGATTGTCTTACCGCGCGTCTAATCGACGAGCCACACGGCGTCGTGGCGTTCGCGGGGTTCGAAGAGCACGCCACCGTGAATGAATCTTTCGTTCGGTATGAAGGCCGCCGGCTCGAACAGTTGCGTCGGCTTGACGAGGGAATGTTTGGGCAAATCGCGAGGAGATGCGCTCGGTGAGGCGGGAGGCCAACCGAAAACGCCGCGCCGATTCGGGCGGCGAGCTCCTCCATCGCATAACCAGCATCGGCAAAAGGCTTCCGGCCGAATCGCGTTCAAGGCGGCTAGTGGGGGCGCGTGGTGTCGCTGCTAGGGAAGTCGCCTTTTGAGCATTCGGCACACTCCTAGCCTAGTGGCCTAAGTCATTCGAACCGAGGGTAAGGTCATTTTGGCTTAACGCGGGTATCGCCGGTTGTGAATCGCCATCGGCCTTGACGTGATGCTTGTTGCGATTGTTCTCGGCTTCCGTGCTCTTCGGTGAGCCGACAATTCGTGGACCGCAATCCACACAGGACTCCCGTCTGGAGCGGATTTCCGTTGGCCCCCTGCTTGCGAAGTTGCCGCATCCGCCGATATGTTATAACATATCATTAATTCGAAAGCGTCTGCGGAACAGGCGAAAAATGGACTTTCAAACTGCTCAATCCGCTGAAATTCAACATCTCGCCCGCGCGGCGCCGGCGAGTGATGATGTTGCGCCAGATAACCCGACGAAACAACGGCGCGGGGTCTGGAGGCCGGGCCAGTCAGGCAATCGGCGCGGCAGGCCGCGAAAAGTCTATGGCGCGCGGCAGGCGTCGGCGCTGGTGCGCAAGATCGAGCAAGCCGCGCCAGGAATTATCGAGGCGATGGTCAAAGCTGCGTTGAGCGGCGATGTTAGCGCGGCCAAACTGTTATTGGACCGCGTGCTGCCCGCCGTGCGGACGGTCAAAATTAAGTTGCCAAAAATTGAGAGAGCGGCCGATGCGATGAACGCATTGTCGCAACTTTTGGAGAGCGCGGCGGCGGGCGAGATCACGGCGACCGAGGCTGAAGGCTTGTCGAAGCTAGCGCGCTCTTATCTCGAAACCGACGCCATGGCGCGGCTTGAAGAACGGCTGGCGGCGGTTGAACGAAGGACGGCGGCGCAATGAAATCGCTGGCGACGTTACAGAGACGGCTGGCCCGCATTGAGGTCGCATTGCCAACCGGCGTTGGCGGACTGATACGAATCGGCAAGGGCATGCGCGGGCTCCGCGAGGCGCTCGCGCGGGCAAGGCAGGCGCAAGGAGAGGCCCCATTGCTTGCGTTGGAAGGTCAGCCCCTTACCGCGATGCAGTCGCTGCGCACGGCCATGCTCGCGGAAAAGGAAACGCGGGCGAAAATGGATGCATTGCCCGCGCCAGTCGAGTCCGAAATCGAGGCTCGGATCGTCGCGGAAATCCTCGCCCCGCGCGAGGGAGTCGCCGCAGCAGCAGGATAAATCTTCGCCTTCCCACCAAAAAAACCACCAGAACGCTCGAAAAACTCGCCGGCGGGCTTCCTGGCCTTACCCTGACAAAGCGAAGCTTCCGGCGCGCCGCATACGCCACTGTTACGCGCAAGCCGTGATCGCGCTCTAGCGCCAGAGCGACGGGGAGGCAGCCGCATGCGGTCTGGGGGACGGCGGCGGCCGCGTTCAAAGTTGGGGGGGCTGGCGTCCCCCTTCACCGGCCCGGTGGACGGCTCCCGGGACGGTGGACGGCGGTGGATTCGGCGATTTTATAACTATATGATTTTATTGAATCGGTGGATCGGTGGACCGGTGGACGTTTTTTAAGGGGATTTGGAAAATTAGTGAGTGGTGGTGGTGGCCTAAAAAGAGAAAGAAGAAGAACTCGCGCGACTCTGCTCTCTCTCTTCTCTCTCTCTCTTTGTAGGTGCCCTCCTTTCCTAAAAAATCATTTCAATTTCCTATCCTCTTAAAAATCCGTCCACCGCGTCCACCGTCCACCGCCCTAGGAAAACCGGGGCTTTGCGCGCACCGCCCAGTCCACCGGCGTCCACCGCGCCGTCCACACCCATCCACCGCGAACGGCTCACATTTCCACCGTGTCCTTATCGAGGATGGTGGGGGCCAGAACATAGCCATAGTAATCCTTGTTATTGACCTTTCGGTGCCCAACGAAATTTTTGCCAGACTTCCGTAATTTACCCAGCTTCGCCAACAACTCAGCGATGCGCTTGGGATCGCAGCCTTTGCAGAACACCGTCCTGAAAGTCTCTGGAAAAACTATCCATTCGCGCGTATCCCCGCAGCCGCGCCGAAATCCATAGCGCGTGAATGTTGGGCGCGCATCGTCTTGCCTATAA
>JBAUVQ010000289.1:0-3471 GCA_049583305.1 Methylocystis sp.
AGTTGATCGCCTCGCGCCACACCGGCGAGGCCGGCGTGTTCCGCGTCGACGTGCGCACCGGCTTCATGTCGATCTGCTTCGTCCTCAACGAGACCTCCGTCGTCTGCACGGCGCCCGCGAAATGACCATGAGCCCGGCCGACCAACAAAAGCGCGCGGCGTCGGCCGCCGCGATGAAATTCGTCCGCCCCGGCATGAAGCTGGGGCTCGGCACCGGCTCCACCGCCGCGCATTTCGTCGATCTGCTCGGCGCGGCCGGGCATGACGCGCCTTGCGTGCCGACCTCCGAGGCGACGCGCGCGCATGCCGCGCGGCTCGGGCTTGAACTCGCGACGCTGGACGAATGTCCCAATCTCGATCTCACCATCGACGGCGCCGATGAATTCGACGAGGCGCTGCGGCTGATAAAGGGCGGCGGCGGCGCGCTGTTGCGCGAAAAAATCGTCGCGGCGGCGTCGGACCGCATGATCGTCATCGCCGACGCCAGCAAGCGGGTCAAAACGCTCGGCGCCTTTCCGCTGCCGGTCGAGATCGACCGCTTCGGCGCGAAGGCGACGCGGCTGCATGTCGAGGCGGCGGCGCGCGAACTTGGGCTGCAAGGCAAAATAACGCTCCGCGAAAAAGTCGGCGCGCCCTTTATCACCGACGGCGGCCATTTGATCCTCGACTGCGCCTTTGGCGCGATCGCCGATCCGCAAGCCTTTTCGACGCGGCTCGACGCGATCCCCGGCGTCGTCGAGCATGGGCTGTTCATCGGCCTCGCGACAACAATCCTTTGCGCCGGCGAGAACGGCGTCGAGGTGCTGGGAGAAGCGGCCTGAGCGAGTTCGAGGCGCTGATCCTCTCCGCCGCGGTGGAGGCGGCGATAGCCTATGTGCTGGCCCGGGCGGCGCGCTGGGAATGCCGCGGCGCTTTACACGTCGCGGCCGCCTCCGCCGCCGCCACGGCGATCACCCATCCACAATTATGGACGGCGGCGCAATGGGCCTACGAGCGCTACCCCTATTGGCCGTCGGTGCTGACGCTGGAGGCGGTCGTTGTGGTGGTGGAGGGGGCGCTGATCGCCTGGATGGCGATGCTGCGCCCGGACCGCGCGATGCTGGTCTCTCTCGCCGCCAATTCGGGATCGCTGGCGCTGGGGTTGCTATTGCAGAGGTGAGCGGCGCATCCAGTCGTCGCGGTCAAGCCGCACAGCGATTGAAAGACGACCGTCATATGTGGACGGCCCCCAAAGGCAAGCCGAAATTTCTGTTTTGAACGAACGGGTTGGCTTTCGGTCATATGTCCGGCCTGTTTGCGCGGGGCGAATGCCCGCTGGCCCTGATGCGGTCCGATCGCGCTGGTCCCTATCATTGCGACGAGCTTTACGCTCATGACGCGTGCCGGGGTGTCCTTGGCTTTCGGCTGCAACCGTATCGTTCATCACGTCGCTTTCGCGTTCGCCAAACTCGAAATGGTGAAACTTTGCGAGGAGCGAAGCGACGCGGCAATCCAGGAGTCACGCGCGGCCCCTGGATTGCTTCGCTCCGCTCGCAGTGATGGTGTGGACGGCCCCACCTCGACGGCATCAGAGTGCCAAAACGTGGTCGCCGGAGCGCCACAAAGAGGGAGACCGTCCATGAAGGAGTTTATCAGAATCGCCGCCGACCTTGGCAAGAACTCTTTTCAGGTTCATGCGGTGACGAACGAAAATGGGGATCCCGTGCGTCGCAAATTGTCTCGGGCGAAGTTCCGGGAATTCGCGGCGAACGCCAAGCCCTGTCTCGTTGCGATGGAGGCCTGCGGTTCGGCGCGCTACTGGGGGCGCGAACTCATGGCGATGGGACACGATGTCCGGCTGATCCCGCCGGTTTACGTCAAGCCCTACGTCAAGCGCGGCAAGAATGACGCCGCCGACGCCGCGGCCATTTGCGAAGCGGCGACGCGACCGGACATGCGCTTCGTTCCGGTCAAGAGCGCGGAGCAGCAAGCGACGCTCATGTTGCATGGTTCGCGCGAACTGCTGATCAAGCAACGCACCATGCTCGTCAACGCGCCGCGCGGCCATTTGTCCGAGTTCGGGATCATCGCCGCCAAAGGCATAAGTCATGTCGACGAGCTGATCGAGTTGGTGAAGCAGGACGCGACGCTTCCAAAGATCGCGAAAGGCTGCGTCGATATTCTCGCCGCGCAAATCGCCTCGCTCAATACGTCGATCAAGGCGATCGAGGCCCAGCTCAAGCAGGCTCTCGCGCAAGACGAGGTGGCGCGCCTGCTCGACGCGATCCCCGGCGTCGGCCTCATCGTCGCCACGGCCGTCAGGTCCATCGTTCCGGATGGCCGCATATTCAAGGCGGGGCGGGATTTTTCGGCCTGGATGGGCTTGACGCCCAGGCAAAACTCCACCGGCGGCAAGGAGAAGCTTGGCTCGATCACCAAGCAGGGCAACCGCTACTTGCGCAAGCAACTCGTCGTGGCCTCGACCTCGTTGATTCGGGTCGCCAAGAAATACACGGGCGAATTGGCCGACTGGATCAACGCCCTGCGCGCCAGAAAACCCGAACGCTTCGTCTCGGTGGCGCTGGCCAACAAGCTCGGCAGAATAATCTGGGCGGTCATGACGACGGGCGAGTCCTTCCGCAAGGAGAAGTTCGCCAAGGCGTGACAAGTCACGCCGCCCCAGCGAGGCGGCGAAGGAGTTTCACCATTTCGAGTTTGGCGAACGCGAAAGCGACGTGATGAACGATACGGTTGCAGCCGAAAGCCAAGGACACCCCGGCACGCGTCATGAGCGCAAAGCTCGTCGCAATGATAGGGACCAGGGCCATCGGACTTCATCAGGGCCAGCAGACGATCACTCTGCGCAAACAGGCCGGACATATGACCAAAAGCCAATCCCTTCGTTCAAAACAGAAATTTCCGCTTGCCTTTGGGGGCCGTCCACATATGACGGGGTTCGGCATCTCGGCGGCACTTTTGACGCGGTAGAATTAACAGGCCCCCGTATTTTTTCGCCGTCGTCTTGCCGGCGGAACCGGCGTCCGCCGGCTCCGTGACGCGCCATTACTTCATGGCGGCGAAGCGCGCCTCGGCGCGGGCTTCATGCTCCTCAAGCGTCATCACGGCTCCCCGTGCGCGGCGTGAGCGGCCAGCCATTGCTGTTGCTTTGCGGCGAGTGTGATTTTCATGGAATAAGTCTATCATATGGGCGAAGGAGTTCGTAAGCGAATCATGGCGCAAATTCGCCTAAATGCGGGTCTATTCAAACAAGCGGGCGAGCGGGGGGCTGTATGAGGGCGAAACTTTTTATCATTCTGGTCGCGGCTTTCGTCGCGGCGCCCGCGTTGGCGCAATCCATTGAGGCGCCGCCGCAAGTCGAGCCCAAGAAGCCGCAAGATCAGCCCAAGAAGAAGCCAAAGCCCGCCAAGGTAAAACCCGCGCCGGTCGCGGCTAATACCGCCCTGCCCTGCCCGCGCGCGAAGTGGAAGGACGA
>JBAUVQ010000290.1:0-3839 GCA_049583305.1 Methylocystis sp.
GCTCGGCGCCGGGCTCGCCGACGAAGGCCTGCATGTCGATGAGGCCGGGCGCGACGACATCGCCGCCGCAATCGACGATCCTCGCGCTCGTCGGCGCGTTGGCGGCGGTCACGGCCGGGCCAATGTCGGCGATGCGCCCGTCCACGATCAAAAGCCCGCCGCGCGTCTCGGTCCCGCTCTCGGGATCGACGAGCCGGGCGTTGACGAGAATCAGCGGCGGAATGGCGGGCGAGGAGGCGTGGGGCATGGCCCGTTGCTTTAAGTGATTTTTCCGCGCGAGGGAATGAGCGCGCGCGGAGGCTCGCGCCGATTTATTTGGTCTTCGCTTGATTGTGACACATCGATGATCGATCTCTTACATCGAGATGACAGTTTTACGTCGACCACGCGACATCGCTCCAATGCTCGGATTCGCTCTTCTCCTGCTCTTGCCGGGGGCGGCGATCCGCGGGGGAGTCTTGCCTTTCGAGTTCAGATTCGAGGCGCTGCTCGGCGTCTCCTTCCTGTGCCTCGGGCTCTGCGCGGTCGCGGGCTTCTCGCTGGCGGAACTGGGGCTCGCGCGGCCGTCGGCGCTTCGGCATTGGGCGGGCTGCGGCGCGCTGACCGTCGCGCTGGCCTTGTCGGTGTATCTGGAAAGCCGCTACGTCGCGCTCGCGCATCCCGCGCCCGACTGGATCGCCTTCGCGCCCTTTTACGTGCTGGTGTCGAGCCCCTGTCAGGAAGTCGTCTGCCGGTCGATTCCAAAACTCATCGCCGACCGGATGCAGATGAGCGGACGCAATTACGTGCTCTACTCTTCGGTGGTTTTTTCGTTGATGCACAACGCCTATGGCGATCCGGTGCTGCTCGCCAACACCTTCTTCGCCGGCCTCGCCTGGGCCACCGCCTATCTCATCACGCGCAACATCTGGCCGCTGATTTTCTCCCACGCCGCCGTGGGGTCGCTGGCGTTCTTTCTCGGCGTCGCCTAATCCGCCGCGAGCATCGCCGCGCGCAGCAATAGCCCGAGCACGCAGGCGTTGAGCAGATGCCACAAAAAATGCGTGCCCAGCGGAAAAGCCGCGCAGACCTCTCCGTCCATCGTGCGAAAGGCGAGCGAGGCCGCGAAGGTCGCCGCGGCCAGCGCGAGAGTCCGCGCCGTCTCGCGCGCGCGCGGCCACGCCAGCGCGGCGAAAACCATCATCGCGCCAAGCGCCGGCAGATAGCCGACCGAGCCATGCAAGCGGGGCAGGGACGTTTCGGCGAAATACGAGCCCGCCGCGAACAGCAGCGTGATCGCCCCGGCCGCGAGCGCGCCGAGGCCAAAGAAGCGGCGAAGCGCGAGCAGGAAATAGCCGTAGATGAACACCGCGATCGGAATCACGTCGAACAGCATCGCGCCGCGCGTCGCGACGGTGTGGAAAATGAAACTTCCCACGCCGACCAGCGCGGTAACGACGATCAGCGCGAGCGCGGGATAATCCGCGCGCCGCCCCCGCCATGACGCGAAGGCCGCCGCCGCGACGGCGAGGAAGGCGAGGTTGGTGAGCGCGTTGACCGGCTCCGACCAGAAGTCGTGGCCGCGCCGCTCGCAGTAATCGACGACGGGATCGCTCCAGGCCACGAGCGACGCGCTCCTGTTAGCGCTTTCGGCAAAAGTGGACTCCGGTTTTGCGTTCCGAAAGCACGACAAAATAAAGGAATCCGGAGTCTTTCCGGTTCCATCTGGCGTCAATGGTCGCCGTCGTCCCCCGGCTTGGCGGCGCCGGCCTCGTCCTGGCCGAAGCTGGCGATCACCTCCGGATCGTGCGGCGGGCCGTAGATCATGAACAGCTTCATCGATTTTTCGCCGGTGTTGATGACGTTGTGACGAAGGCCGGCCGGCACGATCACCGCGTCGTCCTTGCCAACCTTGACGCGATCTCCGGCGATGACGACCTCCCCCTTGCCCTTCTCGATTCGGAAGAACTGGTCGTGATCCATATGCACGTCCTCGCCGGTCTCTTCTCCGGCTTTGAGCGACATCAGCACGAGCTGCAGATGTTTGCCGGTATAGAGAACGCGTCGAAGATCCTTGTTCTCCTGGCTCAGTTCCTCGATGTCCTCGACAAAGCGCTTCATGACGAATCTCTCGGCTTGGGGATGGAATAAACGCGAGAATAGCCTACACGCGGAAGATGACAAAGCCGCGGCGTGCGTTCGCGCATCGCGCGCGTCGGCGCGGTTGGCGATATTCGCCCGGAGCCGACGCGAAGCGGGCCTCAACTCATCTCGCGGCCCATGCCGCGGGGCGTCGCGGGCGCCGTTTTCAAGGGGAAGACTCCATGCGTTCACATCCATCGTTCCGGAACCCCCGGCGTTTTCGCCTTCGCGTCGCGGTCCTCGCGGCCTGCGTAATCGCTGGATGTTTCTCCCGCGGGGCCGTCGCGCGGGAGCGCTTTTTCGGCCGCTGGGGAATCGCCGGCATGGTCTTGGCGCCATGGGCGCGCGCGAGCGACGCCAGCGACGAGGCGGACGCCAAGCGCCTCGTCGGCGAGCGCGTCGAGATTTCCGCGACCGCCCTGCGCGCCCCGGCGCCGCTGGGCTGCGCGAAGGCGACCTATGTGTTTCGCGACCGGACGGCGGACATGTTCTTCGAGGGATCGTTGAATCAGGATGGCCACGGCAAGCCGACCGACCCGAACGTCGCGGCGCGCGCGCTCGGGATCGAGAGCAATACCATGCGCGCGATGACCGCCAGCTGCTCGGAAGTCGAGTTCGTTCTTGTCGACCCCGACACCCTGCTGTTCGGACTCAACAATCGCATCTTCACGATGAAGCGCGGGAAATGAACCGGGCGAACGCCGCTCACTTCGCTTCCGCCTCGACCTCCAGTTCGTTCAAAATATCGCCCGGTTTTTTCAGCGCGAAGTCCAGCGCGCCGATGCCCTTTGGCGAGGAAAGCTTGATCCGCAGGCGCGTGGGATGGGCGATGAACCTGGCCACCGCCTCGCCGATGCGGCGGGCCTTTTCGCTGTCGTCCAGCGACGCGACGATCGCGTCGCGCGAGTCGCGGGCGTATTCGGCGCGGAATTTGGCGACATCGCCGCCGCCGGCGGATTTGGCCTCCGCCGCCAGCGTGCGTTCCAGCAACCCGCCGCCTTCGACCGTCGTCTCCAGCCGGGTGATCGTCCCGGTCGCCATCGCCGCGCGCGAGACGATCGGGCTTGGCGAAAACACCCCCGCGCCGATATTGCCGAAGCTCGCCTGAAGCGCGACGGCGCCCATGTCCTTGGCGTCGAGACGCGCCCGCTCGATCTCGAACTCGCGCGGCTCCTCGCGCCAGACGCCGGCGATGTCGCCGGAGACTTCGAGATCGCGATAACCGAGCGCGACAAGGGTATGCGCCGTCCACGGGCTTTCGCCGCGCGCGGCGAGATCGACCTTGAGACGGTCGAGCCGCGCGGCGAATTTGGTCGCGACGCCGTCGCGGTAATTGGCGAGATCGGCCGCGACGGCGCCAATGTCGAATTTGTCGCGCCCGTCGCCGGAGGGTCGCGGCATGTCCGCGACGACGCCCGAAGCCTCGACGCGGTCGAGCCGCCAGTAGCGCGCCTCGCCCGCCGCCAGCAGCGCGCTGACATCGAGCCCGCGCAACGCGAGCCGGCGCAGCGCGACATGGCCGCCGTCCGAGCTTTCCAGCGCGAAATCGTCGACGGCGACTTCCCGCGCCTTGCCGCCCGTGAGTCTGTCTAGCGACAGGCGGCCGAATTTGACCGAATAGGGCTTTTCCTCGGGCGCGCCGCGCCCGGTCGCGATCACGTCGCGCGCGCCAAACGCGCCGAGCTCCAGCCCGCCAAGCGCCGCCAGCGCCAGCGCGG
>JBAUVQ010000291.1:0-2062 GCA_049583305.1 Methylocystis sp.
CTACTACGTCGGCGTCAGACATTCGATGCCAGAGCTCGGACTGAAAATCGACTGCTGGCGGCACCGACCGCAGGTCGATGAACACGTCGAACCCCCGTGCGTCCAACGAGTCATAGAGCCGCTCCGCGAAAGGTTGGGCATCGACACGCCGATAGCTGATGAAAAGCTTCCGCTCTCGGCGCAGCAGGCGGAACGTCTCAAGCACAAGGGTGGCAAGCCGTCCGATGCAGTCACCTGAGGCGGGGCTCAGCACATTCACATGCCTGAGCTGTAGCGGGACCTCTAAGTGCACGTGCTCTACTGACGAGACAAGGGGGGCAATCACGATTGAGTCTTCGAGAAGCTCGTCAATAAGCGCCGTGTTAGCCAAGTGTGCAGGCGACCCGAAAAACACAGCCATGAGCGGCGCGCGAGGATCTCGGCTTTCGGCCTCTTTCTCAACGATGAAGCGGATCACGTTTGGCTTCAGCCCGAGTTCGGTCACCCTTTCGCCGACAAGGCTTTGTAGCCGGTCTCGACGACTGTCGTCCGACCCGAGCATTAGCAACTGGTATATCCCCGACATCATGATCGCGGCAATCAACGCCCCGCCAACCCTGCAGCCGTCTCGATCCAGCCACCGATGTTCTTGCGTCCATCCTGAGCCGTAAAGTCGTAGCTCATGCAGTGTCTAGAGAACGGGACGACGTTGGTGTCCGTCGGCGCGGGAAACCAGAGGCCCCCCTCCGGGATGGCGAGCGTGTAGTCCTCATAACGAACCCACTTGCTGTTCTTCCATTCGGCCAAAAATACCCCCTTGTCGGTCTTGTAAACGCCCATCCGCGCCAAGGGGTCCTCACCCTTTGCAGCCACCTCTTGATCCTTGTTTTTCACCCCGTGGATGAAAACCGTTAAGAGACCGTTTCCTTTCAGCACGCTGCGGGCGATCTCATATCTGACCCAACGGCGTGTCCATGTATCCGTGCTTGCGAGTACGCAGGTCACAGAGGTGTTATTTAATCCTTCGCGGAGGAAGGCCTTCAGCGAGTCATCACTCTCTTTCTTGGAGGCCTCGAATACGCTGCTATCGAAGAAGCCGCGATCAACTTGCTCATCCGGTTTGACCACCCAGCAATTCCGGACATTCCACGCGCGCCAGACGTCGGGCTTGTAGTGGAACGAGAAGAAGGTTCTTCGCGGCAATTGGTTCTCCCCCAGAAGGCGTCTGTGGATGCCCAGTCCCCAACCCCGACGGTGTGATTGCAGGTGTAGAATTAAAACTCCGCTTTGAGGCCGGGGTCAAGGCTTGCTGTCGCACTTGGAGTTTCAACGCTCGAGCCTGCTGGGAACCACCGCGCGTGGCGATTTCCTCCCGTCCAGGAGGTGGCCGCTGCCCGTCTTGAAACAGAGCTTCGAGTTGCGCCGGCTTCCCGGTCAGCGTGATGTGCGTACTGCCCCGCCTGGATCGGCCAGACGGGGCACCTTGAGCAGGTCAGTCCCCGCTGCGGCGGCCGTTCGGGCGCGACCAGATCAGGCTGTAGCCTTCGCCGTCCTCGTCGTCGAAGAGGTTGGCGAAGATCGGGGCGGTGAAGCTCGGATCGTCGAGCTTGAGGCCCAGATAGTCGCGGCCCTCGTTGGAGCGCTTTGACCAGGCGGCGCCGATCTCGACTCGGCCGCAGTAGACCCGGTGGCTGGGGCTGTTCTCTCCGGACCGGCCGGTTTCGGGGACGATGCGGACGTTCTTGGCCTGGACCGAGAGGGTGACGATTTCGCCGGTGAACTCGTTCGAGCCGGTCTTCTTGAAGGTGCCGATGGTCGCCATGGTAGTTCTCCTTGATCTCTGTTTCCGAGCCCGCACCATTGCGGCCTCGATGGTGATCGAAGGGCCGGAGGCGATCGACGGCGCACCCCGAAGGGGCTCGACAGCAAAGGAGGGGCTTTCTTGTCTCGCGAGGAATGACGGCGCAGCCGGCAGGGGAAGAAAGTTGCGACGCCGCTGTTGCGCCTTAGGCGGTCGAGGCTTCAGCCGGCCTGCGGCTAGATCAACCCATCGAAGAGGCCGTCCGGTGCGCTCGATCCGAAC
>JBAUVQ010000292.1:0-4653 GCA_049583305.1 Methylocystis sp.
CGGGCGCCGCGAGCTTGGCCACGTCGTCGAGCGAAGGCGAGAGGCGTCCGTTGACCAGCGCCCGAGCCCGCGTCGCCAGCATCAGCGCCTGCGCCGCGCGCGGCCCCGGCCCCCATGAAACATGCGGCGCGATGGCGGGATCGCCGCCCTCCGGCCGCGCGGCGCGCACGAGATCGAGAATGGCGTCGACGATTTTCTCGCCGACCGGCAACCGCCGCACCAAGCGCTGCACCACCATCAGCTCATCCGCCGTGAGCGCTTGCCGCGGCTGCGCGACATTCTCGCCGGTTGTCTCCAGCAGAATGCGGCGCTCGTTTGCGCGGTCGGGATAAGCGACGTCGATCTGCAACAAAAAGCGGTCGAGCTGCGCCTCGGGTAGCGGATAGGTGCCCTCCTGCTCCAGCGGATTTTGTGTCGCCAGCACATGGAACGGGCGCGGCAAATCGTGCGGCTCGCCGGCGATGCTGACGTGATATTCCTGCATCGCCTGGAGCAAGGCGGACTGCGTGCGCGGCGAGGCGCGGTTGATCTCGTCGGCCATCAGCAATTGTGCGAACACCGGCCCCTTGATGAAGCGGAAAGCGCGGGATTTGTCGGCCCCCTCCTCCAAAACCTCGGAGCCCAGGATATCGGCGGGCAAAAGATCGGGCGTGAACTGCACGCGCTTGGTGTCGAGACCCAGAACCTTGCCCAACGTCTCCACGAGCTTCGTCTTGGCGAGGCCCGGCACGCCCACCAGCAGACCATGGCCGCCGGCCAGCAACGTGACCAGCGCCTGTTCGACCACTTCCTCCTGACCGAAGATCACTCCGGCCACGGCCTCCCGGGCGCGGTGAATCTCCTCGAGCGCGCGGTCGGCGCTGGCGATGACGGCGGCGTCGAAGGCGAGGGGCGATTGGTCGGTCATCTGGGCGCGGACTCGGGGTTGGAGTGGGATTGGCGATTCTCCGCCTCGCCATTACCTTAGAACGCTTGGCGGCGTTGTCGACGCGAAAGACGGGGGCTTGCGCGATTGGTTAATGTCGAGCCCAAAGGCGCGGGAATTATGGCGTCAAGTACTCATTATATCACATCACGGCGCGCCAACCATTTCGCCATCGCCTGCGCGCCCGCGCCAAACCATGTATAATTCCGAATCTCAACACCGCGCCCTCACCCGGCGCCAACGAAGGCCCCCTCGCCCATGTGGCGCGTCGTTATCGAGACCACGCTGTTCTTTTCCGCGCCGTTCGCGCTTTACGCCGTGTTTCACCTGCTGCAGATGCGCTGGCCCTTCGTCGCCGAGCTTTGGCACAAGGGCGTCGTATCCACGCTCACCATCGCCGGGCTGCTTTTCGCGGTGGTCGGCATGTTGCTGGTTGGGCTGGGTCCGCGCGAGCAAGGCGCCTATGTGCCGGCGCATATCGAGAACGGCCGCCTCGTTCCCGGGCGGTTCAAGTGACGGACGCCAGCCGCGTTTTGCGCGAACCGAAACTGGCGCGGTTGCTCGCCGCCCTCGAAGCCACCGGCCGGGAATCCCGGGTCGTCGGCGGCGCCGTGCGCGACGCGCTTCTGGGCCTGGAGCCGCGAGAGATCGACATCGCCACCGCGGCCCTGCCCGAGGCGGTCGCCAAGGCCGCGCGAGACGCCGGATTGAAAGCGGTTCCCACCGGCCTCGCGCATGGCACGATGACGGTCGTCGTCGAGGGAACGCCGTTCGAGGTGACGACGCTGCGCGAGGATGTCGAGACTTTTGGGCGCGCCGCCAAGGTCCGCTTCGGGGCTGATTTCGAGCAGGACGCCTTGCGCCGGGATTTCACCGTCAACGCGATGTCATTGTCGACGGACGGCCGACTCCACGATTACGCCGGCGGCCAAGCCGACCTCCTCGCGCGCAAAATCCGCTTCATCGGCGATCCGGGGACGCGCATCGCCGAGGATTATCTGCGCGTGCTGCGCTTCTTTCGCTTTCACGCGTCGATCGGCGAAGGTCCGCTCGACGCGGAGGGCCTGCGCGCCGCTATCTTCGCGCGCGAAAACCTCAGGCTGCTGTCGCGCGAGCGGGTGCGCGCGGAAATGCTGAAACTTCTGTCGGCGACGCGCGCCGCCGCGACGATCCGCGAGATGTCGCAATCCGGCGTAATCGAAATTCTGCTGGGCCTGGCCTATCCGGCGCGGCTGGAGCGTTTTACCGCCATCGAGGCGGCGCGCGGCGCTTCGCCCGACCCGATCGCGCGCCTCGCCGCGCTCGCCGTCGTCACGCGCGAGGACGCCGAGCGTTTGCGCGAAGGGCTGCGCCTCTCCAACGCCGAATATGCGCGGCTCGCGCTAGCGGCGACACTGGTCGAGCAACTGCACGGTCACGAAGGGCGTTTTTCCGCGCAGGAGCTTAACACCATGTTGTTCCTGAATGGCCGCTCCGGCGCGGCGGACGCGTTGGCGTTGCTGCACGCGGACAGCGCGGCGCCGCCCGATGACGCGGAGTGGCGGAACGCGGCCAGATTCATCGTGGACGCCGAGTCGCCGAACTTTCCCATCAAAAGCGCCGATCTCGTTGCGCTCGGCGTCGCGCCCGGCCGCGCCCTGGGCGCCGCGCTCAAGCGTCTGCAGGCCAACTGGATCAGGGCGGGATTTCCGCGCGACCCGCGCAGCGTGTTGCAGCTTCTCGAGGACGTGGCGCCGAACGGCGGGGAATGACGCGGACCGCGCGAATCGCGACTCCCCTTCGAATCGAAAACGCGCTAGCCTGCTTCGAGGAGCTTCGGCGATGGGGGCGTGGGCATGAGCGTCGAGACAACACGACCGGGGGATGTCGCGCGCCGGATCGCGCAACGGACGCGCCAGGCGCGCCCGCCGGGCCGGAGCGACGGATGGCGCCGCGAAACCTTCACCATGGTCCGGGCGGACGCGCGCGATAAGGCGCGCGAGTGGTTCGAACTCTATCCCAAGGCCGCCTACATGACCGAGATCGAGTTTTGGCAAGACCTCGGCGACGGCCGCATCGAGTTCACGATCAGAAGGCTGCCCAGCGCGGACTGAAGTCGGCGCGAAATAGCCCGCTCATCGGATTGACGTCGATGCGCGTCATGAGACGTTGGGTTGCGCGTTGGTCATTCGGGTTGTGGATTGCCTCTCGACGGGGTTGGCGTTTTGCCGAGGGACCCCATATCTCCTCCCGGGCGCGCGGTCTCGCTTGCGAAGGAGTTTCCTCCATGCCGAATGTTCCTCGCTACTGGTTTCCCGCGAAGCGCTACGGCTGGGGATGGGGGCTTCCGATCACCTGGGAAGGCTGGCTAACCCTGGTCATTTTCGTCGTGCTGATCGCCGCTGGCGGTTTTATATTTCCACCAAAAAACGCAATGGCCGCCTACTTCATTTATATCGCCATCCTCTCCTTGTTGCTGGTCGTCATATGCTGGCTTAAGGGCGAGCCGCCGCGCTGGCGATGGGGCGACGACTAACGCGGATTTCGCCAACGGTTGGGCAGCCTGATGTTTTGCATCGCGGGTCCGGCTTCGACCAAAATGACGCCGAGCAGAA
Organism: Methylocystis sp.; assembly: GCA_049583305.1. Taxonomy (GTDB): domain Bacteria; phylum Pseudomonadota; class Alphaproteobacteria; order Rhizobiales; family Beijerinckiaceae; genus Methylocystis. The sequence goes on from JBAUVQ010000292.1 coordinate 3,520, forward strand.
TGAGCGCGCAGCCGAGGACAGCCAGGCTAGTCAGGCGTTCGGACAGCAGCACGGCCCCCGAAATGGCGGCGAATACGCTCTCGAGCGACATGATTAGAGCGGCTTCCGGCGCTGGCGTATGTTTTTGAGCGAATATCTGAAGCGTGTACGCAATTCCCCCCGAGCAAAGCCCGGCATAGAGGATGGACGGGAGCGCCAGGGACAGTCCCTCCCCGGAAAGCGGCTCGAAGCCAAGCCCGCAAATAAGGCCGAGCCCAGCGACGACGCCATATTGCGCGAAGGCCAGGAAGAAGGGCCGATGAGCGCGTTCGAGAAAGATCGGAACCAGGCTGATCGCGGCGGCCCACGCGACATCGGCGACCGCGATCAGCGTATCCCCGGACGTCCATCGCTGGAATTGCCCCTTTTCCGTCAGGAGCCAAGCTCCCGCGGTGGACACGACGCACGCGATCACGACCACGGGTCTGGGTCTCGCTCCCGTTATCGTCCAGACGATCATTGGAACGAAGTTCACATAGAGCGCCGTTAAAAACCCGCCGTTGGTCGCTGTCGTCGTGACGAGACCGATTTGTTGCAAGCTGGCGCCGACGAAGAGGCAAAGGCCAATCAGGCCGGCCAGGGCAAGATCCCCTTTGTTCAACCGAGACCGATCTTGTTTGTTGTGCTCATACAGCGCCAGCGGCGCGAGCGCGATCCATGACAGCAGAAAGCGCGCGCCGACGAAACTGACGGGGCCCATGCTGTCGTTGGCCTGTTTCTGAGCGATGAAAGATGTTCCCCAAATAAGCGCGACCAGTAAAAGAAGAAAATCGGCGCGCATTCGAGTCACGGTATTTCTTCTCTCTTCGGACCCTGCCGCCATGTTCCTTCCGTCGATGAATTCGACGCATCGGGAAAATATCGCTTCACCGAGATCAGCGCGCGCCAGAGAGCCGAGGCGCCCCTGATAATTGGCGTCACCAGCATCCCCACCGTCGAGTGCGCGTCCTGGCCTTCTTCCTTGACGCCATATTCAAGTCGAGGGTTTTCGATGGATGGCATTTCGAGCGTTCCGAACATCCAATCCCACACCGCGAGGACGCTGCCGAAGTTGCGATTAAAATGCTTCGAATCGCTCGAATGATGGATTTGATG
>JBAUVQ010000293.1:0-4812 GCA_049583305.1 Methylocystis sp.
AGCGAACTGGGCGTCAAGCTCGGCGACCTCGCGCAGCCGCTCCGCGCCGCGCTGACCGGCCGAGTGACCTCGCCGCCGATTTTCGACGTGCTGGAGATTTTGGGGCGCGAGGAAAGTCTGGCGCGGCTGGCCGACCAAACTGGAGCGTAACAAACCTCTAGCGTCGCTTGACAAGGGCCCGAGTTGTTATAGCGTTGTGCGATGCACAATTCGCCGATGGGGCCAAATAGGGGAAACTTCCTCTTCGTCGCGCCGGGACGGGAGAGCGCGGCCATGCGTCTCCCAGCAACGAGTTCGGCGGAGCCCCGCGCGCGCGGATCAAGAAAGGTGGAGCGATGAAGGAAGCCAAGGGTTCCATTTCGGTCGAGGGGAAGACCGTCGACCTCTCCATCAAAAAAGGCACGATGGGGCCGGACGTCCTAGACATTCGCTCGCTCTATGGCGAGACGGGCATGTTCACCTACGACCCCGGCTTCACCTCGACCGCGAGCTGCGAATCGAAAATCACCTACATCGACGGCGACAACGGGGTGCTGCTCTATCGCGGCTATCCGATTCAGCAGCTGGCGGAACACGGCGACTTTCTGGAGACCTGCTATCTGCTGCTCTATGGCGAGTTGCCGACCGGCCTGCAAAAGGCGGATTTCGACTATCGCATCACCCGTCACACGATGATTCACGAGCAGATGGCGCGCTTCTTCCAGGCGTTTCGCCGCGACGCGCACCCGATGGCGGTGATGGTCGCCGCCGTCGGCGCGCTGTCGGCGTTCTATCACGACTCGACCAATATCGCCGATCCGAACCAGCGGATGGTCGCCTCGACGCGCATGATCGCCAAAATCCCGACGCTCGCCGCGATGGCTTATAAATATTCGATCGGCCAGCCGTTCATATATCCCAAGAACGATCTCGACTATTCGTCCAATTTCCTGCGGATGTGCTTCGCGGTTCCTTGCGAGGACTATAAGGTCAATCCGGTGCTCGCCCGGGCGCTGGACCGTATCTTCATCCTGCACGCCGACCACGAACAGAACGCTTCGACCTCGACCGTGCGCCTCTCCGGCTCCTCCGGCGCCAATCCCTTCGCCTGCATCGCGGCCGGCATCGCCTCCTTGTGGGGACCGGCGCACGGCGGCGCGAACGAGGCCGTGCTCAAAATGCTGGAGGAGATCGGCAGCGTCGAGCGAATCCCGATCTACATCGCGAAAGCCAAGGACAAGGACGACCCGTTCCGGTTGATGGGCTTTGGCCACCGCGTCTACAAGAATTACGACCCCCGCGCGAAAATCATGCAGGTCACGACGCGCGAGGTTCTGAACGAACTTGGCGTCAAGGACGTGCTGCTCGACGTGGCGCTGGAGCTTGAGCGCATCGCGCTGCACGACGAGTATTTCATCGAGAAGAAGCTCTATCCCAACATCGACTTCTACTCGGGCATCACGCTGAAGGCGATGAACTTCCCGACGACGATGTTCACGGTGCTGTTCGCCGTGGCGCGCACGGTGGGCTGGATCGCCCAGTGGAAGGAGATGATCGAGGATTCGGGCTCCAAGATCGGCCGGCCGCGCCAGCTCTACACCGGCGAAGCGCAGCGCGAATATGTGCCGATGACCAAGCGGAGCTAGTCCGCGAGGCGCTCTACACACGCAACGCGCCCATGCTATGAGCCTCCAGGTCGCCAGAAATCCGTCGGGCGGCCCGGAAGTAAAAATGCAAATTTCTCAGCTCACCATGGTCCGGCGCCCATGACCGGCGCCGGCACGGACCACACCAAGCCCATGCTCGAGGGCGGACCGGCGATCATTCTCGTTCGTCCGCAGCTCGCCGTTAACATCGGCATGTGCGCGCGGGCGATGGCTAATTTCGGCCTTTCCGATCTGCGCCTCGTCGCCCCGCGCGAGGGCTGGCCGCGCACTGGCGCCTATCGCAAAGGCGCCTACGCCGCCGCGGCGGGGGCCGTGCATCTCCTGGAGAGCGCGCGGGTTTTCCCCGATGTCGCCTCGGCGATCGTCGATCTGTCCTTCGTCCACGCGGCCACCGCGCGCGGGCGCGGACAGATGAAGCCGGTTCACATCCCGAGCCAGGCCATGCCGATCGCCGCCCAGGCGATCGCGGCCGGCGAGCGACGCGGCGTGATGTTCGGCCCCGAGCGCACGGGACTCGACAACGACGACGTAGCGCTCGCCGACGCCATACTGACCTTTCCCGTCAATCCCGCCTACGCCTCGCTCAATCTCGCGCAGGCGGTGCTGCTCACCGGCCACGAATGGTTTCGCGCCGCCCACGGCGAAGTCCTGCCCTTCGACACCAGCGAGCGCTCGCCGCCCGCGACGCGCGAGATGACGGCCGCGTTCTTCGATTTTCTGGAAGAACAGCTCGACGCGCGCGAGTTCTTTCGCCCGATAACGAAGAAGCCGGTGATGGCGCGCAATCTGCGCAACATGTTCCACCGCATGAGCCTGACCGAACAGGATGTCCGCACCCTCTGGGGCGTCGTGACGCGCCTCGTCGAAGGTCCCCGCCGCGAGCCCAACGCAAGGCGCCGCAAGAAGCTGGAAGAGCGGGAAGCGCGCGAGGCGGCGGCGAAGGCCGAGGCGCTGCGGGCGCCGAAGGAAGAGCCGCCGGCGCCGGAATAATGGCTCTTCGTGTCCTTTGTGCTCTTCGTGGTCGATAATTCCACCACCAAGACACGAAGGTCACAAAGAGAGGAGCCATGGCGTCTCGATCACCGACGTTTTCGCCAAAATTCCGTCTCTTGACTCTTCGCTCAAAACAAGAACATTTATAGAACATCGCTCGCGCCACAGCAGTCGAAACCGCCCGTGATCATCCCCCTGCCCCGCTACGCCGAACTCGCCACGACGAGTAATTTCTCGTTCCTGCGCGGCGCCTCGCACCCCGAGGAGCTGGTCGCGAAGGCGCTGGAGCTGGGCCATCGCGGCATCGGCCTCGCCGACCGCAATTCCGTGGCCGGCGTCGTGCGCGCCTTTTCCTTTTTGCGCGCGCATAAGGTTTCGCGCGAAGACTTCCAGCTGGCGGTCGGCGCGCGGCTGGTGTTTTCCGACAAGACTCCGGAAATCCTGTGCTATCCACGCGACCGCGCCGCCTATGGCCGGCTGTGCCTGATGCTGACGCGCGGCAATATGCGCGCGAAAAAGGGCTATTGCGCGCTGGTTCTGGACGATCTCATCGAGTTCGGCGAGGGCCAGCATCTCATCGCGCTGGGCGAGGCCGCGCCCCCCGCCCCGCTGCGCGAGGCCTTCGAGGGCAGGCTGTGGCTCGCCGCGACCGCGCTGTTCGACGCCAATATGCGCGAGAAGCTGCAACGCCGCGTCGCGCAGGGGCGCAAACTCCGCCTGCCGCTGATCGCCATCAACGACGTGTATTATCACGTCGCGGAGCGCCGCCCGCTCGCCGACGCGCTGGCCTGCATCCGCGAAGGCGTCACGCTCGAGGACGCGGGCTATCTGCTTTCCGCCAACGCCGAGCGCCGCCTCAAAACCGCCGACGAAATGACCCGGCTCTTCGCCGAGGCGCCGGAGGCCGTGGACGAAAGCGCGCGCTTCATCGAACGCCTCGATTTTCGGCTCGAAGATCTCGCCTATGACTATCCCAGCGAATTGCGCGAAGGCTTCGCCAGCGAGCAGGAAGCCTTGGTGGCTTTTACGCACGAGGGCGCGAAGACGCGCTATCCCCGGGGCGTTCCGACGCATGTAGCGGCGCAAATCGCGCATGAGCTGAAACTCATCGGCGAATTGAACTACGCCGCCTATTTCCTCACCGTCCACGACATCGCGCGCTTCGCCAGGGAACAGGGGATTCTCGCGCAGGGGCGCGGCTCGGCCGCCAATAGCGCCGTGTGCTTTTGTCTAGGCGTCACCGAGGTCGATCCGACCAAGCACGATCTGCTGTTCGAGCGTTTCGTCTCGGCCGCGCGTAACGAGCCGCCCGACATCGACGTGGATTTCGAGCATGAGCGGCGCGAGGAGGTGATTCAGTACATCTACAGGCGCTTCGGCCGCGACCACGCGGGTCTTTCCGCCGCCGTCGTCACCTATCGCGCGCGATCGGCGATGCGCGAGATTGGCAAGGCCTTCGGCCTCTCCGACGATTTTCTGGCGCGCCATTCGCGCATGGCCGGAGGCGGCGCCGACGAAGAACAACGCCGCGCCGATCTCGCGCGCGCCGGCTATGACCCGAACGAGCCGCGACTCGCGGCGGCGCTCGCCCTGGCGCGGGAGCTGACGGGTTTTCCGCGTCATCTGACGCAGCATTCCGGCGGCTTCGTCATCACGCGGGCGCGGCTCGACGAGGTGGTTCCCGTGGCCCCGGCGGCGATGGAGGGGCGCACCACGATCATGTGGGACAAGGACGATCTCGACGCGCTCGGCATATTGAAGATCGACGTGCTGGCGCTCGGCATGCTCACCTGTCTGCGCAAGGGGCTGGACCTGCTGGCCGCGCATTATGGCGTCCGTCACCGCCTATCGAGCATTCCAGCGGAAGACCCGCGCGTTTACGCGATGGTCTCGCGCGCCGATACGGTCGGCGTGTTCCAGATCGAAAGCCGCGCGCAAATGTCGATGCTGCCGCGGCTGAAGCCGGCCTGTTTCTATGATCTCGTCATCGAGGTGGCGATCGTGCGGCCCGGCCCCATTCAGGGCGACATGGTGCATCCCTATCTCCGCCGCCGCATGAACAAGGAGAAGGTCGACTATCCCTCGGAGGAACTGGAGCAGGTGCTCGGCAAAACTCTCGGCGTGCCGCTGTTTCAGGAGCAGGCGATGAAGATCGCCATCGTCGCTGCGGGCT
>JBAUVQ010000294.1:0-1761 GCA_049583305.1 Methylocystis sp.
CGCCAGTCATAACGTTCGAAGCACTTAGCCCGGATAATGCAGCGCAAGCAGGCGGATGTAGCTTAACTTGCTGATTTCGCGTATGATTTGGTTCTCGACGCCAGTCAACGCGATTTCAGGGAAGCCACACCCGCCATGACCGATCCTATGCCGATGCTGCCCGGCCTGTCACCTGTCGCGGGCAAGACAATCGTCGCCAAATTCGACGGCGGGTTGCTGTCGTCCGATGGCGGCGTTCTTGTTTTGCGCGAGGTCGAGCAACGTCTTCGTGTCGCCGAACGCATGGCCGCGTGCATCGTCGATCCGCGCGCGCCAGACCAAATCACGCACACGCTCGCCGACATCATTCGCTTTCGCCTGTTGATGATCGCGGCGGGTTACGAGGACGGCAACGACGCCAACAGCCTTCGCGTCGATCCTGTCTTCAAGATGGCGCATGATCTTGCGCCCTCGGACCGCGAGCTGTGTTCGCAGTCGACGATTTCGCGGCTGGAAAACCTGCCCGATGCCCGCGCGCTGTTGCGCATGGGCCGCGCCATGGTCGATCTTTATTGCGAATCCTTCCACAAGATTCCCAAGCGGATCACGCTCGACATCGACGACACATTCGATGCGGTTCATGGCGGCCAGCAATTGCGGCTGTTCAACGCGCATTACGATGAATATGGCTTTCAGCCAATCGTCGTGTTCGACGGCGAAGGCCGTTTCATCACCGCCGTCATTCGTCCCGCCAAGCGTCCTGGCGGCAAGGAGATCAAAGCCTTTCTGCGCCGGTTGCTGCGGGCGATCCGCGCCAACTGGCCCAAGACCGAGATCGTGCTGCGCGGCGACAGTCACTATTGCTGTCCCGAGGTTTTGGACTGGTGTCGCGCCAATGGGCTTGACTTCATCTTCGGCGTGGCGCCGACATCGACCCTGCGCCGGCATATACTGGACCTTGAAGCTGCCGAGACAGCGCGCTTCGAGGCGGCGCCCAAGGACGGGAAGGTTCGTCGCTTCAAGGAGTTTCTCGACGGCGCCGCGAGTTGGAGCCGCGTGGAGCGCATCATCGCCCGCGTCGAGGCGGGCGCGGACGGGCCCGACACACGCTTTGTCGTCACCAATCTCAAGGGCCGCAATGCCCGTGCGCTCTATGAGAACACTTACTGCCGGCGCGGCCAGGCCGAAAACCATATCAAATCGTGGAAAACACATCTGGCCGCCGACCGCACCTCCTGCACCAAGGCCACGGCCAACCAACTACGGCTGTTCCTGCACGCCGGGGCTTATTGGATCATGTGGGGCCTGCGCGTGTCGATGCCGAAACGTTCGATGTGGCGCGTCGCGCAGTTCGACACCTTGCGCCTGCGGCTCGTCAAACTCGCCGCGCGCGTCGTCGAAATGAAGACGATGATCAAGATTCATCTGCCGACGTCGTGCCCAGCCCAAGACATCTTGCGCCATGCGCTGGAGCGCATCCCACGTCTCGTCACATGAGCGACGGGGTGTGAGCAGCCCCGAAAATTGAACCCGTCCCCGCCAATCCGAAAACCCTCCACGTCTAAAAATTCGGCTCCTTGCCGGAAACGCCGGGGCGCGTCCAAAAAACAAAATCAGACGAAAAAATCACGCAAAAACGGCGTCAAAGGCCGAGAAAACTTCAAAGCGCTGCATAATACGGGCTAGGAAACATTGGAAAGCGCACTCACGCGTTTTCGTGCTTTCCGCTGTTTGAGCATAATTGGCCCAATGGCGGGGATTTACAAGAGGTTTGCACATTTC
>JBAUVQ010000295.1:0-7383 GCA_049583305.1 Methylocystis sp.
CTCCGAGCCTTTTCGCGAAGCCGGCCTCGTCGTCCGCGCTAGCAACCCACGCGGCGCGCTGATCGTCGCTGTAAAAATCCTCGGCGAGCGATTCGACGCTAGCGCGAAACAACGCCGCGAGACGCGGCGCGTCTTTCGGCAGAAAGGGTCGCAGCGCAGGAGGATATTTCGCGCGCGTCATGCTCAGAAAACGCCCGAAAGATGCAGTGCGAGAAACGCGGCGAGCGCCAGCACGATCAGCTTGAAGCCGAGATAGCTGAGCCAGTGGGCGGGAAAGGGAAGCGATTTTTTCCAGTCGTCGGACATGGGTTATTCTCCTTGATGGAACTGCAAAGGACGGAGGGCGCAAGTGTGAGACTCAACGCTTGACCTCTGTCGTTCCGTCCTTGTTATCCTTGAGTGCGACGCCCATCGCCAGAAGCTCATCACGGATGCGGTCGGACTCGGCCCAGTTTTTGGCGGCGCGGGCGGCGTTGCGGGTGGTGATAAGCGAGTTGATTTTTAGATCTGCATTTAGGTCGAAAGTGACGTCTCCGTATTCGTCGATTTCATATTCGCGCCCTGTTTGCTTTAGCTCGCGCCTTATCTGAGCTAGCCGCACCGTGTTATCGTTTGCGTTTGCTACACGAATTGAACGACTGAGTTTGATAAGTCCTGTGTTGTCTATGTGTCCCGGCACAGAGACACCGGAAGTTAAACTTCCCAATTTGTCGGCAGACAAGATACCCAAAAATTCGCAGTCAGACAGGAGCTTCACCAGCGCTGCATGGTCTCGACTCCGGGCGGCATTGAAATGTTTCCGCAGCACTCCTCGCGCCTCGGCATAATTTAGATCGTCAGATAGCGCGTCGATCAGTTCATTCGATGGTGACGGCGCGATGCCTGCTCGACGGTTATCGAGAGCTTCAGAGGCAGCCTTTGAATCCATTACGGCCATCGCAAAATCGTTGATTTCCGATGCTGCTTCATTCAAGCGAGCGACCGTCCAATCGATCGGTTGCCTATAGTGTGTCATCAGCATCGCGTGTCTGAGCACTTGGCCCGGCCATTCCCGCCCGCCAAATTTCTCGGTGTTCAGCAACTCATGGATCGTGACGAAATTCCCCAGGCTCTTGGACATTTTCTCGCCCTCGACCTGCAAGAATCCGTTATGCATCCAGATATTGGCCATCACGTCATGGCCGAAGGCGCAGCGGGTTTGGGCGATTTCGTTTTCGTGGTGGGGGAAGACGAGGTCGATGCCGCCGCCGTGGATGTCGAAGACTTCGCCAAGATGCTTCCAACTCATCGCCGAGCATTCGATGTGCCAGCCGGGGCGACCCCGGCCCCACGGCGAGTCCCAGCCGGGTTCGCCCTCCTTCGAGGGCTTCCACAGCACAAAATCCATGTCGCCGCGTTTATAGGGCGCGACATCGACCCTGGCGCCGGCGATCATCTCGTCGAGCGAGCGGCGCGACAGACGGCCGTAGTCTTTCATCGACGGCACGTCGAACAGCACATGGCCGTCCGCCGCATAGGCGTGGCCGGAGGCGATCAGCCGCGTCATGATCTCGATCATCGCGGCGATATGTTCGGTCGCGCGCGGCTGCGCGTCGGGCTCGAGGCAGCCCAGCGCCTTCACGTCGTCCTGAAAGACTTTGTTGGTTTCCTCGGTCAGTTCGCGAATGGAAATGCCGCGCTCGGCGGCCCGGGCGTTGATCTTGTCGTCGACGTCGGTGATGTTGCGGACGTATGTGACTTTAGTTTCACCTTTGCCGCCATCCCACACGCCCTGCTTGGCGAGATGCCGCAGCAGCCGATACAGCACGTCGAACACGATGATCGGCCGGGCGTTGCCGATATGGGCGAAGTCATAGACCGTCGGTCCGCATACGTACATGCGCACATTGGCCGGATCGAGCGGGACGAACGGGTCCTTCGAGCGCGTGAGCGTGTTGTACAGTTTTAGCGGCGGCGACGACATGGAGCTTCCCTAAAAGGCCTTCCCGGCCGGGGCGTCGCTTCATGTGGGGATGAGACGTGACGGCTCCGGCCAGCGGTTGAGCTAGCTGATAATAATCCGACCACAGAGAGGGTTGCGGAGCGCGGGCGTCATGCCCGCGACCATGCGCCGCCGCGGGCGCGTCGTCAAGCGCGAAAGGCCGCCGCGCGCCGGGGCGGGCGCGTTAAGATTTAACGGTAAGTTAACTCGGCGGCGCCATGATCCGACCATCATTCAGAACGCCTCGGCGGCGCATCTAGAGGCTGGAGATCATGCTGCTGCAAGTGACGAAATTCGAACAATCGCCCTGGCCGCGCCTCTTGGCGCCCATGCTCGCCGGGCTTCTCCTCGCGGCCGCTTATCAGAGCGCCGCTCACGCGACCACGGCCGCGCGCGACAGCTCCTATCTGATCTCCGACAACGATGGCTATGGCCTCGTCGACTGCATCACGCAGAAGCGCGAATGCGGCAAGATCGTCGCCGACGGCTGGTGCGAGGCGCATGGCCACGGTCCGGCGACTACTTTCGGCGCGGCGGAGGATGTGACGGGGGCGATCTCGGCTTCCAGTTCGCCTTCAAAGTCCGCCGCGATGGTGATCTGCTCGGAATAGAAAATCTCGCGGGGCGTTTTTCGCGCCGCGAGACCCGTATCGTCCGCCGATTTTTAGCGCGCCTGTTTTCGGCGTCTTACTTCACGAAATCCTTGCAAAGATGCGGCGCCACCCCGTTCCAGGGCTCCAGCGATAGCGCGGAAGTCGAGTTTTGCGGGCTGCCTTCCACCAGTTTGTCGGAATAGACCATATAGACCATCACGTTGCGCTTTACGTCGCAGCCGCGCACGATCTGCATGCGCTTGAAGAACAGCGAGCGCTTCTCGCTAAACACCTGATCGCCCTGGGAGAATTTCTCCTTGAATTTCACCGGGCCATATTGGCGGCAGGAAAGCGAGACGTCCGAAGTGTTCTCGGCCAGGCCAAGCGTGCCGGTGACGCCGCCCTTTTCATGCACGGTGTAATAGCAGGCGACGCCTTCCAACACCGGATCGTCGACGCCGTAGGTCGCCAGTTTGTCGTTGGGCGTCAGCAACTTGAAATCGGTCGATTGCCGAAAGATCAAATCCGGTCCGCCGGAGTCGGCGGCCAGCGCGGAGGCGGCGCCTGATAAAGCGAGGATCGCGGCGGCGGCCCGAATATTGCGGGTCCAACGATTCTGGAAGTGCAATCTCATGTCCAAATCCTCCTTGCGCCTTGTGCGGCGATATCGGAACCGATCATGGCCCCGTCGCGACGGCGCATCCGACAGCTCCGCGCGACTTCGCCCGCGACGCCGCCCATATGGGGGATGTTTTCGGCCATTGGAAGGAAAAAAGCGCGTGACGAAAGGAAAAAAGTCGACGCCTTGCTCTCGACATGAAAGGAGAAGAAACCTTCGAGAGAGATTCGGCGCGTTGATCGACCGACCGAATCGATCGATAGTCATCGCCCTCGCAGATTGAATGATTCGCGGATGTCGCGATCGTTTTCGTTCCTCGGCCGCGCGAAAAGAGATGCTGAAGACTTATTTCGACTGGACGGACACAACAGGCGAGTTTCGCGCGACGGCCCGGCGGCTGTCGCGAGCCTTTGGCGTCGTCGCGGCGATCGCGCTCTCGTCTTCTTCCGCGCGGGCGGAAAGCGCTTATTGCGGCGAACTCAAGGATCAGATCGCGCAGGCCGACGGCGCCAATTCCGGGCGCTTTCGCGCCGCCGCCGCGAAGCAAGAGAACGAACTGGCCCGCACGGCGGCCTATGCGCGCTCGATAGGCTGCGAACGCCAGCAGTTTCTTATCTTCGGCGAGGCGCCGCCGGCGCAGTGCGGCCAGATCAACGCGCGCATCGCGCAAATGCGCTCTAATCTCGCCTATCTGGAGCGCCATTTGGGCGACGACGGACGCAAACAGGCGCTGACCGCGCGCTACGACGCGCAATGCCGATCGCGCCCGAGGACGACGCCGGCCGGGGTTCCACCCTCCGAAACGCCGAGCAGCTTTTTCGAGAATTTGTTTGGCCCCGCTCCGCCTCGCGAGGCGGGCGCGCCGCCCGATCCTCCGCCGCTCAAACGCGCGGGTCCCATTCGCGGAGACACCGACGATTCGGCTGATGATCCGGAGAGGTCGGAATCCGAGGACAACCATGCTGGCGGCAGTCTGGCGATCTGCGTGCGCCAATGCGACGGCGGCTTTTTCCCCGTGAGCTACTCGGCGCGGCGCGCCAATCTCGACGAGCTCGCCTCGCTGTGCAAGGCGCTGTGTCCCAACGCCGAGGTGACGCTCTACACAAAATCGACTTGGGGAGAACTCAGCAGCGCCGTCTCGGTCGATGGCGACAGCTACGCCGACCACCCGAACGCGCTGAAATTCCAGAAGACGCTCGTTCCCGCCTGTGGCTGCAAGCCGCCCGACAAAAGCTGGGCGGAAGCGCTGGCGGACGCCGAGCGCATTCTCGCCGCGTCGAATAGCAAGGACGTCGTCGTGACCGAAGAGCAGGCGGAGCTGCTTTCCCGCCCCGCGGCGGCGGCCGCCGAAAAACGCGACCACGGCGGCGCCAGGAAGCAATCCACGCGGCGCGACTCGCCGACGCCCGACGCAACGACAGGTTCGATCACGACGCCGATCACGGGACAGAGTCAGGGCGAGACGCGCGAAACGGTCGGCCCGGACGGCGTCAAACGCCGCGTGCGCGTCGTCGCGCCAACGCTGTAGCAGAGCCGCGCGTCGAACATTCGCGGCTGGAATTTGCCTGGGCGGCGTTTGGTCGAGCGCTCGCCGCGCCTCCAACGTCGACGGCCCGGCCGTTTGACTCAAGGCCGAAGGCCGGGCGGCTTAGAGTGTTTTCGAGCGAAGTGGGAACCGGTTCGCGTGAAGAAAACACGATAAAACAACAAGTTTAGAGCGCTTCTTTTTCAACCTGAAACGGAAGCGCTCTAGGCGCCGCCTATACAACCGGAGCCGCGCCTCAGTCCGGCAGTTTCTGCTTGGCGTGCTGTTCCTTCACGCATTCCCGCACGAATTCACGTAACGCCGGCTTGTCGAGTCCTTTCGCCGCGCCCTGTCTGGCGCAGTCCCGCCGGATGCCGCGAAGCGCGGTGCGTCCGAAAAAACACCGGGTCAAAAAAGCCTCGCGTTCGCCGCCCTTGACGCTCCGCTCATTGGCCCTTTCCTGGCAAGTGTGGCGAATTCGGCGGGCTTCGAATTTCGATACGCTTGATCGCTGATCGTGAGAGGCAGCCGCGGCGGCGGCGGTCGTCCTCGTTTGCGCCCGCGCTTCGCTCATCGCGCCCGGCCCCAAAATGACTAGCGCAGCGCCAAGCGCGGCTCCCGCGAGGCGCGCTTGCGCTCTTCCACTCCAAGTGGCCTTGAAATTCCTGTCCATGTCGATGTTCTGGTTCATGTCCGCGCTCATGTGAAAACCGCGTAAGCCTAGCACATATCGGTGCACACTGGCGCCATGAGAAAATTCGGTCAACGGATCGGTCATCCCTGCGTCCGAACGATGACGGGCTGGCTTCGCCGGCGGCGAACGCGCCCAAGAAAAATGGCGACGGCGCGCGCCCTTTCTAGGGCCCGGATCACGCCCGTTAACTGCTTTCCAGCCGTCGCGTTAATGTTCGAGCCTTCCGGTCGTGCGCCGACAATTCTCGCCGCGATCGTAAGGGGCGCTCCGCCGGGAGAAGGGCGTGTAAAAACAGTCAAGTGTCGATATGGCGAAATTTTTACGCAATTCGCTTCGAAAAAATTATACTTACTTCTGTTCCGTTCAATTCTAAAGGAATTCGTGTAAAATGTGACGGAATTACTTTTATAGGTGGCAAAACAACGATCCTATTCTCGCTTCATCGAATGGAGGCGAGCATGTTCGGCGATATCACCAGAGCGACCTTGACCTTGGTTTTTGCCGCCACCACCTATTTGATGCTCCCAAGCCCGAGCGTCGCCGCTTCCGACATGGCGACTTTCGTCTCCGTAGGCGCCGAAACCAGCGTGCCCTATGGGTGGGTCGAGTTCTGCGCCCGCTACGCTGGCGAATGCCCCGACGATGACCGCGCGGCCCAGCCGGTGGAACTGACGCCCGCCATCATGCGCAAGATCCAGCGCGTCAACGCCACGGTGAACAAAAGCATCGAGCCGGTGTCCGACATGGATCATTGGGGCGTCGTCGATCAATGGGATTATCCCACCGACGGCAAGGGCGACTGCGAGGATTATGCGCTGTTGAAGCGCCGCATGCTGCTGGACCAGGGCTTTCCGCGCCAGGCGCTGTTGATGACCGTCGTCAAGGAGCCGAATGGCGATGGCCACGCGATACTCACCGTCAAGACCGATCGCGGCGAGTATGTGCTCGACAATCTCGTCGACGAGGTGAAGGCCTGGAACAAAACTTCCTATCGCTTCGTCAAGCGCCAGTCCGAACAGAATCCCAATGTGTGGGTGTCCATCGGCGCCCCGACCAGCGCGCCAGCCTACGTTTCCAAATAAACTCCGAACCATGCTCCGAGCCATCCGGCGGCGCGCCACGCGCCGCCGGCGTTTTTGTCGAGACGATCGGGAAATCCCGCCCGCCGAAGAAGCGGGCTCGCTCCGAGGGCAAATCGCGGATTTAGCGACGCCGCGACCTCCGCCCCCCTTGCGCCCCAGTTTATCGATCTTAGATTCCGCGCTGCCGGCGCGAATCGTGTCAGCGGTAAATCTTGGAGCGGATCATGGGCTGTTATCGGGAGTCCCGCATGGCGTCTTCTTATGGCGAGCGAGGCGGGCACTGCGGGCGCATGCATTGGAAGCCGTTTGAAATCGCGGCGATGGTGTTGGGTTTCATCGTCTTCTGGCCGATCGGGCTGGCCATTCTGTTGGCCAAGGTCTGGCAGCGTCAGCATGGCGATCAGGGCGATCTGTTCGCCTTCGCCCGCGAAAAGGCCGCCGGCTTTCAACAGACGTTTTATTCGCAGGGCGGGTCCGGCGGCGAGAGCGCGCCAACGTCCCGCTGGCGTTCGACCGGCAATGTCGCCTTCGATGAATGGCGCGAAGGCGAACTCGCCCGTCTGGAGGCGGAGCGCCGCAAGCTCGCGGATGCCGAGCGCGATTTCGCCCAGCATATCGAGGAACTGCGCCGCGCCAGGGATCGCGAGGAGTTCGAGTCCTTCATGCGCGCGCGGAAGGGCGGGGCCGCTTCCTGACGCAAGAGCCGAGAGGCGCCGCTCGGCGAATGCGCTATAAGGCGGGCCATGAGCCCGCCCAAGCCTTCACGCCGAGCCGCCGTGGCGCCCTTCATGGCGATGGATGTGCTGCGCCAAGCGCGGCGCCTCGAACATCAGGGGCGCCACATTATTCATATGGAACTGGGCGAGCCCGGCGCGCCGGCGCCGGCGCT
>JBAUVQ010000296.1:0-13630 GCA_049583305.1 Methylocystis sp.
CGTCATAGACGACGCGGTTGATGCCGCGCACCTCATTGATGATGCGCGTCGCAGCGCGGCCTAAAAAGCTCATGTCGAAGGGATAGAAATCCGCCGTCATGCCGTCGGTGCTCGTCACCGCGCGCAGCGCCAAAACGTAATCATAGCTGCGCCCGTCGCCCATCACGCCGACGCTGCGCACCGGCAGCAGCGCCGCGAAGGCCTGCCAGATGTCCTCGTAAAGGCCGGCCTTGCGGATTTCGTCGAGATAGACCGCGTCGGCCTTGCGCAAAATCTCCAACTTTTCGCGCGTGATCTTGCCTGGGCAGCGGATCGCGAGGCCCGGCCCCGGAAAGGGATGGCGGCCGACAAAGGCTTCCGGAAGGCCGAGTTCGCGGCCCAGCGCGCGCACTTCATCTTTAAAGAGTTCGCGCAAGGGTTCGACCAGCGCCATGTTCATGCGCTCGGGCAATCCGCCGACATTGTGATGCGATTTGATCGTCACCGAAGGGCCGCCGCTGAACGACACGCTCTCGATCACGTCCGGGTACAGCGTGCCTTGCGCCAGAAATTTCGGCGCGCCGCGCCCGTCCAGCGCGATCTTATTCGCCTCTTGCTCGAAGGTCTCGACGAACAGCCGGCCAATCGTCTTGCGCTTGACCTCGGGGTCTTCGACGCCTTCCAGCGCGCCGATGAAAAGTTCATGCGCCTCGACGTGACGTAGCGGGATGTTGTAGTGGTCGTGAAACAGCGTCACTACTTCCTCGGCCTCGCCCTCGCGCAGCAGGCCGTGATCGACGAAGACGCAAGTGAGCGCGTCGCCAATCGCCTCGTGGATCAGCACCGCCGCGACGGCGCTGTCGACGCCGCCGGAGAGCCCGCAGAGAACATGCCCATCGCCGACCTGGCGCCTGATGGCGGCGACCGCCTCCTGCCGGAACGCGGCCATCGTCCAGTCGGATTTGAGCCCGGCGATCTTGTGCAGGAAATTGGAAATCAGCCGCGCGCCGTCCGGCGTATGCGCGACCTCCAGATGAAACTGCACGCCGTAATAGCGTCGCGTCTCGTCGGCGATGGCGGCCATCGGCGCGTTCTCGGATTGCGCGATGGCGTTAAAACCTTCCGGCAGGCGCGTGACGCGATCGCCGTGACTCATCCACACCGGATAGTTTTGGCCGCGCTCCCAGACGCCGTCGAACAGCGGGCTTGGGATGAGAATCTCGACATCGGCGCGGCCGAATTCGCGGTGATGCCCGGCCTCGACCTTGCCGCCGAGTTGCTCGGCCAAAAGCTGCTCGCCGTAACAGATCGCGAGCACGGGAACGCCGGAGTCAAAAATTTCCCGCGGCGCGCGCGGCGAACCCGGTTCGGTCACTGAGCACGGCCCGCCCGACAGGATCACCGCCTTGGGTTTGATCTCCGCGAAGGCTTTTTGGGCGCTCTGAAACGGCGCGATCTCGCAGTAAACGCCGGCCTCGCGAACGCGCCGCGCGATCAGCTGCGTCACCTGCGAGCCGAAATCGACGATCAAAACCTTGTCGTGACGGTCGGCGATGTCGTGATGAAAGTCGGCGGTCATGATCAGTTTTCCTTGCGCGACAGCACGGCGACGAAAAATCCGTCGGTGTCCGAGGATAGCGGCGAAAAGCGCAGGCCCGCCCCATGCTTCGACGCGAAGCGGGCGAGTTCCGGCAGGCCCGCGCGAACGGCGGTCTCTTGCGCGGAGAGTGGCGAAAACGCCGGAGTGGCGGCGGCGAACGCGGCGATCTGGTCCTCGTTCTCCTCGCGCAGCACCGAACAGGTCACATAGACGACGCGCCCGCCGGGCTTGACGAAGCGCGCGGCCTCGCCGAGCAGTTGGCGCTGAGCCTTCAGCCGCAGTTCCAGCGCGCCGGGAGCGAGCCGCCATTTGGCGTCGGGGTGGCGTCGCCAGGTTCCGGCGCCGGTGCAAGGCGCGTCGATCAACACCAGATCGCAACGTCCTTCGAGATCGGCGAGCACATCCTGCTTGCCGCGGGGCGCGCGAAGCTGCACATTGCGCGCGCCGGCGCGTTCCAGACGCTCGTACATCGGCGTCAGCCTGCGCCCGTCTTCGTCATAGGCGTAAATCTGCCCGCGATTGTGGGTTTGCGCGGCGAGCGCCAGAGTCTTTCCCCCGCCGCCGGCGCACAGATCGAGAATTTGTTCGCCGGGCGCGGCGCCGCACAGCAGGGCCGCGAGTTGCGAGGCCTCGTCCTGCGTCTCGACAAGCCCTTTCACGAAGGCGGGCTCGGCCGAAAGCGCGGGTCCGCGTCCGTCGGCGCCGGGCATGATGCGCAGGCCGAGCGGCGAGAGCGACGTGGGCGCCGGATGCAAATGCGCGAGCTTGGCCAACGCCTCCTCGCGCGTGCATTTGAGAATATTCACGCGCAGGTCGACCGGCGCGCGCGCCGCCAGCGCCGCGCCTTGCGCGCCCGCCTCCTCGCCGAAAGCGGCGTCGAAGCGCTGCTCGAGCCAGAGTGGAAAATCGCCGCGCACATGCGCAGGGGCGTCCGAAAGCGTCGCGGTCTCGAGCCGTTCGCGCTCATGCGCCGAGAGCGGCGCGCTCGCGTGGCCCTCGCCGGAGAACAGCGCGCCGATCGCCTCGACTCCGAGGCCCCGCGCCTCGCGCAACGCGCCAAGCATGATCGCGCGTGGAGCCTCCTCGCCCATGACATAGGCCGCCGAGGCGCGTTTTCTCAGCGCGTCATAGACCAGCGAGGCGATGGCGGCGCGATCCTTCGAGCCGGCGAAGCGATGCGAGAGCCCCCACTCCTTCAGCGCGTCCGGCGCGGGGCGGCGGGTCTCGTCGATCCTGTGCAATATTTCGATGGCGGCGGAAACCTGGGCGGCGGGAGTCATGAGGCCTTTGGTCTGGGAGCTGGATCGCGGGCGCCAAGCGCAATGCGCGATTACCGGGAAAAGTGATCTCCCACGACCGCCGCCGCTTTGCAATGGGAAGACGGCCCGCCGACCAATCCCGGGCGGAAAACCGCCGGACGCCCGCCAAAGGTCGGCGTCCGGCGGCGGCCGATTAGTGGTGGCGCATCGCGGCCATGGCGGCCTTCACCTCATCCAGGGTGACATAGCCCTTCTTATCCTTATCGATCTCGGCGAAATTCTTGGCGACCATGGGCATGCCCGCCTGGGCTTCGTCGAGCGTCAGCTTGCCGTCCCCATCCTTGTCGGCTTCCTTGAAGCGTTGTTCCAGCCGGGCCATGCGCTGCTCGGGAGTCATCTGCTGCGCGCCGGGATTGCGCTGCTGCCAGTTGGAGCCGCCCTGCCCCGCGCCGGGAGCGCCGGGAGCGGCCTCTTGCGCGCCGGCGGCGGCGGCGAAACCCCCGACCATGCCGACGATCAACGCGCGGTGAATGAGACTGAATTTTTTCATCTAAGCTTCCTTCTTGCGATGGGCGACGTGACGCGACCGCCGAGACCCGCGGCCCCGACGGCCGTGTAAGACACGGCCATGCTAAACAATATTTGATGGCTGGCGTTTGTCCGACCTGGTCAATCTCCCACCTTCCGTTTTCGACAGGCGAGCGGCGGAGGCCGACCCGGCGCGCCAAACCGATAATTCCCAAGCGCCAACGCCTTGCGGAGCGCGCCGCGAGTCGTTAGCCTTCCGCCGTCACAGTGACGGGAGCCCGATTCCCTTGCCCGATTTGATCTCCGGACTTGTTTCCTTCGCGGCCTATTTCGCCGCCTCGATCGCATTCTGCGCCGGCTTTTGCCTCGCCTATGTCTGGTTGACGCCGCATCGCGAATTCGACCTCATCGTCCACCAGCACAACGCCTCGGCGGCGGTGGCCTTTGGCGGCAGTCTGCTGGGCTTCGCCATCGCGCTCGCCGGCGCGATCCACAACACGGAGTCGGCGCCTGAATTCATCGCCTGGGGATTCGTCGCCTTCGCGACGCAGGTGATCGCCTATCTGCTCGCGCGTCTCGCGCATCCCGGACTGTCGCACGCGATAGAGCAAAACGCGCTCGCCGCCGCGCTGTGGGTGGCCGCCGTATCCGTATCGGCGGGCATTCTCAGCGCCGCTTGCATGAGCCCGTAACCCGATGGACGCGCCGCGCAAGGAATTTGGCAAGCGCGCCATCAAACCGCCGGCGGTCATCACGCACGCGCCGCAAGGCCTCGGCGGCGGTCCGGCGCCCCTGGCGGCGCGCCAGATGCGCACTCTGGCCATTACTCTTGGGCTTGTCGGCGCGACGGCGATCGGCGTCTTCGCCGTGGCGCAGGCGCATAACCGTCGGGTGAACTGCGCGCCCCCCGAGGGCTCCAACCCCAATGGCCAGCCCTGCCCGAGTTCAAGCGGCTCCAGCGGGCACGGCGGAAGCGGCTTCTGGTCGAGATCGTCGGGATACTCTGGGCCTTCCGGCTACCCTGGCGCGTCGTCCGCCGCGCATGGCGCCGTCTCCTTCGGCGGCTTCGGCCACGCGGGCGCCGCGCACGGCGGCGGGGGCGGCGAGTGAGGCGTGAGATTTCCGCGCCGCGTCCCGATTTCGAGGCGCACGCCAAGGAAATCGGCTTCCATTACGCCTCGATGGACGGCGACCTCTATTGGGACGAATCCGCGCGCTACGTCTTCTCGCTGAGGGAAATCGAAGACAAGCTCGAAGCGCCGACGCAAGAGCTGCACGCGCTCTGCCTGAAACTCGTCGCGCGCGTCGTCGCGGATGATGATTTGCTCCGTCGGCTCGGAATTCCGCCCTTCGCCTTCGACGCGATCAAGAAGAGTTGGGCGCGGCGCGACGCTTCGCTCTACGGGCGCTTCGACTTCGCCTATGGCGGCGAAGGCGACGCCAAGCTGCTCGAATACAACGCCGACACGCCGACGAGCCTGTTTGAATGCGCCGTCGTGCAATGGTTCTGGCTGGTGCAGATGATCGCCCGAGGAGGCTTGCCGAAGGGCGCGGATCAGTTCAATTCTCTGCACGAGAAACTCATCGCGCGCTGGCGCGAAATCGCTCTTGGTCGATTCCTGCATCTTTCCTGCATGAGCGAGGGCGTCGAGGACGTCGGAACCATCGCCTATCTCGAGGATTGCGCCCGCCAGGCCGGATTGCGGACGCTGGCGCTGGACATGGGCGACATCGGCCTCGACGAATCCTGTTTCGTGGATCGCCAGGGCCGGCGGATCGATTTCATGTTCAAGCTCTATCCGTGGGAGTGGATGTTCGCGGATGATTTCGGGCGCGCGCCCGCGATGCAACGCACGCGCTTCGTCGAGCCGCCGTGGAAAATGATCCTCTCCGGCAAGGGCATGCTGGCGCTGCTATGGGAAATGGCGCCGGGCCATCCCAATCTTCTGCCGACTTTTTTCGAGGACGATCCGCGCGCCGCCGCGCTCGGCGATCATTACGCGCGCAAGCCGCTCTATTCGCGCGAGGGCGCCGACATTGAACTGATCGACGGTTCCTCGAAGACGCGCGGGCCGAGCGACGGCTATGGCGCGGAGGGGTATATTCGTCAGGCGCTATGCCCATTGCCGAACTTCGACGGCCGCCGCCCCGTGGTCGGAAGTTGGATCGTCGGCGACGCCCCGGCGGGCATGGGAATCCGCGAGGATATTTCGCCGATCACCTCAAACCGCTCGCGCTTCGTGCCGCATGTGATTTTGGCGTGATGGGGAGTCAGCACCAAACTGTTATATTCGGATACGACTACTGCGGCGGCAATTCAGAGATAAGCGCCTTGCGTTCGTCGGGCGTGGGAAAGCCCAAGAATTTGAGGCTTCGCTTTATTCTCAGAACGCTTTTAGCGACGTCACCATACTGGCTGAAAAAGATCACGAATGCGGTGGAGTCGCACTCATGCGCTTTGCACATAGAGAAAACTTCTTCTTTGTTGCCGCTAACAATACGAACTGTGCCAGGGGTAGTCGTGACCGAACTCGTAAGTTTATTTGGCGATACAACCCATTCAGGCAGATCCTCTCCAGACACCATCCGTCGATAGGCGGCTTTATAACTGGGGCGTTTCATAACATCCCAAATATATATGTCCGGACCTTCAGCTCGCACTACTGATATCGAAATCGCCAAACTGATTAATAGCAGTGATGCTGTCACACGCATAAAAATGCCCTCGCAGCGGTATCATGTAAAAGGCCGTCATTAAGTGGAAACCGCGATAGCGTTCCTCATCACCCAGCCAGCAGCGCCATCGCCGCCTCGTGCGCGCGTGGATCGCCGGCCGCGATGATCGAGCCGCCTTTTTCCGCGCTCTCGCCGCTCCAGGTCGTGATGACGCCGCCGGCGCCCTGGACGATCGGGATTAGCGCCACGATGTCGTACGGGTTTAGATTGGTTTCGATGACGAGATCGACGTGCCCGGCGGCGAGCGCGCAATATGCGTAGCAATCGCCGCCATAGCGCGAGAGCCGGACTTGCCGCTCGACCCGATGAAAATTCTCGCGCGAATTCTCGTCGATCAGCAAGGGCGAGGTGGTCATCAGCGTCGCCTGCGCGAGATCGGCGCATGGCCGCGTCACGAGTCGGCGTTTCTCGACGCCCGAGCCATGCCGCGCCGGGCCGCGCCAATAGGCCGCGCGCCCGTCCCCCGAAAAACGCTCGCGCGTGAAAGGTTGATTCATCAGGCCATAAACCGGCGTTCCGCCGTGGGTCAGGCCGATCAGCGTGCCCCAGGTCGGCAGGCCGCAGATAAAGCTCTTGGTGCCGTCGATCGGGTCCAGCACCCAGACGTATTCGGCGTCCGAACGCCGGTCCTCGAACTCCTCGCCGACCACGCCGTGGCTTGGAAAAGTTCTGTCGATCAGTCGACGCATCGCGTTTTCGGCGCCGCGATCGGCCTCTGTCACTGGATCGAAAGCGCCTCCATGCGCCTTATCCTCGGCGGCGAGCGCCGTGCGGAAGAATGGCAGGATCGCCTCCGCCGAAACATCGGCGAGTTGTTCGATAAATCTTTCGAAATCGACCGCTGTCACTTTGCCGCGTCTCCGGGAAAAAAGTTCGAACTCGACTATTCAGCCGCCGCGCGCATCGGGGAGGCGTTGGTCGGAAGCTCCCGCGCGAGTTCCGCCAGGGCCGCGGCCAAATGCTCCGCCACGGCGTCGAACCTGTCATTGGGCGCGAGCGTGGCCTCGTTCATGTAAAGGCCACGTCCGACCTCGATCTGCAAGGCGTGCCTGCCGGCGCCGGGACGCCCATAGTGTTCGGTGATGAAGCCGCCGGCGTAGGGACGGTTGCGCAACACGCAATAGCCGAAACCGCGCAAGCGCCGCTCCAGCGCGTCGACAACCCGCTTCTCGCAACTCGCGCCGAAGCGGTCGCCGAGTACGAAATCGACGCGACGCTTTTCGGATCGCGCGTCAACCGCGGGATCGCGCGCGAGAATAGACGGCATGGAATGACAATCGATCAGCAAGGCCACGCCGAATTGCCGGCGCGCGCCGGCGACGAGCGCCTCGAGCATCGCGTGATAGGGCTTGTACAGTCCCTCGATGCGCCGCAGAGCCTCGGCCACTTTCATTTTGCCGACATAAATTTCGTGAGCGTCGGCGACGACTCGCGGCACGGTGCCGAGGCCGGCCGCGACGCGCAAGGATCTGCTGTTGGCGAAATCCGGCAACGCTTCGTCGAACATGCGCGGATCGAGTTCGTACGGCTCGCGGTTGAGATCAAGATAGGCGCGAGGGAATCTGGCGCGCAGCATTGGCGCGCCGATCTCGGCGGCGCGGGCGAAAAGCCTGTCGACGTGGGCGTCTTCGGACCGGCGCAGACTGGCCGCGTCGAGCCGCGTCTGCTCCAGAAAGCGCGCCGGATAGACATCGCCCGAATGAGGCGACGAGAACACCAGCGGGCTGACGATCTCCCCCGGTGAAACGAGCTCGAAGGGAGGCGCCAGTTCCGGCTCGACAGGCGCGCCGGGAACCGGACGCGAAACCGCCGCGCTAGCGCCCCGCCCTCCGTCCGCTTCCATTGACCTCGGCCTCTCGCTGTTCACCGGATATCCCAAATAGCGTCATCCGCGTATCGAACGACGGATGGAGCCTTAATTACGACGATAACGCAACCGTCCATGCACCCATCATCGCGCCCACGGCGATGGCGTCAACGCCGGGAAGGGTCTAAAGATATAAAATTAACGGGCCAATGGGCGATTTTCACTCGATTTTTACGAAGACTCTGCTCAATGGTAAAAAAGACGCGAGGAGCAATATGACCGCACAGGCCGCCGCCAAGATTCTGCTTGCCGAAGACGACAATGACATGCGCCGCTTTTTGGTGAAGGCGCTGCAGCACGCGGGCTTCGCCGTGACGTCTTTCGACAATGGACTTGCCGCATACGACCAGCTGCGAGTGGAGCCGTTCGAACTCCTGTTGACCGATATCGTCATGCCGGAAATGGACGGCATCGAGCTGGCGCGCCGGGCCACCGAGCTCGACCCGGACATTAAAGTGATGTTCATCACGGGTTTCGCCGCCGTCGCGCTCAATCCCGACAATCAGGCTCCGTCGCACGCGAAAATTCTTTCCAAACCCTTCCATCTCCGCGATCTCGTTAACGAAGTGCAGCGGCTTTTGGCCGCCTGACGGCGGACCGAGCGGGCAAGAAAAGCCGGCTGGCCGTCGCGGACCGCTTGCCGAAAGCGGCGCGATGGGTTATGAGCCCGCCAAACCAACAACACTGAACCGGTCGCTCCCGCGTCGATCGTCGCCGCGGAAAAATGTGCCGTTCGCCCGCAAGCCAAGGTCGGACCAAAATGAAAAAAGATATCCATCCCGAATACCACATGATCAAGGTCGTTCTCACCGATGGCTCCGAGTATTTCACGCGGTCGACCTGGGGCAGCGAGGGAGACACTCTGAACCTCGACATCGACCCCAAGACGCATCCGGCCTGGACCGGCGGCTCGCAACAGCTGCTCGACCGCGGCGGCCGGCTCTCGCGCTTCAATTCGCGCTTCGGCGGGATGGCCTTCGCCAAGAAGTAAGCTTTCGCGGTCGGCGTCGCTCGACGCGAAAGCGATCCACGGCGCGCCGCCCCCCTTGAGGGCGCTGGGCGCCGACAAAAAAAGCTCCCGACGCCAGGCGCCGGGAGCTTTTTTATTCGGATCGGGCCTCGTTCAAATCGTCGATCGCGTCTCGCGCGGGCTCATGAATGCGCGGCGAAGGCGCTGCGCAACATCTCGAGCTGTTCCTCGACTGGGCTCGACCTGACCGGGGCCGGAGCCGGGTTCGGCGGCGCGTATATCAGCGCGTCGAGATGAATGATGCGCGCCTGAAGGCGCACCGATTGAATCGCCAACTCCCGCAACTTCGCCGGAAGAGTTTGAAACATGTCTGGATTGGACGCGAGTTCCTGATGGGAAAGCTTAACGCGATGCCGATCGCTGCCGGCCTGTCCGCGGGTCATTTCGCCCTGATTGACGGCGCGCTGCAAAAGAAGCCAGGACGCGATCTGCATGAGTCTCGTCGTCAGTCTCATGCTTTCGGCGGCGTAAGCCAGCGCCTCGGCGCGCGGAAGGCTCCTCGCCTCGTCGCGCCCCGTTCCATCGAGGTAGGCCGCGGCGGCCTCCACCAGGGTCATTCCCTCGCGAAACATCGCGGTGAAAGCTTCGGAACCGGCTAATTTTTCCACGAAGGACACGGGTTGCCGCGCCCCCTCGAATGAATCGTTCGTACGCATCTCACGCTCGCGCAAATTCTCGCGGGGCCCCGCCCCACGCGTTCCCGACCGTTAGTAATCTAGCTCATTTATCGCGGGCTTGCTTGATTAGGATATATTTAACCTTAATCCCGGGAAAGCGAGCCTGGCCGCTCGCGGCGGGACTCATCGAATTGGCGAAGGAAATCGCTACGAAAAAAGAGCCGCGCATTAGCGGCTCTGTAGGCTTTTCGACAGGGAGGCATCAAGGATGAGCGGCCGGGGCCACCCGAAAATTCCGCATCGGCGGAATATTTATATGTTGCGCGCTAAAGGTTAACAAATTGCTAACGACCCTGCCCCTGCTCGGTTGACGGGGATTCCACGATGGAGGCGGTCGGCGACCCGTCCACGGCCGCCACCGATTGGCCCTCATGCGAGCGGGAACCGGAGCCCGAAGGCGGTTGGTTGAGATAAAGAGCCGCGCCCGCGACCAAGAGGCCCACTCTCAGCAATTGCCCCGCCGTGACGCACGGTGGCCGCGCCAACCGCGCGCGAGGCGCCGACGGAGCCATCGAACGGCCGTCCCCGGCCGAGATGAACCGCGGCGGCGCGGCGCTGGGTCTTACGCTCCGATCGAGGTCGACGGCGGGGATTTCCGAGGGTTTTGGCATGAGGCGCGACTCCTGGAAAGGAGGGTCGAGAAGGCTCGATGAGCAGGATTAACGATCCGGATTTACGATTTGGTTAATAAACATGAACGAAGCGCGGGGACGGCGCGGCTTGACGGGAGCCGGCGCGCATGGGCATTGAAAGCGGCGCGAAGACAGGGGAATCGAGGCGAGTTCTCGCCCGAACGTTTCGCCGTCTTCTTCATTGCCCGCTCTAGCGGCGCTCCCCCGAGGTTTCGATGATTCGCTCAGCCCTGATGAATGTGATGACCGCCGCCGCGATCAAGGCGGGGCGCGGGCTGAAGCGCGACTACGGAGAGGTCGAGAACCTGCAGGTTTCCGTCAAGGGCCCCGGCGACTTCGTGACCGCCGCCGACCGCCGCGCCGAAAAGACGCTGTTCGAGGAGCTTTCGCGCGCTCGGCCGGGCTATTGTTTCCTGATGGAGGAAAGCGGAGCGGTCGAGGGCGCGGACAAAAGCCATGTGTGGCATATCGACCCGCTCGACGGCACCTCGAACTTCTTGCACGGCATACCGATTTTCGCGGTGTCCCTGGCGTTGGAACGGGAAGGCCAGATCGTCGCCGGCCTCGTTTACAACCCGGCGAACGACGATCTTTATGTCGCGGAAAAGGGCCAGGGCGCCTTCCACAACAACCGGCGCATGCGCGTCGCCGCGCGCCGCGGCTTGGCCGAGTCGATGATCGCTTGCGGAATTCCGCCGCTCGCCGGTCTCGCTCATCATCAGCGGTTTCAGACCGAGCTGGCCGCCGTCATGGCCAAGGCCGGCAATATCCGCCGTTTGGGCGCCGCCGCCATCGACCTCGCCATGGTCGCGTCGGGGCGCTGCGACGGTTATTGGGAGCGCGGGATCAACCCCTGGGACATCGCCGCGGGAATTATTTTGGTGAAGGAAGCCGGCGGTTTCGTCACCGATCTCTCCGGTGGGGCGGATATGCTGACCAAATCCGAGATTTGCGCGGGCAACGAAGCAATCCATCGGCAATTGCTGGATGTGTTGAAGAAGGCATGACAACCGCGCAGCCAAACGCCGCGCGCCGCCGTATCGGGCCGCGCGCGCCAGCGGACACGCCCGCTCTGGTGGAGCTGTGGCTCGCGGCCTGGCGCGCCACATACGCCGAGATCGATTTCGACGCGCGGAGCGAATGGTTCGTCGGCCACCTCGCGGCGCTCGAGGCGGGCGGCGCGATCACGCTCTGCCTCCGCGACGACGCGCCCTCGCGCTTGGCCGGATTTGTCGTGATCAATCCCTCAACCGGCTGGCTCGATCAACTGTGCGTGCATCCGGACCGCTTTGGCGGGGGCGCCGCCAGCGCGCTCATCGACGCCGCGAGGCAAGCGTCTCCCCGGGGAATCCGGCTCGACGTCAACGCGGACAATTTCCGCGCCCGGCGCTTTTACGAGCGCGAAGGCTTCTGCTTCATAGGGCCGGGGACGATCAGCCGTTCGGGCCGCGAGACCGTCGTTTTGGAGTGGCGCCCGGTTCTCGCGGCGGTTGGAAAATAAAGTCGGCTGGAAAATCGCGCGCGTTTTTTGCGGGGATTCGATGGATTCTGGCAAGTATTGCGCGTTTAGTTCTAAAATTACCGCGCGTTACGCGATCCGGCGGCGTTGTCATTTCACCGTCGGCGCCCCATATTGTAAAAGTCGAGTTTCGGTCGAACGACTCTGCTTACACGCTTTTTGGCGCGCCTGCACATGACTTCCTTCCCAGAACGTCGATCCAGCGGAGGACGCGAGATCGCGTCTCCGTTTCTTTTTCTCGTGAAAGGAACGCATCGTGCACACAGGCATCGTCAAATGGTTTAACGCGCAAAAGGGCTTCGGCTTCATTCAGCCGGACGCCGGCGGCGCGGATATTTTCGTGCATATCAGCGCCGTCGAACGCGCCGGACTGCGCGGCCTCGCCGAAGGCCAGAAAGTCTCCTACGAAGTCGTCGTCGACGGCCGCAGCGGCAAATCCTCCGCCGATCGTCTCGAAGTCACCGCCTGATCGACGGCATGGCCGCGCGCGGAAAGCCGCGCGTGGCTTGAATTTTTCGGTCTCGCTTTCCGGAACTGTCTTTCGATCTAGTTTCTAGGGTGGTTATCGCGCCGATAGGGGAGGAATATCATGTCCAAGGGCCAGCAACGCTCCAATCGCGAGCCGAAGAAGCCGAAGAAGGATAAATTGAAGACTCCAGCGGGCTCGACGGGTCCGGCGTCGGCGGGATGGTCGACGATCGACAAAATCCAGGGCAAGGACGCCGGCAAGAAAAAATAGCGCCCTTCCCCGCGGGCGGGCGCGGCTTCGAACAGGGCCGGCCGGTCCCCAGCAACGGAAACATTCCATGAGCGCATTCAACTCGAAGATCGCGCCGCGACAGGCGCAACGCAACAGGGCGGTCGCGACGCATAAATTCCCGGTCGGCGCCAGCGTGCTGCACGGCGTCGGTGGACGAAGCGAAAAGACGCCTTTTAAGATCACCCGCCAAATGCCCGATGGCGGGGACGGTTTTCAATATCGGATCAAAAGCGATCGCGACGGCCAGGAGCGGATTGTCACCGAGGCGACGCTGGAGCGGACCTGATCGGCGCCCTGGCGCGTTATCGGTGAAAGTGGGCGCCGGCTCGGCCTTCCGAAGGCGCGGCGAAACGGCGGACTCTGGCGCGCCGAAGATCCGAGGCTGCTTGAACGAATGAAGGAACGAATAAAGGCAAGTGAAAAAGGAGAAAGAGGATGGCCGCTTTCGACTACGACGCTTCCGCGGAATTATATTCGGGCATGGGCGCGAGAATGCGCCAAAAATCACTCAAATACCGGCGCTTCGAGCGCGCGGCGGAGGCGATACGCCACGTCGTGGAAGACATTCCGCCCCTGGCGCTCCAGGGCTGCTCGCTCGACGTCGGCGAAGAGACATATGTCGGCAAGGCCATTCTGCCGCTCTACGAAAGCGCTGATTATCCCCTGCCCCGACGCGCCAACATAGCGTGATCGCGGCGACCGAGGGCGCGCCGCCAAGAAGCTAGTCAAGGCGCCGCGAGAAACCAGTTCAGGCTTTCTGTCCCACGAGCGCGATGCGGATCATGTTGGTGGCGCCGGGCGAACCAAAGGGCATGCCCGCCACGATCACGATCCGGTCATCGGCGCCGCCAAAGCCCTCTTTGCGCGCGTGTTCGCAAGCGCGCTCCACCATATCCTCGACATCGCTGGCGTCGCGCGTCTGGACCGCGTGCACGCCCCAGACCAGAGCGAGGCGCCGCGCGGTGTCGCGGATCGGCGTCAGCGCGAGCACCGGCGAGGCCGGCCGCTCGCGGGCGATGCGAAGCGCCGTGGCGCCGGAATGG
>JBAUVQ010000297.1:0-2198 GCA_049583305.1 Methylocystis sp.
GTTTTGAAGGGGCGGCGGTTGTTATGTTCATGGCGGTCCTCGAAGAAAGCGCTGCGAAAGCTTGACGCAGATATAGAACGAAGTCGGCGCCATCGGAAGCGCCCCGGCGTCAGGCTCGGGCGGTGAACCGATCGACCAGCGGCACGCCAAACTCCTCGAAATCCCGAACATTGCGCGTCGCCAGCGTCATCGCGTGGGCGGCGGCGATGGACGCGATGATGGCGTCCATGACGGCGATGCCTTGTCCCCGCGAGCGCTTCAGCGCGCAAAGCTCCGCGAACCGATGCGCCGCGCGCTCGTCGAACGGTAGAATCCGGCCCGCGAATGCTTCGTGCTCGACGCGCTCACAGGACGCGAGCAGTGCAAGTTTTTTCTTACCCGCCGGCAAAATGGCGACGCCATAAAAGAGTTCCGCGACCACCGGGGCGCATATGAAAAGATCGGCTTCCGCGCAGGCGTCCAACCACCGCTGAACACACATATTCGGGGCCGGTTTCACAAATTCGGAGACGACGTTGGTGGCGAGCAAAATCATTCAAAATCCGGAGGAGGGCGCTCGCCGGGATCGCGCGGCGGCAGAAAGTCCTCCATGCGATATTCCTTGGGAAAAATTTGCGCAAGTTTGGTCCCCAAGCCGGGCTCGGCCGGCTCGGTTAGAGACAAGGACTGCTGCAACAGCGCCTCTATCTCACGCGAAAGATTGCGCTTGTTGCGCCGAGCGCGTTCTTCGATTTCCCGTTTCAACTCCGGGCGCACGTCGCGGATGAGGATGTCGGGCATCGCGGGCCTCCTCTTTCGAGATCAAAGATATCGCATCACTGGCCCGGCGCAACCCCGAACGTCATCGCCCGCCCCTACCCGCCGTCCCCGGTCCCCTCGTCCTCGGCGCGCGGCGTTGGCGCTCTCGCGCCCATCAGCTTCTCTTCATAGCGGATCGACCACTCGATCACATGGGTCCACGTCGTCAGCGCGAGCTCCATCGACAGGCCCTCGCGCCGCGCGGCGCCCAGCACGCGCGCGATTACTTCGTCGATGCGGTCGGGCACGCGCGCCGGTAGCTCCAGCAGCGGCTTCACCCGCGCCGCGCGCTCGATCTGGCGCTGCCGCTTGGCGAACAGCGCGACGATCTCGTCGTCGAGCGCGTCGATGACCTTGCGCACGTCGGCCATCTCGTCCTGCGGAGACAAATCGCGCGTGTCTTCGGCCTCAAGATGAGTGCTGGTCAAGGCCTCGCTCCATCGCTTTCCCGCCACCAGGGCTCGGGCAGTTCAATTTTCGGCGCCGCCTGCTCGACCGCGCTCGCGAGGGAGAACAACGTCTCCTCGTCGAACGGCCGGCCGATCAACTGCAACGCGAGCGGCAGTCCATTGCCGGAAAGTCCGGCCGGCACGGCGATTCCCGGCAATCCCGCCATGTTCACCGTGACCGTGAACACGTCGTTGAGATACATCTCGACCGGATCGCTCGATCCCTTTTCGCCCAGCGCGAAGGCCGGCGATGGCGTCGCCGGCGTCAGCACCGCGTCGACGCCATCCTCGAAAGCCAGATCGAAGTCGCGCTTGATCAGGCTGCGTATCTTCTGCGCGCGCACATAATAAGCGTCGTAATAGCCGGCGGACAGCACGTAGGTGCCGATCATCACGCGCCGGCGCACCTCGGCGCCAAAACCCTTGGCGCGGGTCTTCTCATACATATCGGTGATGTCGCGGCCGCGCTCGCGCAGACCGTAGCGCACGCCATCGTAGCGCGCGAGATTGGACGAGGCCTCCGCCGGCGCGATGATGTAATAGGCGGGCAGCGCGTGGCGCGTATGCGGCAGCGAAATCTCGACGATCTCCGCGCCCGCGTCCTTCAGCCATTGCACGCCCTGATCCCACAGCGCGGCGATCTCGGGCGAGAGACCGTCCAGCCGATATTCTTTCGGCACGCCGATGCGCCTTCCCTTCACCGAGGCGCCGACCGCCGCCTCGTAATCCGGCACGGGCGCGTCGACGCAAGTCGTGTCCTTGGCGTCGTGACCGGCCATAGAACGCAGCATGATCGCGGCGTCGCGCACGGTGCGCGTGATCGGCCCGGCCTGATCGAGCGACGACGCGAAGGCGACGATGCCCCAGCGCGAGCAACGCCCATAAGTCGGCTTGATGCCCACCGTCCCGGTGAACGCCGCCGGCTGGCGGATCGAGCCGCCGGTGTCGGTC
>JBAUVQ010000298.1:0-23541 GCA_049583305.1 Methylocystis sp.
GCGCCAACTCGCGCGCTGTCCGGTCGGGCGCTGTCCTGCCGCGTCGCGCGCAATTGTTCTTCCAGAACCCGCACGCTGTGTTGCAGTTCCTCGACCGTTCCGGTCAAATTGCGCAACTGACGCTCCAGCCGGTCGATGCGCGGCGCGAGGCCCGGATCGCGGGCGGGCGGGGCGTCGTCGGGCTCGTCCGGGGGCGGGCGATTGTAAATCTGCGCGGTGTCGAAGCTTGAGTCGGCGGCGAAGGCGCCGCTGGTCGCGGCGAGCAGAACCGCGACGGCGAGGCGGTGCGCGAAACGAGAGATCATCGAGGGCGTCGTCTTTTCGATGGAGGGGCGGGGCTAGGCAAGGGCGCGGAACGCCAACCATTATACCCGCGCTTTCGACCAAAATTAGGCGCCGCTCGAAACCCGCTTGATGGCGGGCGAATTGCGGTTTCCATGAAATACACTATAGCACGCCCCATCTCCATCGGTCTAAGCGCCTCGGCTTCAACTTGAACGGTCCCGCCATGCCCGACCCAAACGACTTCTTCCCCGGTTTCGCTTCGCATTGGATAGACACCCAGGCGGGCCGGATTTTCGCGCGCTCGCATGGCGCCGGGCCGCCCGTGCTGCTGCTGCATGGCTTTGGAGAAACCAATATCGCCTGGCGGAAAATCGCGCCAGCGCTGGCGCGGCGCTTCACCGTCGTCGCGATGGATTTGCGCGGCTATGGCTGGTCGGCCGTCCCCGACAGCAAGAACGGCGAGGGTTACGCAAAGCGCCAAATGTCCGCCGACGCCGTGAAAGTCATGGAAAGCCTTGGCTTCATTCAATTCGCGCTGGTCGGCCATGATCGCGGCGCGCGCGTCGGAATGCGCCTGGCGCTCGATCATCCGGGGCGCGTGACCAAGCTCGCCATGCTCGACATAGCGCCGATGGAGGAGGGGGTTGGCGACGCCAATCTGCAACGGGTGGGCCGCGCGAAATTCCTGGGTTTCGAGGCGCCGCGTCCGGAGAATCTGATCGCGCTCGATCCGGCCGGCTTTCTGACCGACGCGCTTCGGAGCGGGACCAAATCGAAGACGCTGAACATTTTCGGGGAGGCGGCGCTCGATGCCTATGCCCAGGCCTTCAACGATCCGACGCGCATCCACGCCTTTTGCGAGGATTTTCGCGCCGGCGAAGGCGCGGACAAGGAGCAACTGCTGGCCGACAAGGCGGCGGGGAAGAAGATTATCGTCCCGACGCTGGTTCTCTGGAGCGCGGCGCATTTTCCCGCGGAGCCGTCGCTGCTCGACGTCTGGCGCGACTGGGCGAGCGATTTGCGCGGCGAGGCCATCGACAGCGGCCATTATCTCGCGGAGGAAGCGCCGGACGCCGTGCTGAAGGCGCTCGACGATTTTCTCTGACGGAGGCGCGCGCATGAGCTTCGAAGCCATCCGCATCGACAAGGACGACGCCGACTATCGCGCCGGCTACGTCGCGATGGACGACACCGACCTCATGCCGGGCGACGTCGACATCGACGTCACTCACTCGACCATAAATTACAAGGACGGGCTGGCGATCACCGGCAAGGGGCCGATCGTCCGGCGCTTTCCGATGATTCCCGGGGTCGATTTCGCCGGCCGGGTCGCGTGCTCGACGCATGGAGACTTCACGCCCGGCGATCTCGTCGTCGCCGGCGGCTGCGGGCTCGGCGAAGCGCATTTCGGCGGCTTCGCGGGAAAGGCGCGGGTCAGCGGCGACTGGCTCGTCCCGTTGCCCGAGGGACTGTCGCCCGAACAGGCGATGGCGATCGGCACGGCGGGCCTCACGGCGATGTTCTGCGTGCTCGCGCTAGAGCGCTTCGGCATGACGCCCTCGCTTGGCCCGGCCGTGGTGACGGGAGCCTCGGGCGGCGTCGGTTCGGTCGCGGTGGCGCTGCTGGCGCGACTCGGCTGGCGCGTCGTCGCAGTGACCGGTCGGTCGGAGGAAGGGGCCTACCTGAAAAGTCTCGGCGCTCACGAAATTGTCGACCGCGCGGAACTGGCGGAGCCGGGAAAACTGTTGCAAAGCCGCCGTTTCGCGGCGGGCGTCGACACGGTCGGCTCGGTCACGCTCGCCAATGTGCTGGCGCAAACACAGTTCGACGGCGCCGTCGTCGCCTGCGGCAACGCGCGCGGGATGGACCTGCCCGCGAGCGTCGCGCCCTTCATTCTGCGCGGCGTGAGCCTGCTCGGCGTCGAGGCAGTGCGGCCGCGGCTCGCCTTGCGGCGCGAGGCGTGGGCGCGGCTCGCGCGCGATCTCGACAAGGACGCGCTCGACCGCATGAGCGAGACGATTCCCTTCAGCCAGACGTTGGAGCGCGCCAGACAAATTGTCGAAGGGCGGGTGCGGGGTCGGATCGTCGTGAAGATTCGCTGATGGCGCCGATTTTGCGCCGCGCCGCGAAGCAGCTATTAACGCCGAAAGTTCCACCACTCGGAAGGCGAGACGGCGTGACAAACATTCGCGAAGGCGATGACAAGTTTCATGGCGCGGCGATGGCGATCTTTCTGCTTTGCGCCTTTGCTCTCGCCTACCCGTTTCTCTCCGGCGCCTACACGGTTCCCTGGGACGCCAAGGCGCATTTCCAGCCGCAATTCGCGTTTCTCGCCCATGCGCTGCATTCGGGGCAATCGCCATTCTGGACGCCGAACGTGTTCGCGGGAATGCCGCAAATCGCCGATCCGCAATCGCTAATTTTTTCGCCGTTTTTTCTTCTCGCGGCGTGGATTTCGCCGGAACCGTCATTTCAGCTCGAGGACGGCGTCGTCTTCGCGATGCTGGCGATGGGCGGCCTTGGGGTGATGCTGTATTTCCGTGATCGCGGTTGGCATCCGGCGGGCGGTCTGCTCGCGGCGCTGGCCTTCGCGTTCGGCGGCTCGGCGAGTTGGCGCATTCAACACACCGGGCAGGTGATGAGCTTGGCCTGGTTCCCGGTGACGCTGTGGTTGCTCGCGCGGGCGCTAGACCGGCGCTCCGTGGGTCATGGCGCCGCGTCGGGCGCGGTCGCCGCCTTTCTGGTGCTGGGACGCGATCAGGTCGCGTTTTTGTGCGTGTTGCTGCTCGCGGCCTATGCGCTGTTTCGCGTCGCGACCGACGAAGACGACATGCCGAGCGCGCTAAAGCCCTTGCTCGCGGGCGCGCTTGCGGGCGTCGCGATCATCGCGCTTCCATTGGCGTGGACGCTTGATCTCGCCGCCAATTCCAACCGGCCGGAGATCGATCTCGACGGCGCGTTCAAGGGCTCGCTGCCGGCGGGCTCGTTTCTGACGCTGATCTGCGCCAATCTTTTCGGCACCGATGGGCCGCTCAAGGATTTTTGGGGACCGCCGTCGCCAGCCTTCGGCACGAGCGACATTTATCTCGCCCGCAACATGACCGCGATCTACATGGGCGCCTTGCCAATGTTGGCGCTCGCCGCCGCGGCGGGAAAGCGATTTTTCGAAAATCGCGAAATTCGCTTTTTCGCCTGCGCCGCCGTCGTGCTGACGATTTACGGCCTCGGCCGTTACACGCCGATTTTCTCGCTGCTGTTTCACATTCCCGGCGTCGATCTGTGGCGCCGTCCGGCGGACGCGACTTTCCCGCTCTGCGCCGTCATGGCGATCCTTTCGGGTTACGCGATGCATCTCTTGTCGCGCGGCGAGGCGCGGCCCAATCTTTTTGCGCTCGCGGGCGTGGCGGCGTCGCTGCTGGCGCTTTGCGCCGGCGTCGCCTTCGCCAAGGGTCGGTTGGCCCAAGCAAGCGCGCCGTTGCTGACGAGCGCCGCTTTTTGGTCGTTGGCTTTCGTCGTGATCGTTCTCTCGCCGCGCCTCGCTCGAAAGAATGGCGTCGCGGTGGTCGCGCTGGTGGGCGCGGTCATGACGCTCGATCTTTCGATCGGCAACAAGCCCAATGAATCGACGGCGCTGCCGCCCGAAACTTTCGACGTGCTGCGCGCCGACACCAGGAACGACACCATCGCGCTGTTGCGCGAAAAGCTGGCCCGTCCCGCGCCGGATCGGCGCGACCGCGTCGAACTCGCGGCGATCGATTTTCACTGGCCGAACGCCAGCCTCGTGCATGGTTTCGACCACGATCTCGGCTATAATCCGATCCGCCTGAAACTGTTCGAGGACGCGACCGGCGCCGGCGATCATTTGGCGTTGCCGGAGCAACGCAATTTCACCAAGCTCTATCCATCTTACCATTCGCCCATGTCGGATTTGCTGGGCCTGCGCTACATCGCGACGGGCGTGCCGATCGAGCAAATCGACAAGAATATCAGGCCGGGCGACGTTAGCTTCATCGCGCGCACGAAGGACGCTTATGTCTACGAGTATCCCGGCGCGCTGCCGCGCGTGATGTTGCCGGTCTGCGCGCTACGCGTCGATTTCGCCAAAATGATCGCGGAAGGCGACTGGCCGGAGGTCGATTTCCGCGAGACGGTGCTACTCGAGCAGTCCGCCATCTGCCACCGACAAATCGCGGGACAGGCTCCACCCACCGCGCGAATCGCCTCGTACGAGAACACCAAGATCGTGATCGAGGCCGAAGCGCCTCGCGGCGGCGGTTGGGTCGTGCTGAACGACGTTTGGCACCCTTATTGGGTCGCGCGGGTGGATGGCGCGCCGGCGCCGTTGCTGCGCGCGAACGTGCTTTTCCGCGCCGTCGCGGTTTCCGAGGGACGGCACGAAATCGTGTTTCGCTTCGACCCGCTGGGAGGGCTATGGCGGCGGATGACGCGAGGCGACGCTCCATAGCCGAACCGCGCCGGATACGAAAACGCGTGAGCGCGGCTGCGTTTTCGGGGAGGTTTTCCGTCGGTTCTTTGATTTCATTACCACTATACTTGGGCGGACTACGTTGTCGGCTTCCCCGCGAAGGCGGCGGGCGCGGAACGAAAGTAAGTTGCTCCGGCTTTCGCGCGCGTATAAACCGCTGCTTGCTTGGGTAACCACTTTACTATCCTTGGAAAAAGAGAAGTAGCTTTGATCCAATAAAGTCTCGTTCTCTTATGCGTTTATCGAAATATCGGCGGCGCCGATGAGGGCCGCCCGCCGAATTGTCGCGAAAACGTCGCATTCATTGCCGAATGTACGATATAAGGCTCGGGCCTTTGATCTTCCCGAGGTTTTTGTCATGCGGCAGGAGCAACATAATGAGTAAGTCCAAAGTCGAGGCCGACGAACAGGCCCACGCCCACGCGGTCGTCGAGAACGAGCACGATGCCGACGACGAGTTGAGCGAGGAAGAGTCCAACATTGTCGCTACCGTCGCCACGGTTGGCGTGGTCGGCATTGGCGTCGCGGTGTTCGAGGCGGCCTTGTTGCCCGGTCTCGCGCTTGGCGTCGTCGCGATGGCGGTCCCCAAATTCGCGCCGAAGCTTGGAGCCGCGTTGAGCCCGATGTTCAAATCGACCGTGCGCGGCGTTTACAAGCTGGGTCAGAAGACCAAGGAACTGGTCGCCGAGACCAATGA
Source organism: Methylocystis sp. (assembly GCA_049583305.1). Lineage (GTDB taxonomy): Bacteria > Pseudomonadota > Alphaproteobacteria > Rhizobiales > Beijerinckiaceae > Methylocystis. The sequence goes on from JBAUVQ010000298.1 coordinate 5,469, forward strand.
GCATGTTCAGGACATCGTCGCCGAGGTTGACGCCGAAGCGAAGGGCAAGCCAGCCCCGGCCAAGGACGCGGCGTCGGCGGCCTGACCAACATGCGAAAAATCCTGACGGAAAACTCTGGAATTTCCGAGGACGCGCCGCTCGAAGCGGCGCGTCGCGCTTCCGAGCCGATGAAGGGAGCCGCCGGCAAGGCAGCCGCCTCTTCTCCCTCGAAACGCAAGAAAGAGAAGCACAAGCATGCTCTGCGCGTGGAGCACCAGACGCCGGGCCGCGTGCGGATGAAGATCGCCGCGGCGAAGGGAAATCCGGAATTGCTGGAGGAACTTGGCGACAAGTTCGGCGGCATCGCGGGAGTCCAGCGCTGCGAGGTCAATCCGACCACCGGCAGCGTCGTTGTGTATTACGACACGAAACGGCATGACGATTTCCACGAAGATTTGCGACGCCACTGCGAAGAGCATCACGGCGGCCCGCCGGGCACCGAGCTCGACGAGATCGCCAGGAAGATCGAGGACGAGGCTGAGTTTCTCGCCGAGCATTCGCACGCCGCGAGAACCATCGTGCATATCTGTAAAAATCTCGACCGTCACGTCAAGGTGGCGACCCACAACACCGTGGATCTGAAGATTGGCCTCGCCGGAGGGTTGGTCGCGGTGACGCTGCTCGAAATGGGCGCCTTCGCCGCGACGCCGATCTGGCTCACCCTTGGCGTGTTCACGCTCAATCACTTCGTCGAGCTGCAACAACATCAAGTGCTGGTCGACAAGGCGAACGCGGCCGAGAAGGCCGCCAATTCGGCGCCGCGTAAATCCGGGCAGAGCGACTAAGAAGTAGGACCACCCCGATGCAGTTCGCGATTCGCCACTTCATGCCGGGGCGCGTGCGCCTGTGGATTCCTTCGCTTTGCCACGACGAAAAACTCGCGGAGGAGACCCTCGCCTGGTTGCGCGGTCAGAAAGCCGTGCGCGGCGCGAGGATCAACTACGCCTGCTCAAGTCTCATAGTGGAATACGACGTTACGACCGAGCTGATGTTTCGGCTGCTGATCGGCCGGCTGCGCCTGATGACCCTGGACGATTTGCGCGAACTCACTCAGCTCGCGCCGCCGCTCGGGGATTCCGGCCAGCATCTCGCGACCGAACTGATCGCCGCGGCTAAGCCCGCCGAGGCGGCGCGCCGTTATCCCCTTCTCCTGCCGACGATCTCGCTGGGCCTCGCGTTTGTCGCGGGGCCAATCGCGCGCGCGGTCAATATTCCGCTGATGCTGTGGAACGGCTACCCCATCGCCGCCAGGGCTTATCGCGTGCTGCGCGACGAGCATCGGCTGAACGTGGATTTCCTCGACACTTTGGCGATCCTCGCCTCGCTCGCGCAGGGCAATCACGTCGCTGGCGCGCTGATCACCTGGCTTATCAAGCTTGGAGACTGGATCAGGGATCTGACGGCGGCGGGCTCGAAGCGCGCGATCGGAGATTTGCTCGAATTCGAATCGAAGACCGCCTGGATCGTTCGAGACGGAGTCGTCGTGTCGATCCCGTCGCGGGATATCATGGTCGGCGATCGGGTCGTGGTCTATCCCGGAGAGATGATTTCCGTCGACGGAGAGATCGTCGAGGGCAGCGCGCTAATCGACCAAAAAACCATTACCGGCGAAGGGTTGCCGGTGATGCGCGGCGTCGGGGAGGCGGCCTTCGCGGCCACGGTGACGCGCGAGGGGCAATTGACCATTCGCGCGACCCGGGTCGGCGCGAACACCACGGCCGGCCAGATCGTGCGATTGATCGATTCCGCGCCGGTGGGCGACACGCGCATGCAAAACCACGCCGAAAAGCTCGCGGACCGTCTGGTGTTGCCGACGCTTGGCGTCGCGGCGGCGACGGCGGCCATTAGTTTCGACTACAATCGCTTCCTTTCGCTGGTCATCGTGGATTACGGCACTGGCATTCGCGTCGCGGCGCCGACCGCGGTCCTGTCTTCGATGACCCTGGCCGCGCGGCGCGGCATCGTCATAAAAAGCGGGCGCCATATGGAGCGCCTCGCCGAAGTCGACACAATCGTCTTCGACAAGACCGGCACGCTGACGAGAGGCCATCCGGAGGTCGCCGAACCGATCACCTATCAGCGCAACCTCGCGTCTCCGCGTCTGCTCGGGCTCGCGGCGGCGGCGGAAAGCCGACTGACGCATCCCGTCGCCGAGGCGCTGCGTCGCAAGGCCGTCGAGCTCGGGGCCGATATTCCGGTCTGCGAAGAGACGCAATATCGCCTTGGCCTAGGGGTCGAGGGGCTTGTTGACGGCTATTACGTCCATGTCGGCAACGAGCGCTTCATGCGCCAAAGCGGCATCAGGGTCGGCGCCGCGGCGGAAGACCGCGCGCGCTTGGAAAAGCAAGGCTATTCGTGCCTATATCTCGCGACCGACGGTAAATTGGCCGCGCTCGCGCCCTACGCCGATCAAGTTCGGCCCGAAGCGCCGAGCATTGTCGAGCGGCTTTACGCGCTGGGCGTGAAGGACGCGATCATGCTCACCGGCGACAACGCCGTGGTGGCTCGCGCCGTCGGCGAGAGGATTGGCTTGACGCGCCAATACGCGGACATGCTCCCCGCCGACAAGGCGAACGTCGTGCGGCAATTGCAGCGCGAAGGCCATGTCGTCGCGATGGTCGGCGACGGCATCAATGATTCGCCGGCGCTCAGCTTCGCCGATGTCGGGATCGCGATGAAGCACGGCGCCGAAGTGACGCAGGAATCCGCCGATGTCGTGCTGATGGAAGATTCACTCTGGAAGCTCGTCGAGTCGGTGGAGATTTCGCGCGACGCCATAAAGCTGATCAAGCAGAATTATGGGATCGTGGTGGTTCTCAACACGTTGGCGCTTGGTCTCGCGCTGCCGAGCGGATTGATCAGTCCATCGTTCACCGCGCTGCTCAGCAACGGTTCGGCCATTCTCGCCAGCGTCAATGGCATGCGGCCCCTGCTGCGGCGGCGATGAGCGGGACGGACTCCGATCTTACTCCAGGGCATCGACAGGAACTCGCGCGCGCCCACAAATTGCTTCAGAACGCCAATTTTGCGACGCGCTTGACCGATTACGCCGGCAAGCCGATCCACGGCATGTTGATGCAAATGCCCAAGCCCTTGCTGCGGGGCGTGGACCGGGCCGTGGAGCAGGCCGTTCACGAATGTCTCAAGGTGGCGCTCAAATCCTTGAAGGGCGAACCGAAGAAGCGTCCGTCGACGCGTCTGGCCGCGGCTCTCGCGGGTGTCGCCGGGGGCGTTGGCGGGTTGTTCGGCGCGGCGGCGCTACCGATCGAGCTACCGATGACCACCGTTTTGATGCTCCGGGCCATCGCCGACATCGCGCGTCATCACGGCGAGGATCTATCGACCATCGAGGGGCGGCTCTCCTGCGTCGAGGTCTTCGCCTATGGTTCGTGCGCGAGCCTGGGCGTAGGCGCCGGAAGTTCCGCGCCACGCGCCGATGTCGGTTACTACGCCTCGCGCGCCATGCTGGGTCGGCTCGCCAACGAGGCGTCATCATTGCTGCTGGAGCGCGGCGCCGCCAATCTCGCCGCCCCGGCGGTGGCCGCGCTGACCGGCGAGGTCGCCTCGCGTTTTGGCGTCGTGGTCTGGGAGAAGCTCGCGGCCAGCGCCATTCCGCTCGCCGGCGCGGCGGGCGCGGCGACGATCAATGTGATTTTCATGAACCACTTTCAGTCGATCGCGCGCGGACATTTCACGCTGCGCCGGCTCGAACGCATCTACGGCGAGGAGGCGATACGAACACTCTACCGCGAGCTGGAGGCCGACGAACAACCCTGAGCCGCGAGCGGGAAGTCCGGGTCATCGGCGCGAAAGTCGCGCTCGCAGGCGCCTCAGCCGCGAAAATCGCGTGTTTCGGCGCGCCGCGGTCCATCAAAATGAGCGACGTCGCTTCGCCTTGAGGGCGTGACCTTTTTTCGGCATCCGGGAAAACTCGCGCGACGAGGCGGGTGGCGGCTTTCATGAGGTCCACGCCATTTGGATGGAAAGCCTCCGGTCGTCGCCGCGATAATTCCTCGCGGGGCTTCACTTTTCTCGGAAGCGCTCTAGTTGCCCACCGAGCGGTGAAAGCAATGTCGCGCTGAAGGGGAGAGAATCAATGCCTAAAATCTTCGAGGAGGGCGCCCTTTCGACGGGCGCGATCGCGCTCGTCGTGGTGGGAGCCGTGGTCGGCGGCTGCATCGGTCTGGTCGCGATTGGGTTTCCGGGCGCCATAGCCAGCGCGGTTCTTGGGGCCTTTTGCGGCGTCGTGATGACGGACGCGCTTGAGTAGCAAAACGCCGTCGAGGTGGAAATACGAGCCCTCGAATCGATGGAAGGCGGGAGGATTGGAACGCGTCAGGCGAGCATGGTTTCGCGCGTGTGAGCTTGGCCGGGAATTGTTTGATCGACCGCGGAGCGGCTTGCGATTTTTCAAAATTCGGCGAGGGAGCGTGTGCGCCGCTTTGACGGGAAGCGATTTTCGTGCGTAACTGCATCTTAAGATAAGACGGTTCGGCTTCCGTCTGCACCCTCTTGCCGCGAGGTAACGAAAAATGCTGGTCGCGCTCATGATGGTGGCGGTGGTGGGCGCATCGCTGTTGTTCCATTTTCTCAGTCCTTGGCAGCTGACCCCGATCGCCTCGAACTGGGGTTATATAGACAATATGATGGGGGCGACCTTTTGGATCACGGCGGCGGGATTCGTCGCCGTCATTCTGTTTATGGCTTATTGTCTGTTCCGCTTCCGCCACCGGGAGGGAAGCCGCGCCGCATATGAGCCCGAAAACCAGAAGCTTGAAGGATGGCTCGCCATCGGCACCACGATCGCGGTCGTCGCGCTTCTGGCGCCCGGCCTGTTCGTGTGGGGACAATTCATAACCGTCCCCGAAGGGGCGATGGAAGTCGAGGCGATGGGCCAGCAATGGCAGTGGAGCTTCCGCTTTCCCGGCGCCGACGGTCGGATGGGCGCCAGCGACGCCGTCTTCATCGATTCCAATAACGCCTTCGGCGTGAATCCTAACGATCCGCGCGGGCAGGACGACGTATTGGTCTCCAGCGGCGATTTGCATTTGCCGATCGGAAAGCCGATCAAGATGTTGCTGCGCTCCATCGACGTGCTGCATGATTTCTACGTGCCGGAGTTCCGCGCCAAGATGGATCTGGTGCCGGGTATCGTCACTTATTTCTGGTTCACGCCGACGAAGATCGGCGAGTTCGAGATCCTTTGCGCCGCGTTCTGTGGCATTGGACATCCGCAGATGCGCTCCAAGGTCGTGATCGAATCGGAAGACGACTTCAAGACCTGGCTCGCGACGCAGCAGACGTTCGCGCAATCGCGAAGGGGCGAGGCGGCTCACGAGCGACGCGCCTCGGTCCAATGAGCGCGGCGCCATCGACAATGACCGGCGGAAAGCACGGCGAGAGGAGTAGCGATCAATGACCGACGCCACGCTAGGGGAAAAGGAAAACGTCCTTCCGCCGCCCGCCGAGGTCGAAGACGTCGAGCTTTATCACGCAAAGAGTTGGTTGACGCATTACGTTTTCAGTCAAGACGCCAAGATCATCGCGATTCAATACGCGGGGACCGCGATTGCGATCGGACTGGTCGCGCTGGTGATGAGTTGGGTGATCCGAGTGCAACTCGCCTTCCCCGGCGCCATCCCCTTCATCGACGCGAGCCATTATTATCAAGCCGTCACCATGCACGGCATGATCATGGTCGTGTACATGCTGACAGCGATATTTCTCGGCGGCTTCGGCAACTATCTGATCCCGCTGATGGTCGGCGCGCGGGACATGGTTTTCCCCTACGTCAATATGCTGAGTTACTGGGTCTATTTGCTCGCCACGCTGGTGCTCACGGCGAGTTTCTTCGTGCCTGGCGGTCCAACGGGCGCCGGCTGGACGCTTTACCCGCCGCAAGCCATTATGTCCGGCACCCCGGGCAATGATTACGGCATCATCCTGATGCTCGCGTCGCTGATCCTTTTCATCGTCGGCTTTACGATGGGCGGATTGAACTACGTGGTGACGGTGCTACAGGGCCGCACGCGCGGCATGACGTTGATGCGCATGCCGTTGACCGTTTGGGGCATTTTCGCCGCCGCCGTGATGGCGTTGCTGGCCTTTCCCGGCCTCTTCGTCGCCTGCGTGATGCTGTTGCTCGACCGGGTGCTCGGCACCAGCTTCTTCATGCCGAGCATCATCGAGGGCGGCGAGCATCTGAAATACAATGGCGGCAGTCCGATCCTGTTCCAGCATCTGTTCTGGTTCTTCGGCCACCCCGAGGTTTACATCGTCGCGCTGCCCGCCTTCGGCATCGTGTCCGATCTGATCAGCACCCACGCGCGCAAGAACATTTTCGGCTATCGCATGATGGTCTGGGCGATCGTCGTCATCGGCGTGCTCAGCATGGTGGTGTGGGGACACCATATGTATGTCAGCGGCATGAACCCGCTGTTCGGCTTCTTCTTCGCGGTGACGACGCTCGCCATCGCGCTGCCCACGGCGATCAAGGTCTATAATTGGGTTCTCACGCTGTGGCGCGCCGACATCCATTTCACGACGCCCATGTTGTTCGCGCTTGGCTTCATCCTCACCTTCGTCAATGGCGGGATCACCGGCCTTTATCTTGGCAACGTCATTGTCGACGTGCCCTTGTCGGCGACGATGTTCGTCGTCGCCCACTTCCACATGGTGATGGGCGTCGCGCCCGTGCTGGTGATCTTTGGCGCGATCTATCATTGGTATCCGAAAATCACAGGACGCATGCTCGACGAGACGCTCGGCAAAATCCATTTCTGGATCACCTTCCTTGGCGCCTACGCGATCTTCTTTCCGATGCATTACCTTGGCGTTCTCGGCGTGCCTCGCCGCTTCTACGAGCTTGGCGAGACCGCGTTCGTGCCGGCTTCCGCGACGACGCTGAACATATTCATCACCGTCGCGGCGCTGATCGTCGGCGCGGCGCAGGCGATCTTCTTCTTCAACGTGTTCTGGAGCCTGCGCCACGGCAAGCCCTCGGGGAGCAACCCTTGGCGCGCCGCCTCGCTGGAATGGCAGACGCCGGAAACGCCGCCCGGTCACGGCAATTGGGGCAAGCACCTGCCGATCGTCTATCGCTGGGCCTACGCCTATAGCGTGCCCGGCGCGCCGGAGGATTTCTTGCCGCAGAACGCGCCGCCTCTGGAGGGAGAGCACTCGCCATGAGCGTGATGGGGCTGTTCTTCGTTCTGATCGCCTCCATCTCCCTATGGTGGCTCGTGCGGCAGGGCGTGCTGCGTTCCTCCTACGCCGAGGAAGGCGAGATCGCTGATTTTCCTGGCGCGGAGCTGCTGCCGCGCCCGCCCGCCGCCAAGGTGGGCCTCGGCGTGTTTCTCGCCGTCGCGGGTTGCCTGTTTTCGCTGCTGTGCGCGGCGTTTTTCATGCGCATGGACGCGCCGGACTGGGTCTCGCCGCCGGTTCCCGGCGTCTTGTGGTTCAACACGGGCGTGTTGATCGCGAGCAGCCTCGCGCTGCATCTCGCGCAAACCGACGCCGCTCGAGGCGAAGCCGACGGCCTCAAGAGCTGGTTGCTCGTCGCCGGCGGATGCGCCTTGGTGTTCCTGCTTGGCCAGTTGTGGGCTTGGCGCGAACTGGCGGCGCAAGGGCTTTACGCATCGAGCAACCCCGCGAACGCCTTCTTCTATCTGCTGACTGCGACGCATGCGCTGCATCTTGTCGGCGGCCTGGCGGCGCTCGCCCGGACGGCCCCCAAGGCCTGGAGCGGGCGCGCCGACGCGGCCTTGGCCACCAGCGTCGAGCTCTGCGCTCTCTATTGGCATTTTCTGCTGTTCGTGTGGCTGCTGCTGTTCGCGATGTTCGCGGGCTGGGCGGATAATTTCGGCGTCATCTGCCGTCGGCTTCTTGGCTAAAAAGAGGGAATGGAACCCATGACGACGGAGCCGGCCTTGACCACTGAACACCATGCTCAAGAGAGCGTGGCGCCGTTGCGCGGGGTGATCGCCGACTGGTCCTCGGATCAACGGTCATTCAAGACCGCGACCTGGGGCAAGACCATGATGTGGATCTTCCTCGTCAGCGACACTTTCATCTTCAGCTGCTTCCTGATCTCCTACATGACCGCGCGGATGTCGACGACCGTGCCCTGGCCGCATCCGAGCGAAGTCTTCGCGCTGACGATCAACGGCAAGGAAATCCCGCTCATCCTGATCGCGATCATGACCTTCATCCTGATCACCAGCAGCGGCACGATGGCGATGGCGGTCAATTTCGGCTATGCGCGCGACCGCGTGAAGGCTGCGATCTTGATGTGGGTCACGGCCGCGTTCGGGGCGTCGTTCGTCGGAATGCAGACGTTCGAATGGACCAAGCTGATCCGCGAGGGCGTTCGGCCCTGGGCCAACCCCTTCGGCGCCGAGCAATTCGGTTCATGCTTTTTCATGATCACCGGGTTTCACGGCTTCCACGTGTCGGTCGGCGTGATTTTTCTGATCGCCATCGGCATAAATGTTTGGCGCGGCGATTACGACACCGGACGTGTCGGCTTCAACGGGCGCCGCGGCCGCTATGAAATCGTCGAGATCATGGGGCTCTACTGGCACTTCGTCGATCTGGTGTGGGTCTTCATCTTCGCGTTCTTCTATCTTTGGTGAGAACGCCGGCAACGCCCGAGGGGAACGAGCATGGACATGGAATTAACCGGAGACGAGCCATCACACGGGGTGGAGCACGCGGCGCCCGCCAAGGCGCCAGCGGCCGCGGCCGCGCACGGGCAGCAGCATCCTATCAAGCTCTACCTCGTGGTCTGGACCGCGCTGTTCGTCCTCAGCACTTTCTCCTATCTCGTCGATTATTTCGACTTTCAGGGCTATCTCCGCTGGTTCCTGATCCTTCTATTCATGATTCTAAAAGCTGGCCTCATCGTCGCGATCTTCATGCACATGGCCTGGGAGCGACTAGCCCTGGTTTGCGCCATACTGCTTCCACCGCTGGCCGTCTTGGTGTTCATGGCGATGATGGCGGTCGAGGCGAACTACACGAACCTGACGCGACTAATATTTTTCAGCGTGGGACAATAGCGCGGTCGCGCGGGTAATCGCCGCGCGCCGGACGTCCTCTCTGGCCAGTTCGTCGTCCAGTCGCTACTTCGCCGAAAGAAGGCGCGTCATGAAAATAGATCGACGTTCCGCCCCGGCGATCGCGCTGATCATGGCGGCTCTGCTGGTCGTGGCGCTGATCTTTGTCGGTGCGTGGTTCTTGGTCGCGCGTCTCGTTTGAGGCCGCCATCGGCATCGGAGAGTGAAGGCCCACGCGCGGGGTTTGCCTCCTCGCGGACGCCAAACAAACACGATGCGACCAAGCGTATCTCGATGACGATGAGGACCCAGCGATAAGGCGCGCCTCACGGATTCCGCGGGGCGCCGACGCCGTTTTCGTCGAACGAGATTTCGGTCTCTTCGCCCGCCATGTCGATCCGCGCTTGCGCGAGCCGTCCGTCGGGCCGGTAAAGATAGTCGTGGCGCAGTTCGACTTCGCCACACACGATTTTCTCGCAACTGATCATCCGGTCGTTCGAGTCATGGAGGGCGCGAAAATAGGTGTTTCGATTGCCGAGCGCGTCGGCCTCGATTGGCGTCACCATGTTGAGCGGCAGCTTTACGCCGCTGTAGCTCAGAAAATATTTGAACGCCGGTTCCACCTTGGCCGCCATGACGTCATCCGCCTTCGTGGCTCGGCGATTGCTTCGAGTCAGCCATGAACACTCCGGCCATGAACATGCCGCGCGCCGACGCGGACGTCGTCAACTTCGGCGAACTCGACCCAAACACCAATGAACTCCTGCAACAAGGCGTCGTCGCCTATCGCACGGATCCCGAGAAGGCCGATCGTCTCTTCAAGCAAGCGCTGGCGCTCGCTCCGCGAGAGTTCGCGCCCTACTACTGCCTATACAAGATTCACACCTACATGGGCAGCCTGGACTACGCCGCCGAGGTCGCCGCTCAAGGAATGCAGGAAGCGACGCGACAAGCCGGCTGGCCTAGCGATCCCAAGGCTTGGCCGTCCTCGGACGGCGCGCCAGACGGTCCCGGGCGTTTCGCGCTCTATACGCTGAAGGCGTTGAGCTTCATCGAGTTGAAGCGCGGCCAGCGCGACGTCGCGATGGCGTATCTCACGATCCTCGCCCGCGCCGATCCGCGGGGTTGCGTCGGCTGGAAGGTGATCGAGGAGCTGGCGCGGGGAAGCGCGTTATAAATGTTGAACCGCGGCCTTGTCGCAAACCTTACAATCCGAAACGCGAATTTCGCTCATCGGACGCGCGTTGCTGCTTCGTGTCGGAAAACTTACATTGTGCAAGGCCTTTGTGCGACGCGGCGCCAGTTTGCATGGTTTTTGCACACGACAAAACATGGGTGTTGTGAGACAGTCCAATAGGGGCTTCGCACTTGCAACCGAACCTGAGCCGGAGGCCGCGTCTGGCCGTTCGCAAGGAGGGCGGCCTTGGACAATGACGTGAATTCACATCCCTCGATCACCGGAGAATTGGCCGTCGGCGCCGCGCCCAAGGCGCCGCGTGTGAGAGCGCCGTCGGCCGATACGGCGTTGCTCGGCGTTTATGAAATCTCCAAAATTCTCACCGCCCCGGCTCGGCTAGAGCAGACGCTCGCCAATGTCGTGAGCGTGCTGAGCTCCTTTCTGGACATGAAGTTGGGGATGATCACCATCCTCGATCAACATGGCAATCCAGAAATCGTCGCGACCTCGGGCTGGATTAGTCACGACAACAGCAAACCGATCGACACGCTGCCGGCCAAGGTGATTGACCGCCTCGTCGTCACCGCCATGCCCGTCATCGTCGAGGACGTGACCAACGACCCTCTGTTCGCCCCGGCGGCCGGGACGATCACGCAGGCGCTCGGGGAGCGCGTCTCCTTTCTCGCCGTCGCCATCAAAAGCGACAACCGCGTCGTCGGCACTTTGTCGATTAATCGCGCTTGGGAAGAGTTCATCACCCACACCTTCGACAGCGACCTGCGCTTCTTGACGATGATCGCCAATCTGATCGGTCAGACGGTGAAGCTGCACCGCATGCTGTCCGCCGACCGGCAGCGCTTGCTGAACGAATGCAGCACGCTGGAGAAGGCGCTGGTCTCGCGCGCGCCGAAGGAGATTCGCGGCGAGCGTCCCGACGTCGCGGGCATCGTTGGCGAGAGTCAGGCGATTCTGGAGGTGCTCGACACCATCGCGATCGTCGCCAAGTCCAATTCCACCGTACTACTGCGCGGCGAGAGCGGCACCGGCAAAGAACTCTTCGCCCGAGCCGTGCATGACCTCTCGCGCCGCAAGGCCAAGCCTTTCGTCAAGCTGAATTGCGCCGCGCTGCCGGAGAGCGTGCTCGAATCGGAGCTGTTCGGGCATGAGCGGGGGGCCTTCACTGGCGCGATAGCGCAGCGCGCGGGGCGTTTCGAACTCGCCCACGGCGGCACGCTGCTGCTCGACGAAATCGGCGAGATTTCGCCAGCCTTTCAGGCCAAGCTCCTGCGTGTTCTGCAGGAGGGCGAGTTCGAGCGGGTTGGCGGCTCAAAGACGCTGAAGGTCAACGTCCGCTTCATCTTCGCGACGAACAAGAACCTCGAGGAAGCGGTGGACAAGGGCGAGTTTCGCGCCGACCTTTACTATCGCATCAGTGTCGTGCCGGTGTTTCTGCCGCCGCTGCGCGAACGTCCGGGCGATGTTTCGCTCTTGGCGCGCAATTTTCTCGAACGTTTCAACGTCGAGAACGAGCAGAAGCACGTCTTGGCGACGAGCGCCATCGAGACGCTGCAGCGTTGCTATTTTCCCGGCAACATCCGCGAATTGGAAAATTGCGTGCGCCGTACGGCGACGCTGGCGCGCGCAGAGATGATCGTCGATCAGGATTTCGCTTGCGCCTCGGGCAAATGTCTCTCGGCCTTGCTGTGGACCGGCAGCGCCAGCGGTCCCTTTCCGCATCCTCACGCGCATCCCGAGACCACCGGCGCGGGCCGCGAGCCGCCGCGCAGGGAAATCGCCGCGCCAACGCGGGCCGATTCCGCGCCGCCGTTAGGTGCCCCTGGGGAGGCCGCGGCGACAAGGGACGCCGCTGAAGACGAAGGCGACGGCTTTTCGTCAACCCGTAAGATGGTCGATCGCGAGCGTCTCATCGAGGGGATGGAAAAGGCGGCCTGGGTGCAGGCCAAGGCGGCGCGCCTCCTCGGCCTGTCGCTGCGCCAAGTCAATTATGCGCTGAAGAAATACAACATCGAAGTGAAGCGCATCTGACCGCCAACCGTGGGAGCGGCGCGGTCGTTCGCGACATGCGCAAAATCCGCCGCCCATTTTGTCGTGTTTAGGACAATGGTCGAAGCGCCTGGGAGCAAGCGCCGGCCCGGCGCGGCCTTATCCCGGCGGCCGTAGGGCTTTTCGCCTGGCATGCGATTTGAAGGGATGTGCAAATCAAGCATTAAACGGATGAGGAGCCAGGACATGGCGTACAAAATTGTAGCCTCCCAGTGCACGGTGTGCGGAGCCTGCGAGTTTGAATGTCCGAATGCGGCGATCCGCCTCAAGAACGACATGTACATCATCGACCCGAAGAAATGCACGGAGTGCGAGGGCGCGTTCGACGCGCCGCAATGCGCGGCGGTATGCCCCGTCGAAAACACCTGCGTCCCGGCTTAGGCCGGGCGGCGCCGCTTGGCGGACGACGCATCGCATGGACGCCGTCGACTGGCTCGGAAACTTTTTGTCTTGCCGCGATTGTCCGCACGGGCAAATTCGCGAGAAGGGCCTTTGCGATCTGGGCCAGACCTGCGTCCGAGATCGGCGCGCGCGGCGCATCGATCGTTTCTTCGCCGCGAGTCCGCAAGAGGCCGCGAAATATCTCGCGCATCCCTATTTTGAGCTGCGCGTGGGCGCGGCGAAATATGCGAGCGTCTTCCAGCTGCGCGCGGTGATTGACGACGATGAGCCGGACGTTAGAGCCATTGTGGCGCAGCGCCTGCCGCTTCGTCTCGCCGAAAAGTTTTTGTCGGACCCGGACCGCAAGGTGCGGATGACGATGGCCCAGCGGGTGGACGGCGCAAATCTCGTGAAGCTGCTGTTCGACGAGGACGCCAGCGTGCGGCTGATCGCGGCGCGGCGCGCGCCGCCCGAGATTCTCGCCAGCGCGGTCAGCGACGAAGACGCGGAGGTTCGTTGCGAGGCGGCGCGACGTATCGGCGGCGAGAGGCTCCCGGCGATGGCGCGCGATCCCGAACCGCGAGTGCGCATGATTATCGCGGAGCGGTTGTCGGCGGCTCAACTCGAGTTGCTCGTCGAGGACGAAGATTTGCGAGTCCGCTTTCTCGTGGCGGAAAGATGCCCAGCGGAATTGCTCGCGCGGCTGCGCGACGATTCCGATCCGGAGGTGCGGCGAGTCGTCCGGGCGCGCCTCGATGAAATGCGAGAGTGAGCGGAGCGCGATAGGCGGCGGTGCGGGCGACAGTCGAACGAGTCCGCAGTGTCGGCGCCGACCAATATATACTCGGTTTTGTCACCGACATCGAATCCGACCTCGCCCCAAGGGCGCCTTGGAAAAGGTGATCCGCTTCATATTAGCGAAGAAGGACGAAGCGGAACGGCGGCTCGCGGCCTATCCGCGTTGGCTGACGATGACCGAGCCGAAATGCGCGCGCGTCGATTATCCGCTCATCGACTATCAGGAACTCCGTTATTATACCGTGCGGAATTGGTCGCCCGGCGACGAAATTGACGAAGGCGGCATTTACAGCTTCGTGGCGAAGCGCGGCGATTGCCGCGGCGCCAATTCCAAGATCAGCGGCAAATGTCCGAGCCGCATCTTGCGCGGCGATGATTCGCGCGGTGAATTCTATTCGATCGTCATCTCCAACGGAAAGCCGCCATCCGCGTTGTTGTATTTCTTACAGAGCCCCCTGTCGCAAAGTTTCCCGCCATGTCGGCATATTGACATTGTGACCGGTCAGTTTTCCATTGAATTTAAAAGGCTTCCAAAAGCACAGCCTTGGCACGCTTGTTGCGATCTGCTTCCGCAAAACCTTGCATCGCACCGTCTAGGCCGAATGTCGGCGCGGGACGTCCTTGCAGCGACAGAAGGAAGCAAGCCATGGCGTCTCTGGATGTTGGAACGGCGGGGGCCGGTGAGGGAGTGGGCGGAGCGGTGGCGCTCGAAGGCGTGCTGCAGCAGATCGCCGAGCACAAGGGTTGCGGCACGTCGGGCGGCAGCGGCAAGGCGAGCTGCGGCTCCGGCGCGGGTCAGAACGATCTGCCGACGGAGATTTGGGAGAAGGTCAAGAACCATCCCTGCTACAGCGAAGAGGCGCATCATCATTACGCGCGCATGCATGTCGCGGTCGCGCCGGCCTGCAACATCCAATGCAACTACTGCAATCGCAAATATGATTGCGCCAATGAGTCGCGCCCCGGCGTCGTCAGCGAAAAGCTGACTCCCGAGCAGGCCGCGAAGAAGGTTCTGGCCGTCGCCTCCACCATTCCGCAAATGACGGTGCTCGGCATCGCTGGACCTGGCGATCCGCTCGCCAATCCGGAAAAGACGTTCAAGACATTCGATCTGATCTCGCGCACCGCGCCGGACATCAAGCTGTGCCTCTCGACGAATGGTTTGGCGCTGCCTGATCACGTCGATACGATCGCCGGCTTCAACGTCGATCACGTGACGATCACCATTAACATGGTCGATCCGGAGATCGGCGCGAAGATCTACCCTTGGGTGTTCTGGAAGCATAAGCGTTACACGGGCGTCGAAGCAGCGAAGCTGCTCACGGACCGGCAGCTGCTCGGACTTGAGATGCTCACCGAGCGCGGCATCTTGTGCAAGGTGAATTCGGTGATGATCCCCGGGATCAACGACAAGCATCTCGTCGAAGTGAACAAGGCGGTCAAATCGCGCGGCGCGTTCCTGCACAACATCATGCCGCTGATCTCGGCGCCGGAGCACGGCACGGTGTTCGGCCTCAATGGCCAGCGCGGCCCCTCGGCGCAGGAGCTGAAGGCGCTGCAGGACAGCTGCGAAGGCGAAATGAACATGATGCGCCATTGTCGCCAGTGCCGCGCCGACGCGGTCGGCCTGCTTGGCGAAGACCGCAGCGCCGAATTCACGACCGACAAGATCATGGCCATGGAAGTCGACTACGATCTCGAATCGCGCAAGGCTTACCAAGAGAAGGTCGAAGAAGAGCGTGTCGCCAAAGTCGCGGCGAAGCAGGAGGAGCTCGCGACCTTGGCCGGAGCGGCGAGCGACATCAAACTGCTGATCGCCGTGGCGACCAAGGGTTCGGGCCTGATCAACGAGCACTTCGGCCACGCCAAGGAGTTCCAGGTTTACGAACTCTCAACCTCCGGCGCGAAATTCGTCGGTCATCGCCGCGTCGATCTTTATTGCCAAGGAGGCTTTGGCGACGAAGACAGCCTGGAGACGGTGATCCGCGCCATCAACGACTGCCATGCGGTGTTCGTCGCCAAGATCGGCGGTTGTCCGAAGAACGATCTCGTCCAGGCGGGTATCGAACCGGTCGATCAATTCGCGCATGAGTTCATCGAGAAGTCCGCGATCGCCTGGTTCAAGGCCTATCTCGACAAGGTCAATAGCGGCGAAATCGAGCACCAAGAGCGCGGCGACGCCGAAATCCGTCAGGGCGCGCTGATTAACGCCGCCTGAGCGTTCGGCGTCAAGCAATGGAGCTGAGGAGCAAAACATGACGCTAAAGATTATCGCATCGCAGTGTACGAGCTGTTCGGCATGCGAGCCGGAATGTCCCAATGTGGCGATCACTGAAAAGAACGGCACGTTCGTGATTGATCCGAAGAAGTGCACCGAGTGCATCGGCCATTTCGACGCGCCGCAATGCGCCGCGGTTTGTCCGGTCGACGACACTTGCGTGATCGACAAAGCCTATCCACGCTATCAACCGCCGGCCTAAGGAGCTCTGCAATGAAATTTTCGGTTACGCCCGCCGCGCAGAAATTCATCCAGCGGATCGTGAAGTTCAGCGCCACTCCGGCTGGTGGTTTTCGTCTGGCCGTGAGCCCGGGCGGCTGCTCGGGCCTCAGCGCGCAGTTCGACGCGGAAGCCGCGCCCAGAAGCGGCGATCAGGAATTCGTCGTCGAGGGAATCAAGTTCTTCTTGCCCGCCGAAAGCCGGCTGCTGCTCGACGGCGTGACGATCGATTTCGCAGAGTCGTCGACGAGCGGCGGCCTTGTCTTCCACGACCCGAAAAACACCGGCTCGTGCAAGACCGCCAGCGTCTCCATCGGGGAGCACATGCACTAGAGGCGCGCTTCATGAGCGACGGCGAGCACGCCACGCTGAGTCCAGGCGAGAAGGAGCTGCTCGTCGGGGCTCTGCTTGGCGGAGGCTTGCCGCCGGAGGCCGAGGAATTTCTCCATCGCGCCAGCGAATGCTACGCCGACTCCGAGATGGCGGAGCGCTATTTGCGACAGGCCCAGCAATGGGCGCCGGATCACGCCGCGGTGTTGATCGGCTTTTATCGATTTTATTTTTACAAAGGTCGATTGCGGGAGGCGTTGGAGATCGCCAATCGCTGTCTCGAAAAAGCCGCGCGCGAAAACAACATGCCGCGCGATTGGCGCCGCGCTCGCGCTCAGGATGCGGTTTTCGATTGTTATGACGAAATGCTGCCGCGCTTCTTCCTCTTCACCTTGAAGGGCTATGCGTATCTGCAGATGCGGCTTGGCGCGCTGGAGGAGAGCCGGGCGGCCATCGCCAAGCTCCTCGAACTCGATCCTTCCGACAAAATCGGCGCGAGGGTCCTGCTCGGCGTCCTCGACCGCATAGGGGTCGACGATGACGCATGAGATCGACGAAACGCTCGATTGGCGCGGCGAGGAGATCAACTGCGCGAACTGCGCGCATCGACATCTTTTGGCCACCGGCGGTTGTGCGTTGCGCAAAGCCTGCGTGCACGACCGCTATGCGCGTCGCATGGATCGCTTCTTCAATTTACATCCCGAACTCGCCGACGGTTATCTTGCGCATCCGCACTTCGAAGTGCGGGCCATCGCGGCGAAATTCGCCAATCCGTTCCTCTTGCCGCGCCTCTTGTCGGATTCCGATGAAACGGTGCGATGGGAAGCCGTGCGGCGCTTGCCGCGGCGATACCAGCGCGAATTGCGCGACGACCCGCATCGCGAGGTCCGCATACGCGTCGCGACGCTGCTCGAAGACGCCGATCTCCTGCCGATGATGCGGGACGAAGACTATTACGTGCGCATCGTGATCGCGCGTAAGGTCGCGGCCTCCTTGCTGATAATGATGATTGACGACGAGGAGATCGAGGTGCGGCGGATTGTTGCGCGACGCATCGGCGCGCAATGGCTGGGGCGCATGTGTCAGGATTCGAACGCGGATGTGCGTCTGGAAGCCGCACAGAGATTAACGCCCGAACAATTGTTGATTTTGAGATGCGACAAGGATTGGCGCGTTCGCCATTACGTTGCAACACGCCTCAGCTTGGAAGAAATCGCGGCGATGGCGGACGACAGCGACCCCATTGTTTCGGAAACCGTGCGCGGCCGTCTCGCTGGCGACGCCGCGAAAGCATGACGCGCCGGCGACGGGCGCTTCTTCTGGCCGACACGCGCGGCCGCTAATTCTCGCCTTTGAGCAGCAATATTGTCGCGCGCATTCCACGGTTGTCAGCTTTTCGACATCGCGGCGCGCATACCGTCGCCATCTCTAAGGGATTGAAAAACCGCCATAACATCAGCGCGAAAGTGCTGGCACGGACATTGCGACGAAAAGCTCGCGACCGGATCGGAGACCGCAAGCGAGAGCCTCCTCCTAGGAAAAAGCTTCTCCAATCCGGCGGCAAGCGGAAATGCGCCGCGCAGTGGCTGCGGCAGAGTTTACGGCTCAACAGGAGACGAACATGGCTGCGTTACGGCAAATCGCATTTTACGGCAAAGGGGGCATCGGCAAGTCGACGACGTCCCAGAACACACTGGCGGCGCTGGCCGAGATGGGTCATCGCATTCTGA
>JBAUVQ010000299.1:0-5545 GCA_049583305.1 Methylocystis sp.
GGCCAGTATCGCCTCCCCAGAGCCGCAAGGACCGCGCGTGGTCTCCCAAGGCGGCGTACAACGGTTTGCCCCATTGCTCCAGCACACTCTAAAGCATTTGAATAAAAAGGGACTTATTCGCGACGAGCCGGCCCGGCTAGGCGTCCCCGCGCGAAAATGGCAAGGTTTCCCGCGAATCGGGGAGATCGACTAATGCCGCTATACAAGATCGACGGAATCCCGCCGCGCCTGCCGCCACGCGGCCGCTATTGGATCGCGCCCAACGCTCAGCTGATTGGCCGCGTCGCGCTGGAGGAAGACGCCAACGTCTGGTTCGGCTGCGTGCTGCGCGGCGACAATGAATGGGTGACCATCGGCGCGCGCGCGAACATCCAGGAAAACAGCGTGCTGCACACCGACATGGGCTATCCGCTCGACATCGGCGCCGATTGCACGATCGGCCACGGCGTGATCCTGCATGGCTGCAAGATCGGCGACAACACGCTGATCGGCATGGGCGCGACGATCCTCAACGGCGCCAGGATCGGCAAGAACAGCATCGTCGGCGCCAACGCGCTGGTGACCGAGGGCAAGGAGTTTCCCGACAACTCTTTGATCGTCGGGACCCCCGCGAAATTCTTGCGCGCGCTGGGCGAGGATGTGGCGGCGAAGAATCTGGAATCGGCGAAGCACTATGTCGAGAACGCGCGGCGCTACGCGAAGGGGCTGGAGCTGATCGAGGCGTGACGACGCGCCCCTGGCGGCCAAGGCGCCCGCCTGCCATATTGCGGGCGGGCTTTGGGTATTGGCGGGGGCGCGCTTGTCGGGACCGCGAGAATTTCGGATTTTTCTTTCCGCCACCTCCAGCGAGTTCGGCGCGGCGCGCGGCGAGATCGCCAAGGATCTGCGCGCGCGCGGTTTGCTGGTCAAGGACCAGGATATCTTTCGCCAGGAAGTGGATACGGAAACCCTGCTGGAGACGCTCGTCAAATATATTGGCGAATGTGACGCCGTCGTGCATGTGGCGGGCGAGAGGAGTGGGAGCTTTCCAGGCGAGGAGTCGGCGGCGAAATTCGCGCACATGCTACCGGATGGCGTCGCGCGCGCCTCATACACGCAGTGGGAGTTTTTTATCGCGCGTCACTATAGGCGGCGACTGTCGATTTACATCGCGAAGCCCGATTTTCCGCCCGACAAACCGAATCCCACGACCGACGATGAAGACCTGGCGTCGCAGGAAGCGCATGTCGTTCGGCTGAAGAAACTGCACTATGGCGAGTTTTCCTCGACGGATGAGTTGTGCCGCAAGGTTTTGCGCGAGGACTGGCCCGTTATCGCGACAAACAAACCCCGCAACCTGCCTTTCTCCACGCTCGGCACGCTGTTCAAGGGCCGCGACGAGTTTCTCGCAAAACTTCACGCCTCGCTCGCGCAAGATTCGGACGGCGAGGCGACCGCCGTTGTCGGCAAGGCGCTGCATGGCTTGGGCGGGGTCGGCAAAACGCGGCTCGCTGTCGAATATGCGCTGCGGCATGAGGGCGAGCACTCGGCGCTGCTGTTCGTTTCCGCCGAGGCGCCGGAGCGGCTGAACGCCGGCCTCGCCGCGCTGGCCGGGCCGGATATTCTGGATTTGCCGGAGAAGGACGCGCGCGAGGACGCGGTCAAGATTCCCGCGGCGCTCGGCTGGCTGGAGCATCATCCGGGCTGGCTGATGATTCTCGATAACGTCGACGATGCCCCGGCGGTCGACGCCGTGCGAAAACTGCTGGCGCGGCTGCGCGGCGGGAGGGTCATCATCACCGGAAGAATCGCCAATTTCCCGGCCGGCGTGCGAAAGCTCGAACTCGGCGTGCTCGACATCGATTCGGCCGCCGCCTTCTTGCTGGAGCGCACGGCCGATGACAGGCGGGCTTTCGCCGACGACGAAAATCTCGCGCGGGAACTTGCCGGCGAACTCGGCGGCCTCGCGCTCGGGCTGGAGCAGGCGGGCGCCTATATCGCGACGGAGCGCATTGGTTTTGCGCGTTATCTCGCGCTGTGGAAGGAAAAACGCGCCACGGTGCTGGACTGGTTCGACAAGGGCCTGATGAGCTACGGCCACGACACCGGGCTGGCCGCGACCTGGGCGACCTCGGTCGAAAGGTTGACGCCGGACGGGCGGCGCCTCTTGGACCGCCTCGCCTTTTTCGCGCCGGAGCCGATCCCGGAGACGTTGCTGGATGTGGCGATTCCGGGCGACGACGCTGATTTCGACGCGCGCAAGGCGCTGGGAAATCTCTATGCCTTTTCGCTGGTCTCGAAGGCGAGCGCCGAGGACGGCAAGGCGCCCGTGGACGGTTTTGCCGTGCATCGGCTGGTGCAGGATTTTACCCGCCGGGTCATGCCGGAGGAGGGGAAGAAAGAGGCGTTGAAGGCGGCGCTGGACTGGGTGAACGCGGGTTTCACGGGCCAGCCTGACGACGTGAGGACATGGCCGGCGCTCGATCCGCTCGCGCCGCATGCGCTTACGTTGGCGGAACGCGCCGACGCGGCGGGGACCGCCGAGCCGACGGCGAGGCTTTACAATCAGCTCGGCATGTTATTCCGAGCGAAGGCGCGCAACACCGAGGCCGAGCCACTCTATAAGCGCGCGCTGGCGATTGGTGAAGCGAGTTACGGGCCGGATCATCCCAATGTGGCGATACGCCTCAACAATCTCGCGCGATTGCTGCAAGACACGAACCGCATCAAAGAGGCCGAGCCGTTGATGCGGCGCGCGCTGGCGATTGATGAAGCGAGTTACGGGCCGGATCATCCCAATGTGGCGATAGACCTCAACAATCTCGCGCGATTGCTCAAATCCACGAACCGTATCAAAGAGGCCGAGCCGCTGATGCGGCGCGCGCTGACGATGGACGAGGCGAGTTACGGGCCGGATCATCCCAGTGTGGCGATAGACCTCAACAATCTCGCGCGATTGCTGCAAGACACGAACCGCATCAAAGAGGCCGAGCCGTTGATGCGGCGCGCGCTGGCGATTGACGAGGCGAGTTACGGGCCGGATCATCCCAAAGTGGCGATATGCCTCAACAATCTCGCGGCGTTGCTGCAAGACACGAACCGCATCAAAGAGGCCGAGCCGTTGATGCGGCGCGCGCTGGCCATTTTCGATGCCAGCCTTGGGCCGGATCATCCCAGCACATGCACGGTTAGAGACAACGTCGCGCGTCTGATGCAAGAGTTGGGCGGCATGCCAGGGAAGCGCTGGTTTGAGAGCGCCGCTCGAATGCTGGGCGCGTCCTTCTCCCACTTGTGGGAGAAGGTGTCGCGCCGAAGGCGTGACGGATGAGGGGGCTCGCGGCTTGGAGCGCCGTGTCCGAAGAACCCTCATCCGACTCCGCTTCGCGGAGCCACCTTGTCCCACAACTGGGAGAAGGATTCGCGAAGCGAGGTCGGATGAGGGGGGCCGCGGCTTGGTTGGAACTTCCCCAGAACCCTCACCCGACCCGGCTGCGCCGGGCCACCCTCTCCCACGAGTGGGAGAGGGATTCGCGCCCCCACTGCGCAACCCTCGCCAAAATGCTAAACCCCCTCCATGAGCGGCGACGGGGTTGAGGGCGGGGGGCTGATTGTCGAGGTTCTGCCGCCCGTGGCGGTGGACCAGGCTTATTCCTATCTCGCGCCGCCGGGCCTCGAACTCGCGCCCGGCGATTTCGTCAAAATTCCGCTGGGGCGGCGCGAGGCGATTGGCGTTGTCTGGGAGGCGCGGCCCGCCAATGGCCCGCCCGGCAACTTAAAGAGCGTGATCTCGCGCTGCGACCGCCCGCGGCTGTCGCAAAGCTTGCGCGATTTTTTGGACTGGCTGGCGTGCTGGACCTTGGCGCCGCGCGGCATGGCGCTGCGGCTTTGCTCGGGCTCGGGCGAAGAGGCCGGGCCGCCGGCGCCACGTCTGCTCTATCGCCTAACTGGGGCCGCGCCCAAGCGCATGACGCCGACGCGCGCCCGCGCGCTTGTCGCGGCCGAGGGCGGGCTCGCCTTCGCCAAGAAGGCGCTGATGGAGGCGGCGGGCTGTTCCGGCTCGGTCATCGACTCGCTGGTCGACGAAGGCGCGTTCGAAACGCTCATCGCGCCGGCTTTGTCGGTCTGCGGCGCGCTCGATCCCTTGTTTTGCCCGCCCGTTCTCGAACCCGACCAGCTCGTCGCCGCGAGCGCGCTGACGGAGGCTGTCGCCGCGCGCGCCTATCGCCCGTTTCTGCTCGAGGGCGTCACGGGCTCGGGCAAGACCGAGGTTTATTTCGAGGCCATCGCCGCCGCGTTGCAAGCCGGCGGGCAGGCGCTCGTCTTAATGCCGGAAATCGCGCTGACCAGCCAGTTTCTGGAGCGCTTTTCGACGCGCTTCGGCGCCAAGCCGGCCGAGTGGCATTCGGGCGTCTCGGAAAAGAAGCGCGCGCGCATCTGGCGCGCGGCGGCTTCGGGCGAGGCGCGCGTCGTTGTCGGCGCGCGCTCGGCGCTGTTCCTGCCGTTTGGCGATTTGCGGCTCATCGTCGTCGACGAGGAGCATGAGGGCGCCTACAAGCAGGAAGACGGCGTCAATTATCACGCCCGCGACATGGCCGTCGTGCGCGCGCGCATCGAGGGCGCGGCGCTGGTGCTCGCGTCCGCCACGCCCTCGATCGAAACGCGCGTCAACGCCGCCAGCGGCCGCTATGCGCATCTCACCCTCGCCGCGCGAGCTGGCGCGCGAAAAATGCCGCGGCTGGAGGCCGTCGATATGCGCGTCGAGGGGCCGCCGAAGGGCCGCTGGATCGCGCCGCGCCTCGCGCTCGCCGTGGGCGAGACCATCGCGCGCGGCGAACAGGCGCTGTTGTTTCTCAACCGGCGCGGCTATGCGCCGCTGACGTTGTGTCGCCATTGCGGCCATAGATTTCGCTGCTCCAATTGCGACGCCTGGCTGGTCGAGCATCGCTTCCGCCGCGCGCTGATTTGTCATCACTGCGGCCATATGGAGCCGCGCCCGCATGTGTGCCCGGAATGCGAGGCCGAGGACGCGCTGGCGGCCTGCGGCCCGGGCGTCGAGCGCATCGCGGAGGAAGCGGCGGGGTTGTTTCCCGACGCGCGCGTGCTCGTGCTCTCGTCGGATTTTCCCGGCGGCGCCGAGCGGCTACGGCGCGAACTCGACGAGATCGCCAAGGGCGCCTTCGATCTGGTGATCGGCACGCAGCTCGTGGCCAAGGGGCACAACTTTCCGTTCCTGACGCTTGTTGGCGTGGTCGACGCCGATCTTGGGTTAGGCAGCGGCGATCCGCGCGCCGCCGAGCGCACCTTTCAACTGCTGGCGCAGGTGACCGGGCGCGCCGGGCGCGGCGACCAGCCGGGCAAGGCGCTGATCCAGACTTATCGCCCCGAACATCCCGTGATTTCAGCGCTGCTCTCCGGCGACGCCGAGGCGTTTTACGCGCAAGAGATCGCCCTGCGCCGTCGCGCCGGCCTGCCACCGTTCGGGCGTCTCGCGGCGCTGGTCGTCTCGGCCAAGGAGGCCGCGCTCGCCGAGATGCACGCGCGCGCGCTGGCCCGCGCGGCGCACGGC
>JBAUVQ010000300.1:0-8983 GCA_049583305.1 Methylocystis sp.
ACGGTGAGATCGCAGGCTTCGCCTCGCTCAAGAACGAGGGCATCATCGACATGCTCTATGTGCATCCGGATTTTGCCCGGCGCGGCGTTGGCTCCGCGCTCGCCGACGCGCTCGAAAAACTGGGGCCGGCGCGCGGCGCGCGAAGTTTGAGCGTCGACGCTTCGGACGCGGCGCGCGAATTTTTCGAAAGGCGCGGCTATATCCCGCAAAGCCGCAATACGATCGCGATCAACGGCGAATGGCTCGGGAACACCACGATGACCAGGGCGCTCGCGCCGCCGGTCGCGACAGGACGCGCTTAAATGATCAAGCAACGGCTCTCTCTGTTCGACACCACGCTGCGCGACGGCGCGCAGACGACGGGCGTCGACTTTTCGCTCGAAGACAAGCGGCGGATCGCCGCCCTGCTCGATGATTTGGGCGTCGATTATATCGAGGGCGGCTATCCCGGCGCCAATCCACAGGACACCGAATTCTTCGCCAAACGCCCTGCGCTGCGCGCAAAATTCGCGGCCTTCGGCATGACGCGGCGACAGGGGCGCTCGGTGGAAAACGACCCCGGCGTCGCGGCTCTGCTCGATTGCGACAGCGATGCGATCGTCTTCGTCGCCAAGGCTTGGGACTATCAGGTGCGCGTCGCGCTACGCTCCACCGAGGAAGATAATCTCGCGGCGATCACGCAATCCGTTCAGGCGGCGATCAAACGCGGCAAGGAAGCCGCCGTCGATTGCGAACATTTTTTCGATGGCTTCAAGGCCAACGAGACTTACGCGCTCGCCTGCGCCAAGGCGGCCGCCGACGCGGGCGCGCGCTGGATCGTGCTGTGCGACACCAATGGCGGCACGCTGCCGCATGAAGTCGAGCGTATCGTCGCGCGCGTGGCGGAGGTTATTCCGGGTGAAAAACTGGGCGTTCACGCCCATGACGACACGGGGCATGCGGTCGCGAACTCGCTCGCCGCCGTGCGCGCCGGCGCTCGGCAGATTCAAGGTTCCCTCAATGGTCTGGGCGAGCGTTGCGGCAACGCCAATCTGACGACGATCATCCCGACGTTGCTGCTAAAGAACGAGTTTTCGGAAAACTTCGAGATCGGCGTCACGGCGGAGAAGCTCACGCAACTGACGCGCGTCAGCCATGCGCTGGACGAACTGTTGAACCGCGCGCCGAACCGCCACGCTCCCTATGTCGGCGCCAGCGCCTTCGCCACCAAGGCGGGAATTCATGCTTCCGCCGTGATGGCGGATTCGCGCACCTATGAGCACGTCCCGCCCGAATGCGTCGGCAACCGGCGTCGCGTGCTGGTGTCGGACCAGGCCGGCCGGTCGAATATTTTGGCGGAGCTGTCGCGGCTCGGCGTCAATCTCGAAAAAGACGACCCGCGCCTCGCGCGCCTGCTCGACGAAGTCAAGGAGAAGGAAGCGCTAGGCTATGCCTATGAGGGCGCCGACGCGTCGTTTTTTCTGTTGGCCAAGCGCGTGATGGGCGAGACGCCGCATTATTTCGACGTCGAGCGTTACAGCGTCGCGGTGGACCGGCGCTTCGCTCGCGAGGGCGGCTTCGAGGACGCGGGGGCCGAAGCCATCGTCAAGCTGCGCGTGCATGGCGAGACGCGCATTTCGGCGGCGGAGGGCAATGGCCCGGTCAACGCGCTCGATCTGGCGCTGCGCAAGGATCTCGGCGCGTATCAACGCTACATCGAAGATGTGAAGCTCGTCGATTATCGCGTGCGCGTGTTCCAGGGCGGCACCGACGCGGTGACGCGCGTGCTGGTCGAATGCGCCGACGGCGCGGGCGGCCGCTGGTCGACGGTCGGCGTGTCGGCCAATGTGATCGACGCGTCGTTCGAGGCGCTGATCGACGCGA
Organism: Methylocystis sp.; assembly: GCA_049583305.1. Taxonomy (GTDB): domain Bacteria; phylum Pseudomonadota; class Alphaproteobacteria; order Rhizobiales; family Beijerinckiaceae; genus Methylocystis. The sequence continues at coordinate 1,864 of JBAUVQ010000300.1, forward strand.
TCGTCTACAAGCTGTTGCGCGAGGGGGCGGTGTGACGAGCGGCCCCTCGCCTTTCAAAACCGTTCGATGATCGCCGGCTCTTGCATGTCTTTTTTCGCGTGCGACGCGGCCTTGAGAATCATTGGAATGACGTCCTCCACGCGCTCGGCCACGAGATAGCGCATCTCATAGCCCGAGCGGATGAAACCCTCGCCGCGCATATGCGCGAACAACGTCAGCAGCGGACGCCAGAAGCCGCCGATGTCGGCGATCACCGTTGGCTTGGAGTGGCGCCCGAGCTGAATCCAGGTGAGCTGCTCGGCCAGTTCCTCGAGCGTCCCGATCCCACCGGGCAGCGCCACGAAGGCGTCGGCGGCCTCGAACATGCGCTGCTTGCGCACGTGCATGTCGGGAACGATTTCAAGCTCGGTCAATCCCGGCAGAGCGACCTCGCGGTCATCGAGAAAACCCGGAATTATGCCGCGAGCCTCGCCGCCGCTGGCGAGAACCGCGCGCGCCACCGTACCCATGAGGCCGCACGAGCCGCCACCGAACACGAGGCCGATTCCCGCCCGCGCCAGCGCCGTTCCGAGGGACTTGGCGGCGGCGGCATAGATCGGATTGTCTCCCGGCGACGAGCCGCAATACACGCATATATTTTTTATTTCCGTCATGATTCGTCTCTTTGCCCACCGCCTTGTACGCATGAAAATATGGAGATCAAGCGTTGCTTTTTCGTGTCGCGAGATGCGCCGCCATATTAAACCGCCTATATGACGCCAAAGCCCCCCCGGCGCCGAGGCGCCTCTCGAATGGATCGCACAATGCTCAGAATGGGAAGTCGCGCCTCCGGCAATCGCGGCGGCGAGGCGGAAGTCGACGCCGGTTTCAAGGACGCCACTCTCCTCACGACGCTCGCGCATCTTTGGCCGTATATCTGGCCGAAGGGTCGGCCCGATCTCGAACGGCGCGTGCTACTCACCTTCGCCTTGCTGCTCATCGGGAAATTCGTCAACACCGCGGTGCCTTACGCTTTTAAATGGGGCGCCGACGCGCTGGAGCAAGGAGGCGAAGCGGCGATTCCTTCACTACTCTCGGGCGCGATCGGCTTCACGATTCTTTACGGCGCGCTACGCATCGTCCAGGCATTGCTGACGCAGGCTCGCGACGCGCTGTTCGCGGCGGTCGCGATGCACGCCGTCAAGCGCCTCGCCAGCGATGTCTTCGTGCACATGCACGAATTGTCGATGCGCTTTCACATCAGCCGCAAGACCGGTGGATTGACGCGCGTGCTGGAGCGCGGACGCGACGCGATCGAGACGCTGTCGCGCCTCGTCATGTCGTCGGGAGCGCCGACCATCGTTGAGTTCATTTTGGTGCTCGCCGTGTTTCTGTGGCAGTTCAATTGGACCTATGCATTCGTCACGGCGATCACGATTTTTCTTTACCTCGCCTATACCGCGCTCGCCACCAACTGGCGCATCAGCATCCGCCGTACGATGAATGAGAGCGACGTCGACGCCAATGTGAAGGCTATCGACAGCCTGCTCAATTACGAGACGGTCAAATATTTTTGCGCCGAACAGCGCGAGGCGAAACGCTACGACAAATCGATGGAGCGCTATCGCAAGGCCAGCATCGATTCATATATTTCGCTGGCTGTTCTCAACGCCGGACAAGCGGCGGTCTTCACCGTCGGCCTCACGCTGGTGATGATCATGTGCGTTTACGATATTCGCGCCGGACGGGCCTCCGTCGGCGATTTCGTGCTGATCAACGCCATGATGATCCAGCTTTACCAGCCCCTCAACTTCATGGGCACGTTTTATCGCGAGGTCCGGCAGGCCGTCGTCGACATCGAACGGATGTTTACGATCCTTGGCCAGAACCCGGAAATCGCCGACCGCCCGGGCGCGCCGCCGCTCGCGGTGCCTGAGGGCCGCGTCGTATTCGATGACGTAGCGTTTTACTACGATGAGAAGCGGCCGATTCTGCGCGGCGTGAGTTTCGATGTGAGGCCCGGTAAGACGCTGGCCATCGTCGGTCCGTCGGGCGCCGGAAAATCGACGATTTCGCGCCTGTTGTTTCGCTTCTATGAGCCGCAAGGCGGGCGCATAATGATCGACGATCAGAATATTCTCGCGGTCACGCAAGCATCCCTGCGCCAGGCGATCGGCATGGTGCCGCAGGACACCGTGCTGTTCAACGACTCGATCGGCTATAACATCCGCTATGGGCGCTGGGACGCCAGCGACGCGGAAGTGCGCGAGGCGGCCTCGCTGGCGCAAATCGACCGTTTCATCGCCTCCGTCCCCGGCGGCTATGAAGCGCAGGTCGGCGAGCGCGGGCTCAAACTTTCGGGCGGCGAAAAGCAGCGTGTCGCCATTGCCCGCACGATTCTGAAGGGGCCATCCATTCTTATATTGGACGAGGCGACCTCGGCGCTCGACAGTTTTACCGAACACGAGATTCAGGAGGCGCTGCGCCGCGTCTCCAAGGGCCGCACGACGCTGGTCATAGCGCATCGCCTCTCGACCGTCGTCGAGGCGGACGAGATCGTCTTTCTCGACCACGGACGCATCGTCGAGCGCGGAACGCATCAGCAACTGCTGGACAAAAACGGCGAATACGCGGCGATGTGGAACCGCCAGCGCGAGGCGGCCGAGGCGCGGGCGAAGTTGCTGGCGGCGGAAGCGGAGGCCGCGATCGAAGGCCTGGAGGCGGAGTGACGCGGGCGAGGTCCGGCGCGTCCAGACTTGCCCCGACGGCGGCGATCCTATAGCAGGGATTTAGGCCGGTTCGCCGAGAGGCTCAGGCCTTGACCCGAGAGACTTGACCCCAGAGACATGCGCCGAGGCGAAAACCTACATGAGCGAGAAGCCGATCAATCTCCTTCATCTCTCCACGCTGGTCGCCGTGGCGATCCTTGTCGGCACCGAGTTGGTGGGCGCTTCCTGGGCCGCCGGCTGGGCGCTCGGCGGGTTGTTTCAACTCGACCCGCTGGTTAGCCACGTCATCGAGGTGATCTTCGCGCTGCTGGGCTTCGTCGGCCTTTATTACTTCATGCGCGCCGCGTTGAAGCACGAGCCCATTCGCGGCTGACGCCGGACGAAAGCTGGCCCCCGAGGAAGCGCTCCAAGGACCGAACTCATGACCGACACACCCGATCGCCGCGCCTTTTTGAAAGCCGCGGCCGCGACCGGCGCTCTCGGCGCGGTCGGCGCTCCGACGGCCGAGGCGCAACCGAGCGCCGGCCTGAAATTCGGCGTGGCGGCGCCGTTTTCCTTCGAGGCGCTGCAAGAGGAAGCGCGGCGACTGATCAAGGAGCCCTATCGCGCGCCAACGGTCCCGGACCCCCAGATCACCAGCAAGATCGACTACGAAGCCTGGGGCAAGATCACCTACAACACCGATTACGCGCTCTACGCCGCGGGCCGGGAGCATTTCCCGGTCGAGTTCTTCCACCTTGGCATGTTCTTCAAGAAGGCCGTGCGCGTTCACAAGGTGGATGGCGGCGAGGCGCGCGAGATCCTTTACGATCCCGCCTATTTCAACATGCCCGACGACTCGATCGCGCATCAGCTTTCGCCCGGCGCGGGCTTCGCCGGCTTTCGCTTGCAGGAGTCGAAGGACGGCAAGCTGGACTGGCAAAAGAACGACTGGGTCGCCTTCCTCGGCGCTTCTTACTTTCGCGCCATCGGCGAATTGCGCCAATACGGCATGTCGGCGCGAGGTATAGCGCTCGACACCTGGGCGCCGGATCGTTCCGAGGAGTTCCCCGACTTTTCGCATGTCTATATCGGCCCGGAGACCGAGGACGGCGTCGTCCTGCACGCGCTGCTCGAAGGCCCCTCCATCGTCGGCGCCTATCGCTTCCTGATGACGCGCGGCAAGGGCGTCGTCATGGACATCGACTGCAAGCTGTTTTTGCGCGGAAGCTTCGTGCGTTTCGGCGTCGCGCCGCTAACCTCGATGTACTGGTTCTCCGAGACCAAGAAGCTCACGGGAGTCGACTGGCGCCCGGAGGTCCACGACTCCGATGGGCTGTCGATGTGGACCGGCGCAGGCGAACGGCTGTGGCGTCCGCTCAACAATCCGCCGCGCGTGATGGCCTCGGCCTTTGGCGACAATAATCCCAAGGGGTTCGGACTGATGCAGCGCGACCGCGTCTACGACCATTATCTCGACAACGTGTTCTATGACCGCCGGCCGAGCGTGTGGATCGAGCCGAAGGGCGATTGGGGCAAGGGCGCGATTCAGCTGATCGAAATCCCGACCGACGACGAAATCCACGACAACATCGTCGTCGTCTGGGTGCCCGAGAAGCCCGCCGTTCCCGGCGCCGAATTTGATTTCTCCTACCGCCTGCACTGGCTGGCCGACGAGCCATATCCGACGCCGCTCGCGCGCTGCGTCGCGACAAGGCTCGGCAATGGCGGCCAGCCCGGCAAGCCGCGCCCCAAGGGCGTGCGCAAATTCATGGTCGAGTTTTTGGGTGGGCCGCTCGAAAAGCTCCCGTTCGGCGTCAAGCCGGAGCCGGTGCTCTGGGCCTCGCGCGGGACGTTTTCCTACATCTTCACCGAGGCGGTGTTCGACGGCGTGACCGGCCATTGGCGCGCGCAATTCGATCTCACGGTCGAGGGGACCGACCCGGTGGAAATGCGGCTGTTCCTGAAGAACGGCGACACCGTGCTGTCGGAGAACTGGCTCTATCAATATCAGCCGTTCTAAGTGAGCGCCGGAAGCTTGACGCGGCCCGCGCCTTACTCGATTTCCACATCGTAGCTTTCGATGCGTTTTGCTCCGCGAAGCGTGAAGTGCCACCATTCGCGCGGATAATTGTCGAAGCCGTGGCGACGCATCAACGCGACGAGCCTCGCGCGGTTTAGCCGCGCGGCTCCATGTTTTAGCGCGCCCGTCCAGGAGCGCCGGTCGAAAAAGTCGAACGGCGCGCCAAAGTCCCAACCCTTGACTCCAAGATCGACGGCGAGCCCGGTGGAATGGGTGGAGTTCTCGGCGATGTAACCTTCCGCGAACAGCGCGCCCTTCGCGACATTGGGATAGTACGCGGACTTCGTCGTCTCGTCGCCGTTCCTGGACCATTCGACGAAAGCCGCGACGGCGCGCCTGGGGCGATAGCAGTCGTAGACCACGAGGTCGAAGCCTTTCGCGCGCGCCTCGGCCTGCGCGGCCGCGAGCGCCCGCGCGGCTTCGAGCCGCAGCCAGCATTGAGCCGCGCGGTAGCCCGGAACGGGCTTGCCGGTGAAATTATCGGCGCCCGCGTAACGCATGTCCTGCGCGACGCCGGGCGCGATGTCCGAAAGACGAGCGAAGCCGCGCGGCGGCTCTCCCGCTCGCGCGGACGCGGCGAAAGCGAAAAGCGCGGCCAAACCGAACAACCAGAAATAATCGCCAGAGCGACCCACCCGGACATGCGGCCGCGCGCGGCGTCTCTGATCGATATCGTTTGGACACCCGACCATTCCAAAGCTGTCGCCGACGGGCCGTCCCGCCGCGCTCATCCTCTGGGCGCGGCGCTGGTTGCGGTCTGGCCAAACAATATCTGGCGCTCCTCGTCAGTAAAGCCGCTGCGCTCGCGTTGAAGATGCGCGCCGGCGGCGTAGGCGCGCGCCACCGCCGGACGAGCGGCGATGGCCTCGAACCAGCGCTCGACATTGGGAAAATCCCTCAGATTTTGTCCCTGCGCTTCGTAAGGAACAATCCAGGGATAGGCGGCCATGTCGGCGATGGAATATTCGCCCGCCAGAAAAGGCGCCCGCGCCAGCCGCCGGTCGAGCACGCCGTAGAGGCGGTTGGTTTCGTTCACGTAGCGCTCGATGGCGTAGGGGATTTTTTGCGGCGCGTAGCGCCCGAAATGGTGGTTTTGACCGGCCATCGGTCCAAGTCCGCTTACTTGCCAGAACAACCATTCCAACGCCCGAACGCGGCCGCGCGCGTCCTTCGGCAGAAACCGCCCGGTCTTTTCGGCGAGATAAAGCAGAATCGCGCCGGATTCGAAGACGGACAATGGACCGGCGCCGTCGTCCGGAGCGTCGTCGACGATCGCCGGCATCCGGTTGTTTGGGGAGATCGCCAGAAACTCGGGACGAAACTGCTCGCCCTTGCCGATGTCGACCGGAGCGATACGATAGGGAACCGCCGCCTCTTCCAGAAAAATCGTGATTTTATGTCCGTTGGGGGTCGGCCAGTAGTAAACCGTGATCATGTCCGCTCCTTTCCGGTGACGAAATAAATAGGGGCTTTGGCGGCGGAGGCCAGGCGCGCCGCTCTCGACATTGGATCGCCGATATAGGATTTTTCGCGATAGTCGTCCAAAACGTTGATGGAAAGCAAAGCTCATGGTCCTTCGCTACGCGAAAATTTTTCTGACCGTCGCCGTGGGCCTGCTCGCCTTGCTGATCGGCGTCGATAATATTCTCGATTACGGGACCAATTTCGCCGCGGTGCGGCACATCCTGTCGATGGACACGATCCCGCCAGGGTCTCCGCTGACCTGGCGATCGATCCAAAGCTCGGCGGCGCACCATCTGGCCTATGGCTTCATCATAGCCGTCGAGCTCTGCGCCGGCGCGCTTTGCCTCGCCGGGGCGGCCCGCCTCGCGCGCGCCAGAACGGGCTCTGGACGGGCGTTCAACGAGGCCAAGGACATCGCGATACTGGGGCTGATCGTCGCGCTTTCATTGTATTTCGTGGGCTTCACGATCGTCGGCGGTGAATGGTTTCAGATGTGGCGCTCGGATGGCTGGAACATGCAGGAGCCGGCCTTCCGTTTCGTCGGCGCGGTCGGGATTATTCTGCTATTCGTGGCTCAGCGCGACGGAGATCCGCCACCCGGCGACTGAGGCTGTCGGCGGGCGATACCCGCGCGGATCGCCTCGATTCTTCGCGGGCGCCCCGAATGTGTCGAGCCCCGCCAAATGTGGCGGATGGTCACGGGACAAACCAGAAAAAACTGATATATGATGCGGCGAGCCGCGCTCTCGAGAATGCATCCGCCTTTTCAAGGACCAGCGGCGCGAGAGGACGGCGCCGGGACGCTTCGCGCGCCGGGAAAGCGGTCACGACACACAAACGAAAAGAAAGAAATGGGGAGTTCGAAAATGAACATCAGATTTCTCGC
>JBAUVQ010000301.1:0-1893 GCA_049583305.1 Methylocystis sp.
GTGACCAAGCCACTGCACGCCGTCGCCGAGACTCAACTCTACCTCTCTCGCGCCGAAAAGCTGATGAGCGAGGACGAGCGGAGCGCGATCGTCGACTTGCTGGCGGCGAGCCCCGAGGTGGGCGACCTCATTCCGGGAACCGGAGGACTTCGCAAAGTCAGAGTGCCCCTGGCCGGGCGCGGCAAGCGAGGCGGAGCACGGGTAATCTACTACGTTTATGATCAGAGGCTGCCAATCTATCTGCTCCTCGCGTACGCCAAGAATGAGCGTGACGATCTCTCCGCCGAGCAGAAATCCACTTTGCGGCGTCTCGTCGAAAACATCCTCGCAGGGAGGCAATCATGAAAGATGCGCTATTCAACGATCTCGTGCAAAGCCTGGAGCAGGCCGCAGCTCACGTCCGGGGAGAAACCGTTCCAGGTCTGCGAGTCCACCCTGCTCCCACAGCCGCCGACATCATCGCGATTCGCCAACATGCAGGTCTCACCCGCAAGCAATTCGCGGCGATCCTCGGAACAGCCATCGGCACGCTTCGGAAATGGGAAGATGGATCCCGAGCGCCGAGCGGAGCCGCGCGTACGCTGCTTCTCGTGCTGAAACGCAATCCTAAGGCCGTATTGGAAGCGCTCGCGGCTTGAAGCGGTTTTTATCGAAGACGGTCGTCTAACCCATGCCTCTGATCGGCTACGCGCGGGTTTCAACCGAGGACCAGGCGACTGACGCCCAGGTCGATGTGCTGATGGCCGCCGGCTGCGTCGAGATTTTTCGCGAGCACATGTCGGGCGCCAAGGCGTCGCGGCCAGAATTGGCAAAGGCCTTGGCGCGCGTGCGTCGCGGCGACGTGCTGGTGGTGGCCAGGCTCGACCGTTTGGCGCGATCTCTTTCGCATCTCCTTTCGGTCATCGCTGAACTCGACGCCAAGGGCTCGCATTTCAAATCGCTCGCCGATCCGATCGACACCACGACGCCGCAAGGAAGATTCGCCTTGCAGGTGCTTGGCGCCGTCGCGGAATTGGAGCGAGCGCTGATCCAAGAACGCACCAAGGACGGGCTGCGCGCCGCGAAGAAACGCGGTCGCGTCGGCGGCAATCCCAAACTGCGCGCCGGCGATCGCGACGCCATCAAGCACATTGTCGACGCCAAGGCCCAAGCATATTTCGAGCGCGTCAACCGAACCGCCGAACATTGGCTGCCGATTGTGAAGGACATGCGACCGGGTCATCGCTGGCAGGACGTCGTACGCGTGCTCAACGCCAAACGCGAGCGACCCAATGGCCCTCCCCTGCCCCTCTGGAGCGTCGAGCGGTTGAAACGCGCGGTCAAACGCTTCATCGCCGAGGGCCTCGCCGATCCCGCGCTGCTGCTACCCGCCAGCCGCAAGTTCAGCAGCGAACGGCTGGTGACGCTCGTCGTCGGCGTCAAGCGCGCCAATCCTGAGCTGACCCTGGCGCAAATCGGCGCGCAGCTCGAGGCCATGTATGAGCGGACGCCACGCGGCGGAACGCGCTGGTCCCCTTCCTCGGTCAAAAGCCTGCTCGATCGCGCCGAAAAGCTCGGGCTGTTTGGCGCCGAGACGATTTGAACGGAATGGTCTCCACAGGTCCTGCGAAAAACTCCGCGGCCCATCATCCCGCCCACTTGCGTTCGCGCGCGGCTTTTGCCGCCTTGCCGCGCAACAACGCCATCAGCACGGGCCCCAGCGAAAACTCCACTGCCCTCGTTTTTGCGGTCAAAACGAGCAGATAGCCGCCGGCGTTTTTGATTTCCTCCGCGCGCAGCAGGCGTGGCATCTCCTACGAAGGCAATCTCGACCGCCGCCCGGACAGCGAAGCCGGTCCAGCGATGAAACGCGAAAAACCGACGTCTGGATCGCATTTTCGCGGGCTGTCCAGC
>JBAUVQ010000302.1:0-4314 GCA_049583305.1 Methylocystis sp.
CCCAGGCCGGGACGCCAATGCGGATCACGCGACCCGCCCAGAACGCCGCCGCGCCAAGCCAGAGTCCGCCAGCGTTCGCCATGGACCGCGCGGCGCAATCGACAATCAAAAGGCCCGAAATCACGAAAAACAGATCGACGCCCACCCCAAGCGCCGGTAGCAGAGTCGCCCGCGCTAGCGCGAAATCGTTGGCGAACACGAACGCCACGTGAGAGGCCAGCACGGCGCAGATCGCGAGCCCGCGCAGCTCGTCGAGCGGCGCGTCGCGGTTCTCCTTCAGAGGGCTCGACATTGGCGGAGGGTGTTCCAAAATTTCATGTACTACGCTATATCATATAGCCTATAAGCTACAACGCACAAAATGACACGCCGCCGAGCACGGGGACGAACCCTCTTCATGCGCAAGCTTTTGGCCTGTTTCGGTCTCGCCGCGACGATTCTGTTCTCTGCGCCGGCCCTGGCGCAAGAAGCGCCCTTGACGCCGAATCCCGACAAATGGCGGCCCGTCGTCTATCGCGACCTTCAAATCCCCGGTCCGCTCGACGCGCCCTTCACCGGCATTTGGGCGGATATGATCGACAGGAACAACCGTCGCTATGCCGCCGTTGGCGACGGCCGATACGCCGTCGGCAACGCGCCGGCGCGTGAAGCCCATTTTGTCGTGCGCGGCGGCGACAAAATCGCCATGCTGAGCGTCCTCAACATCGCGACCGCGTGCAAGACGATCGCCGCCGACGCCGCGACCAACATCAACGTCAAGATGTGTCCGATGCGCCTCGCCTTTTGGCAGGGGCCACGAGGGAGTGTTCGGCAGGCGCAGGGCTGCTATCTCGAGCCTGGCGCGGAGCCGGGGAATTTTACGCCTGACCCCAGCTATGCCGTCTCCTACGCCTCCTATGACGTCGCCACGAAAAGCATCAAATTGGGCGTCATTCTCGCACACAAGGCGGTCGAGAAATGTTCTCAGATCGTCCCGCTCTATCAGAGGTAGGAGGTGCCATTGTTCGCCGCGATTTGGAAAACCGTGCAGAAGGCGATCAATTTGATTTCCCATGTGCTGCTCGCGACGGCGATCTTTTTCGCCGTCACGGGCGTCGTTTTTCCGTTCGTCTATGGCCCCAACGAAATCATGGCTTCCATCGGGCGCTTCGCGATCGCCATCCCCACATTCGTCGTCGGCGGCTATCTACAGCTCTTGGTTACGCCGACGCGCCGTCCCCGCCTGCGTAACGACTGCGCGCTAATCGACGACGATGCGGGGCGTTCGCGGGCTGTTCAAGACGGCGCCGCGATCGACGCGGCGCTCGCTCACGCGCGAGACCAACAGCTGGCGTGGTGGGTGAACCATCGCGGTTGATATAACCCGACGGCGACGCCTCGACCTGCCTCCAGTGACCGAACGTTTTTGGCAACGCGCCCTTTTGGCCGCCGCTCGCTCGAGCCGCGCTTGTTCGAGCCCGCTCTGGCCCTGCTCTTCGAGCAACGCCGCCGCCGCGCATTCAGCCCAGACTTTCCGCAAATCCGTTCGCCGCCAGGGAAGGCCATGAAGCCGTCTCCCGCTAATGTCCTTGCCGATGCGCTTGCTCACGCAGAAGCATGAGCTCGCGCGTCGCTTTTTCGTCGAGCGTTGCGCGTTTGCAGCGCCAGAACACACAAGCCCAGTAAATCAGATCGTTCGGCCTCTGTTCGAACACCGCGTCCGCGACGAATTTCGCCACCAGCCACGTCAACCGCTCGTTGTCGCCGCCACAATATTCAATGAGAAATTTCGACGTTTGTCGCGCGGTCCTTGTGATCCACTGCTTTCCGTCGATCAGCTGTCCTTCATCGATCATGCCGGCCTCCAATCATCAACGCCGCCCGCCGTGTCGGCCGGGTGTCGATAACGTCGAAGTGCAGCGCACGCACCTTACCCCGCGCGCCTTGGAAATAGCCAACGCCACCCGGATGGTAGGAGGCCTTCACTTCAAAGTTATCGAGCCTCGTCCCCGCAATCCGGGGGACCTGCATTTTGGCGCGATCTGTTTGTCTTTTTAAAGGTCGAGAATGGGTTTTTTCATCGGCCGCTTCGTATACATTCGAAAGGCGATTGCGCGCCAATCGCCTTCGAGCTCGCGTGCAGCAACGGTGGGGGTGGAGCAAGCCCCAGCGCGGCGGCGCTCGCAAGGCCGAGTGAGGTTCGCCTCGACATGCGCAACGCGGCTGCGCCGCGGGCGCGCGACCGAATTGCTGCACCCAGAGGTCAGTCAAGGCGAGACTTGCAGCGCCAGGGGAGGCGGAGCTTTCCGGAGAGCGGCTATCGCAATTGAGAAATGCGGCTTATGACGCCGCCCGCTTCGCGGCGCGCGTCATAAGCCCGTTCCGGCATGCGTTGAAAAGTGTGACGTTTTTGAAACGCGTTCGGAAGTTCAGAGCTGCTATCGCTTTTTGCCCGCGGTTGCTCCAGCCCTCTTCTTCGTCTTCGCTGGGGCCCTTGGCGCAGGCGCGGCCTTTTTAGGCTCTTCTTTTTTCTCGGCGGGTAGCGGAGCCGCCGCTTGCGGCGCCTTCGGCTCTACGCTTTGCAGCGAGAATTTGTTTGTATCGATCCTGATCGTGCTCTCTCGTTGATGCGTCACGAGCGCGTTCACTTGCCCAAGATCGATGTCTTGACCGGCGAGCCAGCCCCGCACGATCTTTTCGTCCAGGCCAAGCATTTCCCATCCGGACAGTCCCAAAGCCTCGCCGGTGCGGGTTATCGTGTGAGCCGTAGGATTCCCAAGACCCCTCAGAAGCTGAGAATAGGTCGCGAACGACATGCCGATGGTTTTCAGAAACTCTTCCACGCTCGGGAACTCTCTCGATTTGCGTTGCAGCATCGCGCTAAAGATCGTTCCGATGGCGGTTTGCCTAGCCTCACCTTCCTTTTGCGTCCCCATGGTCTTCTCCGTTCCGCCTCCTCATTCCATGCGACGCTACCGCCGCGCCACATCGCCGCTTGACTCGCGACGAGTTCCGTTTCAACGCCGCCATGGTGATTAAAAAGGTATATCTTACAAAAAACAAAGTCTAGTGGTTAGCGCGCAGCATCGGTGGCTCAGGGTGGTTTTTCCGCCCAAATTTGTATGCCGCGCCCACATGGCTTCGAAATGACGGTCCAGCGCTGTGGTGTCGCGGATCAAATGCGAGCCGTTATTCCCTGGGTTTACGCCGGATAGGCATCGAATGCGCGAATGTTGATCGCCTTGTCCCAGTGGGACCTACGGTTCAAAACAGAAGCAAACATTACAGTTGCGTATTTATCTGATTTCTGAATCTCTGGATCACCATGATTGGTCATGGGGATCACGGGATGTCGGGAGCTTCGATCGAGACGACGCTGGAATTGTGGGCGTCGTCGCTGCGTGAGGTTAAGCGTCGGATGCGACCGCTGTTCACGCAAGCGCGCGTGGCGCTGTCGGCGGAGAATTTCCTTGAAGGTCTGCTCGGCGAGGAGCGCCGAAAGACTGGTTGGATGCGGGCGGAATCCGCGGGCGATCCCGGTCCTTGGCGGCAACAGGCCATTCTGGGTCGCGGCTGCTGGGACGCTGATGCGCTGCGCGACATCGTGCGCGATTACGCGCTCGAAACCCTGGCCGACGACGACGCGGTTCTCGTTATCGACGAGACGGGGTTCTTGAAACAGGGCAAGGCGTCCTGTGGCGTTGCGCGGCAATACACGGGCTCGGCGGGCAAGATCACCAACTGCCAAATCGGAGTCTTCGCCTGCTATGTCGCGCCGCGCGGTCACGCCTTCATCGACCGTGAACTGTATCTTCCCAAGATCTGGACGGACGATCCGGCGCGCATGGCCAAGGCGCATGTGCCGCAAGAGATCGTCGACGGCGCTTCTGGCGGCTTCGCGACCAAGCCAGCGTTGGCGCGCGTCATGATCGAGCGCGCCATTGCCGCGAAAGTTCCATTCTCCTTCGTCGCCGCCGACACGGTTTATGGCGTCGGCGACATTGAGATGGCGTTGCGACGCGCCGGCAAGGGATATGTGCTCGGCGTGAAGTCCAATGACCCGTTTCGCTCCTGGGGCAAGCCGCGGGCCGTCGCCGGAACGGCGAAGGAGATCGCCGACGCTCTGCCCGCGTCCGCATGGCGGCGTCTTTCGGCGGGCGCGGGAACCAAAGGTGAGCGACTTCACGACTGGGCCTATCTCGAACTCGCCGATCTCGATGGCGGTGAATACAGCGAGGCGCTCGCTGGGCAAACATGGACGCGCGGCCTGCTGATCCGCCGTAAGATCGCCGATGGCGATCTCGCCTTTTTCACCACATGGGCGCCGCACGGGAC
>JBAUVQ010000303.1:0-2358 GCA_049583305.1 Methylocystis sp.
GGCGCGCGAAGCTTTTGAGCGCGCGGAACTCATAGCGCCGAGAGCGACCGAGATCGTTTACGATCGCAACGGCGTCTTCCTCACCCAGATCGCTCATGGCGAGAGCGCCGGTTACGGCTATTGGCCGGTGGAGAAAATGCCGGAGCGCTTCGTGGCGGCGACTCTCGCTCTCGAGGATCGGCGCTTTTATGCGCATGGCGGCGTGGATCTTTTGGCCATCGCCCGCGCGGCCTGGAACAATGTCGCGCGGCGAGCCCGACGCGAAGGGGCCTCGACCATCGCGATGCAGGTGGCGCGGATGCAAAACCCCGGCCCGCGCGGCCTCGCCCGCAAGATCATGGAGGCGGCGACGGCGGTCGCCTTGATCGCCCGCCACGGCCATGAGACGGTTCTGGCGCAATATCTTCGGCTCGCGCCCTATGGCGCCGAAAGCCACGGCGTCGCCCATGCGGCGCGCTATTATTTCGACAAGCCGGTCGAGGATCTTTCCTGGGCCGAGACGGCGCTGCTGGCCGCGGTTCCGCAGGCGCCGGGCCGCATGAATCTGGCGCGCGAGAGCGGACTCTCTCGCGCATCGGCCCGGGCCGCGCGCGCGCTCGACGAATTATCGCGCATCGGCGCGCTTGATCCGGCGCAAGCGGCGTTGGCGAAGGCGCAACTCGTCGCGATGAAGCCGATCGCGCCGCCGCGGCGCCCCGAGACGCTGCATCTCGCGTTGCGCTACGAGCGGCTCGCGCGCGAAGGGCGGATAGAGTCGGCCTCGCCATATGATCGGCGCATTCACGCCAGCATCGACCTTGGCGTCGAGGAGGAGGTCGCGCGACTGGCGCGGCGCTATCTCAACGGCTTTCGCGGCGCCGGCGCGCGGCAGGTCGCGGTCATGGTCGCCGAACGTCCTTTCAATACCATTATCGCGGAAGTGGGCTCGGCGCGCTTTGGCGGCTCTGGCTCCGGCGCCCTCGACTTCACGCGGGTGACGCGCTCGCCGGGATCGACGCTAAAGCCCTTCGTCTATGCGTTGGCGTTCGAGCGCAGCGTGCTCAAGGCGACCGATATTCTCGCGGATGTTCCCGAGGGCGCCTCGGGCGTCAACAATGCCGATGGGGCGTTTCTGGGGCCGATGTCGCCGCGTCAGGCGCTGGCCAATTCGCGCAACGTCCCCGCCGCCAATCTATTGCGCCGCGTCGGGATCGAGGCGAACTTCCACTTCCTGCACGAACTCGGCCTGCATGATCTCGAGGCGCCGCCCGAATCCTTCGGCGTCTCGATGGCGATCGGCTCGCTGCCGACGAAGCTGGAGAATCTGATGCGCGCCTATGCCGCGCTCGCCGACGATGGCGTCTTCCGCGATCTCGTCTACGCGCGAGAGCAGCGCCGCGCGTCGCCGCGCCGCGTGATGTCGATCGACACCGCGCGGCTCATCACCTCTTTCCTGTCCGATCCGCAGGCGCGGCTGCCGACTTTCCCGCGCTATGGGCCGCGCGAATATCCCTTCGCCGTCGCGGTGAAAACCGGCACCAGCCAGGGCTATCGCGACGCCTGGACGATGGCCTATTCGAAAAAATTCATCGTCGGCGTCTGGCTCGGGCGCGCCGACGCCGGAACGATGAAGGAACTGGGCGGCGCGGCGTCGAGCGCCCGTCTCGCGCACGCCATCCTGGTGAAGCTGCACGGCGCCAAGCCCGGCGACATCGACGGGGAGAGTTTTCCGCCGCCGCCCGGGCGGCGCGCGGTCGATCTATGCCTTGGCCAGGATGCGCGCGAAAACTGCTCCGAGACGATCCGCGAATGGGTGAAGCCGGGCGAAGCCGCGCCCATCGCCGCGCCCGCTCTTTCGGCTTCGGGCGCCGCGCAAGAGTTGGAGACGCCGGCGGGGCCGGTCCTCGCCATCGCCACGCCCGAACACAACACCCACATCTGGCGCAACCCGGACCAGCCCGATGCGCTTAACAGACTGGCGCTCAAACTCGCGCCGGGAACGACCGACGCGCAAATCGTCTGGTATGTCGACGGCGAGCCCTTTGTCGTCGCGGAGGCCGATCAAACCGTGTTCTGGCCGCTGCGACCCGGCGCGCACAGGATAGAGGCGCGGCTCGCGCTGCGGCCCGGAGCCTCGCGCGGCGTGCGGGTGGTGGTGGAGTAGCGCAAGCCCGGGTCATGAAACTGTTGTGGCGGCGGGGTCGAACGCTTTATGCGCGTGACGACTTGCCTTGGCGGCCACAATACTGTTGAAGACGCCAATCGTCACGCGTTACCCAGATGCTTCCTGACCCCCGCGCCCGCTCGGCGCGCCCCGCGGCTTCAATGGCGCGTCGGGGCGCGGCGGACCGTCGTGTAAAGTCCGGGCTTCCCATGAGG
>JBAUVQ010000304.1:0-1524 GCA_049583305.1 Methylocystis sp.
TTTTTGAACTGCCAGGGGTCTTCCAGGTCGATATCCTCGGGGAAGAATCCGGGGCGATTGGCGAGCGGCGTCCAGTCGGTGTAGACGCCGATAACCGGACCCAGATAGGGCAGCTGAACTTCGAGGCAGCGGCGGTAGTCGACCTCATCCGCCTCGACGATGCCGGCCTGCGGATTTTCCAAGGCCCAGACCATTCCGGCCAGCGCCGCCGAGCTCACCTGCAATCCCGTCGCGTTCTGATAGGGCGCGAGATCGCGGGTCTCCTCGATCGACAGTTGCGAGCCGTACCAATAGGCGCCCTTGGCGTGGCCGTAGAGCAACACGCCCAGTTCGTCGATGCCGTCGACGATTTCGTGTTCGTCGAGAATATGGTCGCGCGCCTGCCGCTTTCCGGCGGCGCCGAACATTTCGTGCAGCGACAGCACCGCGTCGTCGGCGGGGTGATAGGCGTAATGGCAAGTCGGCCGATAAACCGCCTTTCCGGCCGCGTCGCGCACGGTCAGAAAATCGGCGATCGAGATCGACTCATTGTGGGTGACGAGGAAGCCATATTGCGGACCGGGCGTCGGCGTCCACGAACGCACGCGCGTATTGGCGCCGGGCGTGTTGAGATAGATCGCCGCGCCGCAGCCGGTCTTATGCGTCCCCGCGATGTCCGGCAGCGACTTCTCATGCGTGCCCCAGCCGAGCTCAGCCGGCTGCATCCCCTCGGAGACAAAGCCCTCGACCGACCAGGTGTTGACGAAGACATTGCGCGGCTTCGGGTTCCTCGCGCGTTGCGTGTCGCGCTCGGCGATGTGGATTCCCTTGACGCCCAATTGTTCCGCCAGCGCGGCCCATTCGGCCCGGGTTTTCGGCTCGGCGACCGAGACGTCCGCGTCTTTCGCGAGATTGACCAGCGCTTGTTTCACGAACCAGGAGACCATGCCGGGGTTGGCGCCGCAGCAGGAAACCGCCGTCGAGCCGCCCGGATTCTTGCGCCGCTCGGCCAAAACCGTCTCGCGCAGCGCGTAATTGGTGCGGGCCTCGTTGTCGAGTTTCGGGTCGAAATAAAAGCCCGGCCAGGGCTCGACCACCGTGTCGACGTAGAGAACTTTTAGCTCGCGCGCGAGCTTGATGATGTCGAGCGAACAGACCTCGACCGAGAGATTGACGATAAAGCCCTGGCCCTCGCCCTTGGTCAGCAAGGGCGTCAGAATCTCGCGATAATTTTTCTCGGTCAGCGCGGCCTGAACGAAGTCTATCCCGCGCACGTCGAGCAATTCGCGGTGGGCGTCGGACGGGTCGATGACGGTAAAGCGGTTCTTGTCGAACTCGAAATGCCGCTCGAGCAGCGGCAAAATGCCCCGGCCGATGGAGCCAAAGCCGATCAGAACGATCGGGCCGGTGATTTTGCCATGAACGGGCCAGTGCGACATTTTTGCGGGCTCCTCGGGGAATTTGAAATTGTGCAGCGCGTTAAAAAGCAGGGAGGGGTGTTTTAATCAAGTGGGGGAGATTTTCATTGGTCGGCCAACTTTGTTC
>JBAUVQ010000305.1:0-2265 GCA_049583305.1 Methylocystis sp.
CAATGAGCCGCGTATGGGCCGATAGGATTTTTCGCACGCTGTTGGCGCTACTCGCGGCGAGCCTGTTGTGGGTCTTCGTCTACGAGGTCATTGTGGGCGCCCGCTACAGAAAGAACGATCCCACGGAAGGGGCCTCCCGATGGGCGCTGATCCGAGCGCAGTTCGCCGATCGAGATTTCTCGACGTTCAGTTGGAAGACCGTGCTGCTCGGGCCGGGCCATTTTTGGAGCAGGGTTCAATATCCGGCCACGCAAGAGGAAGCCCTGAAGCGCGGCAGCTTCGCTCTGGCCTTCGTCGGGGCGGCCGGGCTTGCCTTGGTGATCGCGCTCAAGGTCAACGGTCCCGCCAAGCACAAAGGCGATGCGCAATTCGGTTCGCTGCTCGACGCCGCAAAGCGGCGCCTGACCGGGCGCCGCGGCCTCATTCTTGGAAAGATGAACGGAACCGTCATCCGCAACGCGGACCCGGCGCATATCCTGATGGTCTCGCCGAGCCGGTCGGGCAAGGGCTCCGGCTTCATCGTGCCGAACGGATACGATCACGATGGGTCATTCGTCTTCTGGGACACCAAGCGCGAGAATTTCGACATCCTGTCTCGCTACCTGCGCGACAAGGGCGTGAAGGTCTTTCTTTTCAGGCCGGGCGGAACGGAGTCGCATCGATATAACCCGTTGGATTTCGTGCGGCGCGACGAAAACATGCCAACCGATTGCGCCGTGGTGGCGTCTTTTCTTGTCCCTGAGCGCGCCGACGACACCTGGTCCGGCGCCGCGCGCATGTTGCTGGCGACGCTGATTGGTTATGTTCTGGCCTCCCGCAATTGCGAGGGCTCGCGTCATTTGCGCGGCGTCGCGAGAATGACGGTGACGGGCAAAGACATTTCCGTCGTCCTGAAGACGCTGGTGCGGACCGAAGGGCAAATGCTGCCGCGATGGATCGTCGACGGCTTCAACCAATATGTGGCCCTGGAGCCGGAAACCCGCAACAGCGCGGTGTTCAACGTCAACATGGCGATGAACCCTTGGAACAATCCGCTGATTTCCTCGGCGACGGAAACCTCCGATTTCGATCTGCGGGAATTTCGGCGCGAGCGCATGGCGGTCTTTGTCGCTTGCAGCATTCCCGAACTCGTCCAGTTCCGTCCGATCATCCGGATATTTTTCCAGCAGGTCCACGATCTCCTGATGGACAAGCGGCCTGGCCCAGACGAGCGCTATGAAGTGCTGATCGCCTTGGACGAGTTTTACCACCTGGGGCCGATGCACTCGCTGCTGACAAAAATCACGATCTCGGCGGGCTACAAATTCCGCATGGCGATCATGATCCAGAACATGGCGCAGCTTGACGAGCTCTATGGCAGGCCTCTCCGTCAGTCGACGCTGGCCGGATCGCAAGTGAAGCTGTTCCTGGCGATCGACGATCTCGAGACAGCGAATTACCTGTCGGAAATGCTCGGCGATACGACGGTCAAAGTGACGACGCCGATCAGGCGCGCCGGGGGCGGCGTCTTTGCTCCGGCTGGTGAGAACGTCCACTATGAGGCGAAGCCGCTGCGAAGCGCGCGAGAACTTCGAGAAATGCCGGAGCGTGAGGCGATTTTGATCGTTCGCAGCGCCCGCCCGTTTTTGCTCCGCGTCTTTCGGCATTACGAAGACAGCCCGTTCAAGGAAATTTATGCCCGCTACGGCGAGATTCCCGTGACCGTCCCGGTTTTGCGAAAATGGGAAGATCGCGACATGGGCGTAATCCTGCAGGGCTCGGGGAACTCCGACGCTCCGACCAAGTCGATCGAAGAGAGGGAAACGTGGTCACAGGGAGGCGAGACGCCGCTGCGGGCAACCATCGAGGTGGAGCAGATTGCGCCGGCGCGTATCGAAGAGAAGAAACCGTTCGCGACGCCCGTCCTCACGAGCGTCGAAATGATGCAGATTGACGATGGCAAGACCTTCAAAGCGTTTTTGGAGGGCGAAAAACGGAAAGCCAATGATCCGGAGACTCTGGCCAAGCTTGACAGACTGATTGCTGAGATAGACGAGGTTGGATCTACGATTACCGGGCTTCCCGCGATCTTTTCCGCCGAGTGAGCGATGCGTGCGCAGCAGGCGTAGATCAATGGCCCTATCGGTCGCTGGCGCCGTCGTTGCTCTAGGGTGATGGTCCGATCCAACGCTTACGGGAACTGCGAGCGGTTGGTGGAGGAAAGTGGCGGTGGGCCTCCGGTGATTTCGCCCGTCGAACGGATATGCTGTCAACGATGACTTGAAC
>JBAUVQ010000306.1:0-12928 GCA_049583305.1 Methylocystis sp.
GGCGTGGAGCGCGTCGCGGTCGCGCCAATCCCCGCGCGCGGCCTCGGCGAGGCGATCCGCGACCGCCTGCGGCGCGCCGCGAGCTGAGCGAAGTCTCGCATTACGCCTCCGCCTCGACCCGGAACGCCGCCGCGAACAGCGCCTTGGTGTAGTCGTCGCTTGGCGCGTCGAAAATCCGCGCGGCCGGTCCCGCTTCGACGACCTTGCCGTAGCGCATCACGATCACATGCGCCGCCAGCGCCTTCACGACCTTGAGATCGTGGCTGATGAAGAGGTAGGCGAGATTGCGCCGCGCCTGCAGGTCGCGCAGCAGATCGACGATCTGCGCCTGCACGGACATATCGAGCGCCGAGGTCGGCTCGTCCAGCACGATCAGCCTTGGCTCCAGCACGATGGCGCGGGCGATGGAGATGCGCTGGCGTTGGCCGCCGGAAAATTCGTGCGGATATCGGTCCATCGTCGCGGGATCGAGACCGGTTTCCTTCAGCGCGCCGGCGACGATTTCGCGCCGCTCCTCGAACGACAGGCCGGGGCGATGAATCGAGAGTCCCTCGGCCACGATCTCGGCCACCGACATGCGCGGCGACAGCGAACCGAACGGGTCTTGAAACACCACCTGCATGTCGCGGCGCAGCGGACGCATCTGGTTCGCGCTCTTGTCGTCGATGCGTTGGCCCATGTAGACAATCGGTCCCTCGGAGCGGATCAGCCGCAACAGCGCGAGGCCGAGCGTCGTCTTGCCGGAACCCGACTCGCCGACGACGCCGACCGTCTCGCCCTCGCGCAGCGTCAGCGAGACGCCGTCCACCGCCTTCACATGATCGACGACGCGGCGCAGAAAGCCTTGCCGGATCGGAAACCACACGCGCAGATTGTCCGTCGAAACAACCACCGGCGCGTCGTCCCGCGCCGGGTTGGCCGCGCCGGACGGCTCCGCCGCGAGCAGCGCCCGCGTATAGGGATGCTGGGGCGCCGCGAACAGGGTTTGCACGGGGCCGGCTTCGACGATTTTGCCATGCCGCATCACGCAAACATCGTCGGCGATGCGCCGCACGAGGCCGAGATCATGGGTGATGAACAGCATCGCCATGTCATAGGTCTTGCGCAGGCGATCCAGCAGCGCGAGAATCTGCGCCTGCACGGTGACGTCGAGCGCGGTGGTCGGTTCGTCGGCGATGAGCAGGTCCGGCTTATTGGCGAGCGCCATCGCGATCATCACGCGCTGACGCTGTCCGCCCGAGAGCTGGTGCGGATAGGCGTCGAGACGCTGGGCGGGATTGGGAATGCCGACCTCGCCCAAAAGTTCGATCGTACGGGCGCGCCGCTCCTCGCGCGAGCGCATGCCGTGCAGCTCCAGAATCTCGCCGATCTGCTTTTCGATGGAGTGCAGCGGATTGAGCGAGGTCATCGGCTCCTGGAACACCATGGTGATCCGCGCGCCGCGAATTGCCCGCAGCGCCGCCTCGTCCATCTTCAGCACATCGACGCCGGCGAAATTTATGATCCCCGAGGGATGATGCGCGGAGGGCGGCAGCAGCCGCGCGATCGATAGCGCGGTGATGGATTTGCCGGAGCCCGACTCGCCGACAAGCGCCAGCGTCTTGCCCTTTTCCAGCGACAGCGAAACGCGGTCGACCGCCAGCGTCTCCTTGCCGCCTTGCGTGAAGGAGATGGAGAGGTCGCGAATGTCGAGCAAAGGAGTGTTGGTCATCGGCTACCGCGCGTCGAACTGAGTCGGTTCATTGGGATAATTCTCGTAGCAGTTCGTCCACTCCAGCTTGATCGGGGCGAATTTTGCCGAGCCCAGCCGGGAGCTTCCTTAGCCTATCGTCGTTCGACACAAAAAACGCGCAACTTGTTTCGACGGCGGTGACGAGATGAATGGCGTCGGCCAGTTTATAGCCGTTCATGCTCCGTAGATCAGCGGTTTTGATCAGAATATCCCGAGTGATGGGCTGCAAATCGATGGCAATATTTCGCAGCAATAAATTTAGATATAACTGGCGCCGCTCCATCGTCGACAGGGCGTCTGGACGCCTGACCGGAGCTAAAAGTTCCGCGAGCGTGAGTTCGCTCGAAACGACGACGCCCCGGAGCCCGCGCAAGGCGCGGAGCAGATTTTGGACGGGAGCGGCGATTTCCGGCGGCCCTTCGAAACCCGCGATGAAAACATTTGTGTCCAGGTAGATGAGCGGATCGGTCGCCAACGCTATTCGCCCAACTCGTCCCGCACGGAGCGGACATGTCGATTGATCTCGTCAATCGACGCGAACACGTCGCGCCGGAGCGTAAACAATTCCTCCAAGCTCATTTGGTCGATCGGCGTGGTCTCGGCCTCGATCGTGATCGTTACGCGCGCGTTTGGATCGAGTCCCTCGCGCAATTCCCGCGGAAGCTTGTCGGCGGGGTAGTGCTCAAGCACGATTCTATTCACGGCGAGTCCCTCTAAAAGCGAAGAAACCATAGCACTTCCTCACCTAAAAGTCTTCCTCGGATCAAACGCGTCGCGCACCGCTTCGCCGATGAACACCAGCAGCGACAGCATGAGCGCGATGATGGCGAAGCCGGTCAGTCCAAGCCAGGGCGCCTGCAGATTGGATTTGCCCTGCAACAGCAATTCGCCCAGCGACGGAGACCCCGGCGGCAGGCCGAAGCCCAGAAAATCCAGCGAGGTCAGCGTCGTGATCGAGGAGTTGAGAATAAAGGGCAGGAAGGTCAGCGTCGCCACCGTCGCGTTGGGCAAAAGATGGCGCAGGATGATCTTCGCGTCGGAAAGGCCGAGCGCGCGCGCGGCGTTCACATATTCGAAGTTGCGCGCGCGCAAGAACTCCGCGCGCACGACATGCACCAGCGACACCCAGGAGAACAGCAGCAAAATTCCCAGCAGAACGAAGAACCCCGGCGTCAGAAACGACGAGATGATGATGAGCAGATAAAGCTGCGGCAGCGACGACCAGATCTCGATGAAGCGCTGAAACACGAGATCGACCCGGCCGCCGAAATAGCCCTGTATCGCGCCCGCGGCGACGCCGATCGCCGACGACACGCTCGCGAGGATCAGTCCGAACAGCACGGAGAGGCGAAAGCCATAGAGCAGCCGCGCCACCACGTCGCGGCCCTGATCGTCGGTGCCGAGCCAGTTCCATTCGATGTCGCGGCATCCGCGATTGGGCGCTCCCGGCCCGATTCTTTTCGCCGCCGCGGCCTCGCATTGCTCCTTGGTCAACAACCATGTCGGCGGCGAAGGGGCCGGAACCGGCAAATCGAGATTATGCGTGTCGTAGGAATAGCGGATCGGCGGCCACAGCATCCATCCGCGCGCCTCGATTTCCTTCGATATGGTGGGATCGCGGTAGTCCGTGCGCGCGAGGAAGCCGCCGAATTTTTCCTCCGGGTAAGCGACGAAGGCTGGCGCGAGCAGCTCGCCTTTGTAATAGGCGAGGATGGGCCGGTCGTTGGCGAGAAATTCGGAGCCGAGCGACATCAGGAACATCAGCAGGAATAGCCAGAACGCCCAGTAGCCGCGGCCGTTGGCCCTGAAATTATCGAGCCGGCGCAAGTCGAGCGGCGTCAGGCGAAACAGCCCGGACATCAGGATTTTCGGGGCCTTGGCGATTGCGGTGTCCATGGCCTAGACCTCGCGCGTTTCGAAATCGATGCGCGGATCGATCCAGGTGTAGGTGAGATCGGAAATCAGATTCACGACGAGCCCGAGCAGCGCGAATATATAGAGATTGGCGAAGACCACGGGGTAGTCTCTGTTGACGATGGATTCGAACGAGAGATAACCTAGGCCGTCGAGCGAGAAAATCGTTTCGATCAACACCGAGCCGGTCAGGAATGCGTGCACGAAGGCGCCGGGAAAGCCGGCGATGACGATCAGCATCGCGTTGCGGAACACATGGCCGTAAAGCACGCGGTTTTCGGTGAGGCCCTTCATCCGCGCGGTCTGCACATATTGCTTGCGAATTTCGTCGAGGAAGGAATTCTTGGTCAGAAAGGTTTGCGTCGCGAACGCGCCAAGCGTCATCGACAACACCGGCAGCGTGATGTGCCAGAGGTAGTCGCCGACCTTGCCGACCAGCGAGAGCTGTTCGAAATTGTCCGAGGTCAGGCCGCGCAGCGGAAAGACCTGCCAGAACGAGCCGCCGGAGAACAGCACGATCAGCAGCATCGCGAACAGAAAGCTCGGGATCGCATAGCCGACGATGATGACATTGGAGGTCCAGGCGTCGAAGCGCGTGCCTTCGCGCACGGCCTTGGCGATGCCGAGAGGAATGGAAATGGAGTAGGAGATCAGCGTCATCCACAGCCCCAGCGACATCGAGACGGGCAGTTTTTCGCCGATCAGCTTCAGCACGCTCTCGTCGCGAAAATAGCTGCGGCCGAAATCGAACATCGCGTAGTTCTTCACCATCAACAGAAAACGCTCCCAGGCCGGCTTGTCGAAGCCGAACTGCTTTTCAAGTTCCGCGATGAACTTCGGATCGAGCCCCTGCGCGCCGCGATATTTGGTCGAGGCTTCGGCGCCGCCGGTCGACGTTTGTTGCGAGGAGGAACTTTGTCCGACCTCGCTTCCGCCGCCGGAAAAGCGCGAGGTGGCGCCGGTGTCGTATCCTTGCAGCTGCGCGATGATGCGTTCGACCGGACCGCCCGGCGCGAATTGTATGATGGCGAAAGAGATCAGCATGATTCCGAGGACCGTCGGAATCATCAGCAATATGCGCCTTGCGATGTAAGCGCCCATGGTTTCAGCGCCCCGTGAAGTTGATCTTGCGCGCCTTTTCCTCGTCCCACCACCAGGTGGAGAGGACGCCCGTATCGAAACGCGGCGCGCGCTCCGGATGGCCGAACACATCCCAATGGGCGATGCGATGCACGGGATTATACCAGTGCGGCACCCAGTAGTGTCCGGCGCGCAGCACGCGGTCGAGCGCGCGGCAAATGGTGACGAGTTCGTCCCGCGTCGTCGCGACGAGCGCCTTGTCGATCAGTTCGTCGACGACGGGATCGGAGACGCCCCGCAGATTGCGCGATCCGTTTTGTTGCGCCACGCGCGAACTGAAATAGGCGCGAAGCTCTTCGCCGGGCGACCAGCTCATCATCAGATTGTCGACGACAACGTCGAAGTCGAAGCTGTCGAGCCGCTGCTTGAATTGCGCGGCGTCGACGATCCGCTCGCGCGCGTTGACGCCGAGCAGCTTCAGGTTCTTGATGAAGGGCTGCGCGAGCCGCTCGAACAGGTTGGAATAATCCAGAATCTCGAATTCGAGCGGCGTGCCGTCCGGCAGCAGCAGCACCTTGTCCTTGCGCTGGCAACCCGCCGCCGCGAACAAGTCCGCGGCGCGTTTCAGCAGCGCGCGGTCCTGGCCCGAGCCGTCGGAGATTGGCGGCGTGATCGCCGGGCCAAAGACCACGCCAGGCAAATCGCCGCGGAACGGCTCGAGCAACGCCCGTTCGGCATCGCTCGGCAAGCCCGTCGCCTCGAGCGGGGAATTCTCGAAATACGAGGTGACGCGCTTATAGGCGTCGTACATCAGATTATGGCTCGACCATTCGAAGTCGAAGCAACAGCCGATCGCCTCGCGCACGCGCGGATCGGCGAAGACCTTGCGCCGGGTGTTGAGAGCCCAGCCCTGTATGCCCGGTATGTTGGCGTTGACGACCTCGAAGCGCTTGACGCGGCCTTCCTTGAACGCGGGAAAATCATAGCCCGTCGCCCAGACGCGGGCGATGTTCTCCTCGCGCTCGGTGAAGGCGCCGGCCTTGAAGGCCTCGAACGCGACCTGGCTGTCGCCGAAATATTCGAAGCGGATCGTCTCGAAGTTGTTCTGACCGACATTGACCGGCAAATCCTTGCCCCAATAGTCGGCCACGCGTTGATAGGCGATGAAGCGTCCTTGCTCGAAAGCGCCGATCTTGTAAGCGCCCGAGCCGAGCGGCGGGTCGAGCGTCGTCTGTTCGAAGTCGTGCTTCTCGTAATAGGCCTTGGAGAAAATCGGCTGGCCGGCGACAGTGAGCGGCAGGTCGCGCGTGCGCTCCGGCGCGAAACGCACGACCAGAACATCGTCCGCCTCGGCCTCAGCTTCCTTCACGTCGCGCAGCAGTTGCGCGATGACGGGATGGCCTTTCTTGCGCAGAAGATCGAGCGAGAAGGCTGCGTCGTGCGCGGTCAGTTTGGAGCCGTCGTGAAAGCGGGCTTCGGGACGCAGCATGAAACGATAGGTCAGGCGATCCGCCGACACGCTCACGGATTTGGCCACGAGGCCGTAGAGCGCGTCGCGCTCGTCGAGGCTCTGGGTCATCAGACTGTCGAAGATTAGCGACAGGCCGGTCGCCGGATTGCCGCGCAGGACAAAGCCGTTCAGCGTGTCGAAGGTCGTCGAGGGCGGCGATTGAATCAGCGTTCCGCCCTTGGGCGCGGCCGGATTCACATAGCTGAAAAATTTGAAGTCGGGCTTTTCGTCCAGCGCGCCGAAGGTCGAGAGGCCGTGGCTTTCGGTCTCGCCCGCGTTGGGGGCGGCGAAGCTCCTCGGGGACGCCAGCAGCGTCAGCCCGGCCGCTCCCGTCTGGAGGGCGCGGCGACGGGATATCGGAAACGCGAAGCGATGTTCGTTCAAGGTGTCGACCTCGGGATATGCGGGAATCGCGCGTGGTCGCGCGCGCCCAGATGATTCGCCTCGATTATGTCGGAAATTGGCGCCCCCGCCACTCCTCATTCTCGCCAACGCCGCCGGGCGCGCCGCCCATGGCGCGTCCAAAAGGTTTTTTCCCGGCGCGGTTTCTTATATGAGCAAGGCGTCGCGAGGCCGCGAGGCGGGAATCGGCGTACATTCCAAGGGAGACTCAACATCATGGATCCGCGCCAGTCCGGGCTGTTTCGCCAGAAGGCTTTCGTCGACGGCGCGTGGATCGACGCCGAGAGCGGCGCGGTTTTCGCGGTCCATGACCCGGCGACCGGCGCGCTGCTCGGCCACGCGCCCGACATGGGCGCGAGCGAGACGCGCCGCGCGATCGCCGCCGCCGAGCGCGCTCTTCCGTCCTGGCGCGCGAAAACCGCTAGGGAGCGGGCCCAAATCATGCGCCGCTGGTTCGATCTGATCGTCGCCGAGCAGGAGACGCTCGCGCGGATCATCACCGCCGAGCAGGGCAAGCCGCTGGTCGAGGCGCGCGGCGAAATCCTCTATGGCGCCGCGTTCATCGACTGGTTCGCGGAGGAGGGGCGGCGCGTTTATGGCGACGTGCTGCCGCTCGTTTCGAACGATCGCCGCTTGCTGACGCTCAAACAGCCGGTCGGCGTCGTCGCGGCGATCACGCCGTGGAATTTCCCCTCGGCGATGTTCGCGCGCAAGGTCGGGGCCGCGCTCGGCGCGGGCTGCGTCATGGTTTTGAAGCCGGCGGAACAAACGCCTTTTTCGGCGCTGGCGCTGATCGACCTCGCGCAACGCGCGGGCGTCCCCGATGGCGTCGTCAATGTGGTGACGGCGCTCGATCCCGCGCCCGTCGGCCTGGAGCTGACCCGAAACCCCGCCGTGCGCAAATTGACCTTCACCGGCTCGACCGAGGTCGGCAAGATTCTGCTGCGCCAGGGAGCCGACAATGTGCAGAAATGCTCGATGGAGCTTGGCGGCAACGCGCCGCTGATCGTGTTCGAGGACGCCGATCTGGACCTCGCGCTGAAGGGCGCGCTGGCCACCAAATACCGCAATTGCGGCCAGACCTGCGTCTCCGCCAACCGCGTGCTGGCGCATGAGAGCATCGCGCGGAATTTCGCGGAGCGCCTCGCCGAGGCGGCCGGGCGGCTCAAGGTCGGCAATGGCCTGGAGGAGGGCGCGGTGATCGGCCCGCTGATCGAGGCGGCGGCGGTCGAAAAATGCGAGCGCCATGTCGCGGACGCCCTGTCGCGCGGCGCCACGCTCCTGACCGGCGGCGCGCGTCATCCGCTCGGCGGCAACTTCTTTCAGCCGACCGTGCTCGCCGGCGTCGGCGAGGACGCGCTGATCTTTCGCGAGGAGACGTTTGGGCCGGTGGCGCCCATCGTTCCGTTCAAGGACGAAGCCGACGCGATCCGCCTCGCCAACGCGACGCCCTATGGTCTCGCCGCCTATTTCTACAGCCGCGACCTGGCCCGCATCTTCCGCGTCGCCGAGGCGCTGGATTTTGGCATGGTCGGCGTCAACGAAACGCTGATCTCCTCGGAAACCGCGCCCTTCGGCGGGATCAAGCAATCCGGGCTCGGCCGCGAGGGCTCGCGTTACGGTCTCGATGACTATCTGGAGATCAAATATGTGTGCCTCGGCGGGATGTAGCGATCAGCGCAGCACTCCGAGCCCTATCGCGCCCGAGATGATCAGAAAGATCGCGACGATATAGTTGAGCAGCCGGGGCATGACCAAAATCAGCACGCCCGCGATCAAGGATACTATGGGCTGAAGATGCGCGATGCCGATGGTCATGTTGGGCCTCCCTGGATGCGGCCGCTGTCGCGACCGCGATATTTCTCGGAATAATCCCCAATTAGAGCGGCGTCGAGACAAGACCAGACAAAGCAAGCCTTGGCGCCGCGGACCGGCTTACGGGAATATTTACCACGCGCGCGGTATCCTCGTCGCCGCGGGTGTCTAACTCCTCCGTCGCGCGGTCGGGCCGATATTTCCCACTCCGGATCGCGTCCTCGCGCCGCTTTGGCGCGCGTCGGGTGAGTTCGTTTTCGTTGCGTGCGTATGCGTTCAAAGTGAGTAACGTCCATGCGGAGGGTGCTGATCGGCCTGCTGACGCTTGGCGCGTGCGCATGGAAATCCGTCGCGCTCGCCGGAGACGCCGCGCTGGACGACTTCCTCGCGCCGCCGCTGCGCGCCACGCTCGAACCTCAGGACGAAATTTCCTACGACGCGCCGCCGCGCCATCCGGCCGCCGCGCGGCGCGTGGCCCCGCTCAATGGCGCGCGCGACGCTTCCGGACTGTTCGACCGCGCGAACTTCCTAGAGGAGCCCGTCCTCGCGCGACCGAGCGAGTCGGGCGTCGCCAACCCGGACTCCATCGACGCGACGGTCTGGGCGAAACCGCCGAATAATATTTTCGGGCGCGATCCCGCGGGCAATATTCCGTTCGGATATCGGGCGCTCGTCGAGGCGGCCGGCTTGCAGGGGTGGTTCGGCGTCGTCGCCGCGCAGGCCTATGTCTGGAGGCTGGACCAGGAAAACAGGCGGCCGGGCGGCGCGTTCGGCTATCGAACGGGCTGGGCGTTCGACTACGCCCCCACGCCGGGAACAATGCTTTTCCTGAAGGGCTACGCCTCCAGTCTATTTCAAAGAACTCTGGTCGAAATAAAGCCGGGATACGCCCTGTCGGACGATCTTCCCTTTCCCGTCTTTCCTTTTGGAAAGATCTATATCGGTCCATTCGCGGTCGCGAGCGGCGATTGGCGCGACAAATTATCGAAAGTCGGCGCCCATGTGACCGTCGCCGACATCGGCGTGTTCAGTTTCACGCTCGCGGGCGGCTACGCCAGCGACAGATATCTCGGCTCCGGCGCCTTCGGCCTAATCGAATCGTCGATGAGGTTTTGACAAGGTCTAGAGATTTTAAAGAGATTCGGAGGTTTTAACGACATCCAGCCCGCCGTCCCGCGTGCGTCGCGGGGCGGCCAGTGGATCGCTCGACGATCACGCGCCCTTCGCCGGTCTTCCGCGCTTACGCGGCGCGGCGGCGGGGGGGGCTTTCTTGGCCGGGCCGCCGTTCTTGCGAAGCTGTCCGAGCCCCGAGCGCTTGGCCAGTTCCGACCGCTGGGCCGCGTAATTGGGCGCGACCATCGGATAATCGACGCCGAGGCTCCATTTCGCGCGATATTCGTCCGGCGTCATTCCGAGCGTCGCGAGATGGCGGCGCAGCGACTTGAACTTCTTGCCGTCGTCCAGACACACGAGATAGTCGGGCGTGATCGATTTGCGGATGGAGACCGCCGGCTCTTTTTTCTCCACCGCGGGCGCGGCGGCCGCGCCGCCGGCGCTCACTCCCGCCAGGGCCGCGTGCACGGAGTAGATCAGCGCGGGCAATTCCCCGATCGGGAGGGAGTTGTTGGCGACGAAGGCGGCCACGATCTCCGCGGCTAATTCGATTGATTTAGACGTGTCGGAGTCTGATGTCGTCATGGAGAATTCCTCGAAGGCTTGATTCGTTAGCAATACTCTTTCATTCGTCATCCGTCGATACCCATTGGAAGCTTTATATCACAAAAACGACAAGTCTTCGTCGTCGTGGATGACGAGATGGAACTATTCTTGCGGAAATTCAACGACGCTTCGACTTTGGGCGCCGGGCCCAATTCGCGGCGGCGTCCAAGTTAAACGGACGCTCGAAGCCGGCGCCGGGGATTGGCGGGCAGATGCGCGCCCTTCCCTCGATTAAGCGTCTAGATCAATCGTGTTCGCGGCGACGCGACACTTGGCCGCTCTTGTTCGACGTCCGAAAAACACGAAATCTGTGTGCCTTGGGCGGCGAGGAAGGGCGAACGCGCGGCCGCGCCATGAATGAGGACCGCATGAAGACCACATCGTTGTTGCTCGTCTTGACGCTCGCCGGCGGCGCGCCGTCGCTCGCGTGGGCGCAGGATGGCCAGGCCGAACTCGCCGCCTCGGGCCATGACTTCGCGCTGAAAGTCTGCGCGGCTTGTCATGTCGTGGCCAAGGATCAGACCTCGCCGCCGATCCTGAGGCCGCCCGCGCCGAGCTTTCTGGCGCTGGTCAAGCATCGCGACATGTCGGAGGCGTCGTTGCGCAAGCTGCTCGGCGCTCCGCACGGCAATCTGGGCCGCGCCCGAAAAATGCCGAATCCGCGACTCGCCGATTTTCAAATCGACAAGGTCGTCGCCTATGTCCTCGGTTTGAAGAGCGGCAACGGGCCGAATAAATTTTGAGGCGGAGCGTTCCCAGCGGCCCCCATCCGACCCTTGCTGACGCAAGGGTCGGATGGGGGCTCTTCGGCTCGCCCACAAGCCGCGCCGCGGAGGCGTCTCGCGCCCGCTCCGCACAGCAACGGAACCGCATCATGCCCCAATCCCTGAACCCAGCCCACCCGCCTCGCTTCATCCGCTTCTTTCGCGAGATCGGCATCGCCGACGTTCCGCTGGTCGGCGGCAAGAACGCCTCGCTGGGTGAAATGTACCAGGAGCTCACGCCCAAGGGCGTCGAGATTCCCAATGGCTTCGCGATCACCGCCGAGGCCTATCGCCACGCGCTCGACGCGGCCGGCGCCTGGCCCGCGTTGAAAGAGACGCTCGCCGGCCTGGATGTCGCCGATGTCGACGATCTGGCGCGCCGGGCCGCGCGGGCGCGCAACATCGTTTACGCCGCCGCGCTTCCCGCCGATCTCGAAGCGCAAATCCGCGACGCCCTGGCCAAACTGACGGCGGAATATGGCGCGCGATTGAGCGTCGCCATCCGCTCGTCGGCGACGGCGGAGGATTTGCCGAGCGCGAGTTTCGCCGGGCAGCACGACAGCTATCTCAATGTGCGCGGCGAGGCCAACGTGCTCGACGCGGTGCGCCACTGTTTCGCGAGCCTGTTCACCGATCGCGCCATCCGTTATCGCGTCGACAATGGCTTCGACCATTTCAAGGTGTTCAATTCCGTCGGCGTCATGAAGATGGTTCGCTCGGACCTCGCCTCGTCGGGCGTCATCTTCACCATCGACACCGAGACCGGCTTCGAGGATGTCGTCTTCATCACCGGAGCCCTGGGGCTCGGCGAGAACGTGGTGCAGGGCGCGGTCGATCCGGATGAGTTCTACGTGTTCAAGCCGACCTACCGCCAGGGGAAGAAAGCGGTGCTGAAGCGCGCGCTGGGCGGAAAGAAGATCAAGATGATCTATTCGGACGGCGGGCGCGTCACGACGCGCAACATTCCGACCGACCGCAAGGAGCAGGAGAAATTCTGCCTGACCGACGCGGAGGTTTTGACGCTCGCCGGTCAGGCCATCGCGATCGAGGAGCATTACAGCGCCAAGGCGGGCGTCAAGCGTCCGATGGACGTGGAATGGGCCAAGGACGGCGTGGACGGGCGGCTCTATATCGTGCAGGCGCGCCCGGAAACCGTGGCGTCGCGTCGCGACCGCAACTTCATCGAGGAATATCGGATCAAGAAGCACGGTCCGGTCAGGATCGAAGGCCGCGCGGTCGGCGCGAAGATCGCGTTCGGCAAGGCGCGGGTCATTGAACATTTGAGCGAATTGTCGCAATTCGTTCCCGGCGAAATTCTCGTCGCCGACACCACCTCGCCCGATTGGGGCACGGTGATGAACTCGGCGGCCGGCATCGTCACCAATCGCGGCGGGCGCACCTGCCACGCGGCGATCGTCGCGCGCGAAATCGGCATTCCCGCGATTGTCGGAACGGACGCGGCGACGCGCGTGATCCGGACCGGCGACATGATTTCGGTGAGCTGCGCCGAGGGCGACGTCGGCAAGGTCTATGACGGCGAGATCGAGTTCTCGGTCGAGAAGACCGATCTGTTGAATCTGCCGCGGCCGAAGACGCATGTGATGATGAATGTCGGCAATCCCGATAGCGCCTTCGGGCTTTCAGCGCTGCCCAACGACGGCGTCGGCCTCGCCCGCATGGAGTTCATCATCAGCGAATCCATCAAGGCGCATCCGATGGCGCTTATTCACCCCGAACGCATCGCGGACGCGCGCGAGCGCGCCGAGATCGAACGGCTGACGGAATATTACGCGAGCCCGAGCGAGTTCTTCGTGCAGCGTTTGTCGGAGGGCGTCGCGACCATCGCCGCCGCCTTTTATCCAAAGCCGGTGGTCGTCCGCATGTCGGACTTCAAGACCAATGAATACGCCTCGCTGCTCGGCGGACGCGCCTTCGAGCCGGTCGAGGCCAATCCGATGATAGGCTTTCGCGGCGCGTCGCGCTATGCTAACC
>JBAUVQ010000307.1:0-29707 GCA_049583305.1 Methylocystis sp.
GTCGTAGGCGGTCAATTTCAGGGTCGGGAGGCGCTGCATTTGCTCACGCAGCATGGCGATCGGCTCGACGCGCAGCGCCCCGTCATCCCCACGAAGGAGCGACGCAATCAGAAGATTTTGTGTGCGAGTCGCGACGAGGGAGTCAATCTTCAGGGGCCCGGAGCAAAAGCCGCCGAGCTCCAAGCCCAAATAGAACACCGCGGGACTGTTGCCGCAAAGACACAGCGCGGCAAAAATTCGATGCGCCCGGAGTTGGTGAAGTTCTTGTGAAGGCTGCGATTTACTGTCGCCTTGAACTCACGCTGATCGATCCGTGAGTGGTGAGCGCGATGCCAGGAAGAAGCCGATCCTAGCCGGCACTGTTAATAGACCCTGCGGGCTCCTGTCGCGCGCTGGACTCAGCGCCAGTCCGAACGGACTTGAGCCTTGAGAGAACTTGGATCCAATAAGGCGCAATGCAGGAAGTCCCTAATGCGACCTACCAAACTGATGCGCTGGGTCGCTGAACTTGCCGACAGAACAACACAGCGGCAACGGCGCTTGTTCAACGAGCATCAGGATCCAGTTGCGACAGAGCGCGATGCGTTCGCGTCAAACTGCGTTCACTTTGGCGAAAGGAGCCTGACATGGTTTGCTTCACTCTCGACAGGCAGAGGCTGGTCGAACAACTCCGCTTCGCGCTGCCGCTAACGGCGCGGGCGCGACCACCATTGATCGAGCGGTTGGGAAAAACCATTTCGCGCGACGCCGCGAGATCGAATCTACCGGTGACGAACGTCTTTGACGCCGGCGAGAGCCTTGGCCTGATGTGTCAGTTGGATTTGTCGCAATATTGCCCACAGGCTCCTCGTCTCGTCGTCCCGCTCGAACTTCTGGCGCTCGACCGCAGATACGGGCTCGATCGGAAGATTCAGCGCTATCGAAGGCGCGCGACTGGCGCCTGTCCATGACGCCAATGCCTGCGGCGGCGATCTGCGCTGGCTTCACCGGAGCGCTCTTCGGCTGTTTTCGGGCGGGCAACGCGGCGCGGCTCGATCCCGTGGAGGCGCTCGCTCGTGACTAGCCTGCGGCGCCAATTTTCGCGAGTGATCGGGCTGGGCTTCGCCCTCGCGCTCGCCTCCTGCGCCGTGGGTCCCGATTTCCTCGCGCCCGCGCCGCCGGGCGTCGCGCGTTTCACGCCGGAGCCGACCACCTCTCCCGGCGGCGGCCAGCGCTTCCGCGATGGCGCGGAAATCTCCCCACGCTGGTGGGAGGCGTTCCGCTCGAAAAGCCTCGACGATCTCGTCGAGGAAGCCTTGGCGCGCAATCCGACGCTGGAAGCCGCGGATGCGGCGATCCGCGTCGCCCAGTTCAACGCCTTCGCGGGCTCCGGCGCTTTCTTCCCGCAAGTGACGCTCGGCTCGAATTCGAGCTACAATCTCTCCTCCGGCGAGACGACGGCGACGCAGACATTCGCGCAAATCCCGTATGGCTTCTTCACCAAGCAAGTCCAAATCAATTACACGCTGGACATTTGGGGCGCCAATTGGCGCAACGTCGAATCGCTCGACGCGCTGCGCGACCAGCAAATCTATCAAAAACAGGCGGCGCATCTGACGCTGGCGGCGAACGTCGCCAAGGCCGCGATCGAAGAGGCGTCGCTGCGCGGTCAGATCGCGGCGACGCGGCGCGCCGTCATGCTCGAAGAAGAGCGGTTGACGCTGCTGCAACGCCAGTTGGCGCAAGGCGCCGTCGCCGGAACCGACATTCTCTCGCAACAAAATGCGCTCGCCCAAGCGCGCCAGACTCTACCGCCCTTGGAGAGCCGTCTCGCCCAGCAGCGCAATCTTTTGACCGCGCTCGCCGGGCGCTATCCTTCCGAAGAAGTCGGCGAGACCTTCGCGCTGGCGCAATTTTCCCTCCCGCGCGATCTGCCGCTCAGCCTGCCCTCGAAGCTCGTCGCGCAGCGTCCCGACATCAAAGGCGCCGAGGCTAATCTTCATTCGGCGAGCGCGCTGATCGGCGTCGCCGTCGCGGCGCGCTTGCCGAACGTGACGCTTTCCGCCACCGGCTCGACCAGCGCCTTCTCCTTGCTGCAGCTCTTCCAGCCCGCAACCTTCGGTTATGCGCTGGCCGGCAATGTCGCGCAGACGGCCTTCGACGGGATGACCCTCTACAACAAGCAGAAGGCCGCGGAGGCGTCCTTGGATCAGGCCAAGGCGCAATATCGCGACACGGTCATCAAGGCTTTCGAAAACGTCGCGGACGCGCTGCGCGCACTGCAATCCGACGCCCGATCCGTGCAGTCGGCCAGAGCTGCAGAGGGAACCGCGAAGAAATATCTGGAGAGCATTCGCTTGCGGCTCAAATTCGGTGGCGTCTCGCAACTCGCCGTCGTCGACGCCCAGCGCGCCTACCTCGCCGCAGCGAATTCCAGAGTTCAAATCGAAGCCCAGCGCCTGAGCGACACGGTCGCTCTATTCGTGGCGCTGGGCGGCGGATGGTGACGACCGACGGAGACTCGTAGCGTGGCGATCCGGGAAAGGTTCTTTGCGTCGATATCCCGCCACGGCGGAGGCCCAAAAAACGCTGCGCGGACGGCTTTGCTGCTGCTCGCGCTGTTGGCGGTCGCCGTCGCTTGGCATCACTGGGATCGGTTGAAGGCGCCCGCAATAGCCTATGAAACGCGACGTGTCGCTCTCGGCGTGGTGGAGCGCAGCATTTCGGCGACGGGGGCGGTGAAGGCGCTCGTGACCGTCGACGTCGGATCGCGTCTCTCCGGCATCATCGCCGACGTCAAAGTCAACTTCAACGACGAGGTCAAAGAGGGGCAATTGCTGGCGATGATCGACCGCGCGCCCTTCGAGGCCAAATTGTCGGCGGCGGCAGCCAGTCTCGCCCAAGCCCGGGCGGCGATCGGCTTGCAAGAGGCGACGCTGGCGAAATCTCAAAAGCAATTTTCCCAGAACGATCGCGACGCCAAACGCTATCGCGGCATGGCGCGCGGGCAAGCCGCCTCGCAAATGTCCGTGGAACAGGCTGAAACTCAGGCTGCTCTCTCGAGAGAGGAAATCGCCATCGGCCAAGCTCAGCTGGCTTCGGCTAAAGCCGTGGTGGCGCAACGCGAAGCCGATCTTCGTCAGGCGCAAATCGATCTCGACTACACACAAATTCTCTCGCCCATCAACGGCGTTGTGATCGACCGCAAAATACAGCCGGGTCAGACCGTGGCCGCGATTTATCAAACGCCGATCCTTTTCCAGATCGCCCGGGATCTCTCTCGGATCACCATCAACACTCAAGTCGACGAAGCCGACATCGGCGCCGTTCGGGCTGGTTGCCCGGTGGATTTCTCCGTCGAAGCCTACCCCGATGAAATGTTTGGAGGCGTGGTCGAGCAGGTTCGACTGGCGAGCGTGAAGAACGCCGGAGTCGTCGCCTATACGGTGGTCGTTACGGCGGAAAACCCGGGCAAGCGGCTTTTTCCCGATATGACGGCCACCGTGCGGATCATTTGCGACAAAAGAGATCACGTAAAATCCGTTCCCAATGAAGCGTTGCGATTTCAACCACCGCTTCCAACGGCAGCAGAAGTGA
This sequence comes from Methylocystis sp., assembly GCA_049583305.1. Classification (GTDB taxonomy): domain Bacteria; phylum Pseudomonadota; class Alphaproteobacteria; order Rhizobiales; family Beijerinckiaceae; genus Methylocystis. The sequence goes on from JBAUVQ010000307.1 coordinate 3,577, forward strand.
CTCAGGCGGCGGGTCAGTCCCGTCCTGGAGAGGGGGCGGGCGTCTTGTGGACGCTGGCCGGCGATGGCGCGCTCAACCGACGTCAGGTGAAGTTGGGGCTCAAGGGCGACTCGTCGACTGAAGTTCTTGGCGACGAGGTCGCCGTGGGAGACCTGGTCGTGTTGCGCGCCAAGAGCGCGAGCGCTGCGGAATGTCGTTGAGCATGAGCGCTGGCTTCGAAATCGCGCCGCCGGCGATCGAATGCCGGAATTTGAGCAAGACGTATGAACGCGGCCCGACGAGCGTTCGGGCGTTGAAGGACGTCAGTTTCCGCATCATGAGCGGCGAATTCGTCGCGATCATGGGGCCATCGGGATCGGGCAAATCCACGCTGGTGAATCTCCTCGGCGCGCTCGACACGCCAACCGCCGGCGAACTGCTGATTGACGGCGAAGCCGTTCGCGGAATGTCGGACGATAGGATGGCGGAGTTGCGCAACGGAAAAATCGGCTTCGTATTCCAGCAATTCAATTTGTTGCCGCGCATGAACGCGTTGGAGAACGTCATTTTGCCGCTGAGCTATTCGCGGCTTTCCAGTCTGGATAAGGGGGTGCGCGCGACCGCTCAGCTCGAAGCCGTGGGCCTCGCGGATCGGCTCCATCACCGCCCCAATCAGCTGTCGGGGGGCCAACAGCAGCGCGTCGCCATCGCGCGCGCCTTAATCAACAATCCGCGCATCCTGTTGGCCGACGAACCGACTGGCGCGCTCGACACCACGACATCCCACGACATCATGGACTTGTTTTCTTCTCTTCACGCCGTCGGCAATACGGTGATCGTTATCACGCATGAACCGGATATCGCGGCCTATGCCCCGAGATTACTGCGGTTTCGCGATGGCGCCCTCGTCGCCGACATCCAACAAGAGAAGCGCAATGCCGCGGCCGTGGGCAGGTCGGCATGACCATCGAGGGCAGCATTCGAGAAGCGATCGCCGCGCTGCGCAGCAACACGCTGCGTAGCGCGCTCACCGCGATCGGCGTCATCATCGGCGTCGCCGGAATCATCGCCATCGCCGCCGCCGACGCCGGCGCCCGGCAAACGGTCGAGGATCAAGTCACCATACTTGGCGTGAATCGCCTGTCGCTCGCCTGCGTCCCGTCATCGAACGCCGGGCAACGCGGTCCAGTCGTCAGTCTGATCGACGACGACGCCAGATTCGTCGCGGACCAGGTTCCGGAAGTCTCGGCGTTCAACACTGAATTCGACAGCACAGCGACGATCGTGGCGGGCGATGCGGCCTGGTCCACCCAGGTCTGGGGCACGAGCGCCTCCTATGCCCTGACCCACGACATGAAAGTGAAGGAAGGACGATTTTTCAACGAAGACGAAGACCGCCGCCGGACGAAGATCATCGTGCTCGGCGCGACGGTCGCGCAGAAGCTCTTTGGCGCTGACTCGGCGGTAGACAGGAGAGTGCGCGTCAACGGAGTCCCGATGCGGGTTGTCGGCGTTCGCCAGGCGCTCGGCAGGCTCGGCGGAGAAGACCAGGACGATCATGTGTTCGTCCCGATAAACACCGTGCGCACGCGACTTTTGAAGGATCCGCTGGCGGTTCCTCGTCAAGTCCATCTCGTCACGGTCAGGGTAGCGCCAGGAAACGACCTCGCAAGTGTGGCGCAAACGATCGGTCGGCTCATTCGCGAACGGAAACATCTGCCGGAAGGGGGACAAGAGAAATGCCCAGTGGATAATCCGACGCAATTCGTCCATTTGATGAACAGCACGCATGCGGCGCTCAGCGATCTGCTCGGCGTCACGACGGTCGTCTTCCTTTTCATCGGCGGCGTCGGCATCACCAATATCATGTTGGTGTCGGTGACCGAGCGCACTCGCGAGATCGGACTTCGCAGGGCGTTGGGCGCGCGCAGGTTCGACATACTCGCTCAGTTTCTGACCGAAGCGATCGTGCTTTGCGTGGCTGGAGGCGCGATTGGAGTGGTCGTCGGCGTCGCCGCCGGTTACGCGATTGCGCAGTCATCCGGCTGGCGGCTCATCATCGAGCCTTGGTCCGTAGCGGCGGCGATATTGGCTTCCGTGGGCGTCGGGGTCGCCTTTGGTTATTTTCCGGCCCGTCGCGCAGCGCTACTCGATCCAGCCGAGGCGCTCGCCCGTGACTAACCCGCGCGGTGACATACTGAGGCGTGACGCAGCGACGTTTGTAATCGCCGCCAGCGCCATTAAGGCCGCCTGCGTTTTGTCTTTGTGCGCGCTCAGCCCAGAGTTCGAACCTCACACGCCGCCGCCGCGACCGCAATCGTCAATTCCCGCGTCAACTTTCGGATTGCGCCCAGTTGGACGCCGATCACAGGAAGCTAAGCCATAGTCGATTTCATCTCCATATCTCAGGCGCTGGTCGTCGCGGATCAATCGAGTTTCAGCCAGGCGGCTCGAATTCTCGGCGTGAAGCAATCGGCCGTCAGCCGGCGCATACAGGCGCTCGAGGACGCACTCGGCGTGTCGCTGTTCGAGCGTCAGACGAACGGCGTCAGGCCGACGATCGCCGGGCAACGCTTTCTCGAGCGCGCGCGCTCCGCCTTTGCGGAAATCGATTATGCGATAAAGAACGCAGCAGCGGCCGGGCGTGGCGACGAGGGCGCGATTCGCATCGGCGTTCTTCCCTCCCTTTTGTCGGATTTCCTATGCGATGTTCTTGTCGAATTTCGAGGGGCGCAACCCGGAGTGATCCTCGACTTCTTCGACGGACCGCCAAAAGAGCTGATCGCGCGGATCATGGCGCGACAGCTGGATGTCGCGTTCATCGTCAGCGGAACGCCGACGCCCGGCTGCGATGCGGAAGCCTTGTGGAGCACGGGCGTTCGCGTGGCGCTATCGCAAAGGCATCCTCTCGCGGGCTGCGAGGCGATCGACTTCGAACTGCTGAAGGACGAGCGTTTCGTGTTTGGGCGCGAAGCGAACGCAGCGGGACTGGATGACCATGCGATCGAAAGAGTGGCGGGAATCGGAGGCCGTCTTTCGTCGTCGACGCAGGATGTTTCACAAGATCTGGTGATGCAATTCGTCGCGCTCGGCTTTGGTATCAGCCTCGTGAGCGACTTGTCGACCACGATTCCCTATCCCGGCGTCGCCTTTCGCCCGCTTACGGGCGACGATCATCATGTTTCCTACAGCGCGGCCTGGCTTCCCGGCAACGACAATCCGGCGCTGCGGCGGTTTCTCAGTCTCATTCGCTCGAAGTCGGTGGGGAAGCGTCAAGCTTCGCCGCCGCCGGTTGCGGATCAGGCTTAGCTTGCGCCCCGCGCGCCTTTGCAAACTCCCGATCTCCAGCGATGAATTTCTCCAGCATCGGCGCGATCAATTTCGCGGGCTCGACGGGCTTTCCGGACTGCCCTGACAGGATCTGGGCATAGGCGACGAGATCGCGATGCAGCGCTGCCGGCAGGACAACATTGAGCTTCACCGGCTTCTCGTCCTCGACCGAAGCGAGTTTCAGTTTCGTCATCGCTCAAGCCCGGTCGTTGCCACTTCGGTCGGAGACCCGTAGGGCGCCAGCACCAGATCGCGCGTGACGAGGACCCGCACCGGAAATCCCGGCCGAATGGTGAGCGTCGGCTGGAGGTTGAGATTGCGCTGAACGATCTGCTGGCCGGTCTGGTTGACGCTGTTTGCGCCGCCTTGCCGCAGCGCCTGGATCAGCTGGCTCTCGTTGCCAGTCGTGCCGAGCTGGGTTCCGACTCCCAAGATCGTCGAGAGCGCCGCGGCGCCCGCCAATCTCAACCAGTGGTAATCGACGCCATCCTCGAGCCCCGAAAATCCGGAGGCGTCGGCGCCCGGCTGGCGTTCGAGCACGATCGAGTTTCCGTTCGGGAAAATGAGACGGTTCCAGACGAGCAGAACGCGCGATTGGCCGAAGGCGACCTGGGAGTCGTAGACGCCGATGAGTTTGGCGCCTTGCGGGACGAGGAGGAAGCGCCCCGTCGGGCTGTCGTAGATGTTCTCGGTCACCTGCGCGGTGATTTGTCCGGGAAGATCGGAACGAATGCCCGTGACGAGCGCCGCCGGAATGACCGCGCCGGCTTGCAAGACATAGCGCGAGGCGGGCGCCGCCAGATGGTCGGGACTGACCGTGCGACGATCGACCGGCCCGTTGACGAAGGCGAGCTTACGATCCTGCATGTTTTGAAGGGCGCCAGGATCGAGCGGCGCCGTTTCCGCGGCGAGCGTCGTGGCGGCGGAAGAAGCAGCCGTCGCCGCCGAGGTCAAAGCCGCCGCCGCATGTTCGATCACGTTGGTCGACGCGAAGAGTTTTGATGTCCGCGCCGCTTCACGCTCCTGTCCGAGACGCTGTTCTTCGGGATCAACGCCGCTCGGCGGCAATTGTCCCTGCGCGGCGAGGATCGGCCGGCCAAGATCGCCCGGCAGCGGCGGTCCGAGCTTGGGAACGTCCTTTGGCAGGCCGGCGTAATCGCGCGGCAGTCCGGCGAGTCCGTCGGCGGTGGTCTTCGCATCGGTGTTATAGAGCTCCGGCGCGAGACCGGAGCGCCCGCGCTGTTGCAGAGCGAAATAGGTCAGCCCAAGAATGGCGGCGACGGAAACGCCCGAGAGCGCAATCAGCACGCGGCGCGAGAGCCGCGTGACTTGAGGGCGCGCGGGCCGAAGCCGCAATTCCCTGGCGAGCTCCTTTTCATGTTCCGGCGCGCTCATATCGCCGGCCTCCCGTCGCTGCGCACGATCCGCACCACTTTTTGGGAGTCCGCGCCCAAGCGCAGCTCCGCCCCGGCGAACAGCCGATCGACGATCATGTGATTGCCGCGCACGCGGTAATTGACCAGCTGGCTGTCGCCGGCGGCGCCGATGACGAAGAGCGGCGGCATTTCGCCCTGGGCGATGCCTCGCGGGAATTCGATATAGACTTTTCTGCCGTCGTCGAAGGCGCGCGTTGGCCGCCAGGGCGCGGCGGCGCCTTCAATGGTGTAGCGAAAATTGAGATTGGCGAGATCGAGGCCGACGTCGACGGGCGCCGCCGCCTCGGCGGCGACGTTCTGGCGGCGCAGCGCAATGAGCTCGTCCTGCGGATATTGCCAGGAGACCGAGGCCATATAGGTCTTCTCAAGCGAGCGCAGTTCGAGATGATAGGTGCGCCGATCCGTGTTGATGACGAGATTGGTCATCAGCTCGCCGCGGGTCGGCTTGACCATGATGTGGATTTTCTTCGCCGCGCCCGCGCCGCTCTCTGTGTCGCCGATGACCCAGCGCACCGTGTCGCCGGCGGCGACGGGACCCGAGCCGACGAGCTGTTCGCCGTCCTGCAGCGCGATGTCGGTGATTTCTCCGGGGGCGGCATAGACCTGATACAGCGCGCCCTGCGAGAACGGATAGACCTGCACGGCGTTGATATAGCCGGCGCGACGCGGCTCCATGCGCGCGGCGGCATTGGCCTGTTCGATGCGCGCCTTCGGGTCGATCGGCTCCGCCGGCTCTCCTTTGCCTCGCGCCAGAGATTTGAGCTGGCCGGGCATCGGCAAGACTTTGGGAATGGCGACGATCTGAATCGGCTTTGGCGGATCGCTTTGTAGAACTGCGGGCAAGGGTAGATCGTCGTAACCGATTTCCGGCGGCTTGAAGCTCGAACAGGCGGCGAGCGGCGCGGCGCCGAGAAGAACGAGCGCGATTGCGCGAAGGGAACAAAGCTTCATTCTCCAAGCTCCTTCGACCAGTTGACGGCGTGGATGAACAGACCGAGCGGGTTCTTGCGCAGGCGCTCGGCGTCGCGCGGCGGCTGAACGACGATGGTGAGAATTGCCGTCCAGCGTTCAGTCGAAGCGAGACTGGCGTTTTCGTAACGGCGCTCGGTCCAGGCGACGCGAAAGGAATCCTCGGAGGCGCGGATCACGCTCGCCACATCGACGGAGATCTGGATCTGCCCTATCTTGGCGAAGGGATCATTGGAGCGGGCGTAATCGTTCAGCGCCAACGCGCCCTTGTCGGTCGCAAAATCATAGGCCTTGAGCCAATTCTGGCGAACGATGATCGGGTCGGAAGGTATCGAGCGCACGTTCTCGATAAAGCGCGCAAGATGCCAGGCGATCTGCGGATCGGTGGGTTTATAGTCGGCGACGGCCGCGGCGACGGCTTGCGCTTCGCCGAGCTTATCGACCTGGACCACCCAGGGAACGACCGTTCCCCGCGCCGCCTGCCAGACCAGGGCGACGGCGAGGCCGCCGGCGAGAAACAAATTGCCGAAGGCGATAAGCCGCCAATTATAGGCTTGCACCCGCGCCGAGCCGATGCGCTCGTCCCAGACTTGCGCGGCTTTTTGGTAGGGCGTTTCGGGTTCGCCCGTGCGCCCATAGCGAAAAGAGGATCGTTTGAACATCAGCGCGTCTCGGAGAGGTTGATGGAGGCTCCGCCGCCGTGAGAATCGCCGGAGCGGATGGAGTGAGCGGCGAGCGACAGGCCGTGAGCGGCGGATTGGCGGCGTTTCATCCGCCGCGCCCAGGCGGGCTCGCCCGTTGAGCGAGCGGATGAGGAAGAATTTGCGAAGCCGCCAAGACCGCCTGCCGTCAGGGCGGCGCTCTCGGATGCGGCGCCCGCCCCTCCTTCCGGTCCGCCCGCTGGGTCGGCGGGCGGCGGTCCACTGGCAGGGCCGAGCCCGCCCGGCGCTCCCGGGCCGCCTCCCGGCGGAATCATCGTCGCGGCGAGCGTGTCGCGATTGCTTGAGAGACCTGCGAGCGCTCCGCCGGCCATGCGCGCCGCGCCTAGAGCTGCTACGCCAACGCCGCCAGCGACGAACCCAGTTCCGACGACCGCCCCGGCGCCAAGCTGCGGCCCGCCCGAGACAATGCCATTGGCGATGCCGGGACCGAACATGCCGAGCCCAAGAAGTGACAGCGCCGCGAGGACGAGCGCCATGGCGCCGTCGATCGTCGGCGGCTGGCCGCCAAAACCTTGTGTGAACTGCGTGAACAAGGTCGAGCCGATACCGACGATGACGGCGAGCACCAGCACCTTGACGCCGGAGGAAACGACATTCCCGAGCACACGTTCGGCGAGAAAGGCGGTCTTGCCGAAGAGGCCGAAGGGAATGAGGACGAAGCCGGCAAGCGTCGTAAGCTTGAATTCGATCAGCGTGACGAAGAGCTGGATGGCCAGGATGAAGAAGCTGAGGAGAATGATGAACCAGGCGAAAAGCAGCACGATGATCTGCAGGAAGTTTTCAAAGAACGAGACATAGCCCATGAGGCTGGAGATGACGTCAAGGATCGGATGTCCCGCGTCGACTCCGACCTGCGCGACGCGGCCTGGCCGGAGAAAATCGGCGGCGGAGAGCCCGCTGCCCGCCGCCTTGAGGCCGAGCCCGGAAAAACTCTGAAAGACGATTTTTGCGAGATTGTTCCAATTGCCGATGAGGTAAGCGAAGACGCCGACGAACAGGGTTTTTTTGACGAGCCTGGCGATGATGTCCTCGTCTGGCCCCATGCTCCAGAAGAGCGCCGCGAGGGTGATGTCGATCGCCGCCAGGGTGGACGCCAGAAACCCGACCTCGCCGTCGAGCAGGCCAAAGCCTGAATCGATGTAGGAGGTGAAGGTCTCGAGGAAACTATCGATAATGCCGGCTCCGCCCATGGCTTCACTCGCCCTTTGGAGTGTGGCCGCCGGGCGGTGGCGAAACCGGCCCTTGCGTCTTAGGGGCGGTGGGGAACAGGTCGAGCGGTTCGACGCTCCCCTCGGGCGGCCTGCCCGGAGCCAAAAAACGACGCCGTTGTTTCGCCCAAAGCTCGCGGCAAGTCGGATCGTCGGCCTTTTCGGGCGGCAGGTTTCGGCAGCGCGCGAGTTCCTGGTCGGACGGCTCGAGCGCGGACGACGCGCAGGACACGCCGGTCCATGTCGACGGCGACCGCGCCGCGACATCCATTTCGCAACTCGTTTGCATGGCGACGACGGCGATGGCGCCAATCACGACGCCAAAGGCGATAAAGCCGACATCTTGAGGTTGCATCATATGTTCGGAGCGCATGGAGCCGATCCTCAATGGAACATGGAGACATTGCCGGGCTGATAGCCCACCCCCGGCGCGATGAAGCGGCTCATTTGTTCGCGACCCTGTTCCTGGGCTTCGGCAGTGCGAGCCATTTCCAGGGATTGAGCGCGGCCTTGCGAGGCGAGCAGCGCGGTCACATCGGCAAGCTGCTTGCTCTGTAGACCAAGGAGCTGATTGCCGGCTTGCGACGATTGCAGTGCGCCGACCGCCGATTGGCTGGAAGAAACGAGAGCGCCGGCTTGCGAACGCGAGGTGTCGATCGCCTGTACGATGCCGGCCTGGACGCGCATGGCGTCCTGAAAGGAGGCCAGGGAATTTTGCCAGCGCTGCTGCGCGCCGGCGACCAGCGCGCTCCAACTCGAGGAAGAGTTGACGGGGCCATATTGGGTGGAAAAGGCGTGATCGATTTGTTGAATATTATAGGCGATGCGCTGCGCCTGGCTCAGCAGCTGCTGCGTCTGGGTGAGCGACTGCTGAACGGCCTGCAGCGAGGAATAGGGAAGATTGGTGAGATTCTTCGTCTGATTGAGCAGCGAGCGCGCCTGGTTTTGCAGCGAGGTGATCTGGTTGTTGATCTGCTGCAGCGTATGCGCGGCGGTCATGATGTTCTGGGCGTAATTGCTCGGATCGAACACCACGAATTGCGCCTGAACCGGCGACACCGGGGATAGCGACAGCGCGATTGCCAGCGCGAGGCCGCTCGCCGAAACAAAATGATGAAACCTGCTCATGCGGATTGCTCCTGATTCTGGTCTTGGGGGAGAAGATCGGCGGCCCAGCTGAGCCCGCGCGAAAAAAGCCAGGCGCGCGCAAAATCTTCGCGCCCGTGCTCAGCAAAAAGTTGGGAGATGAGTTTCTGGTCGGTCTTTGAGGAGGCTGCACACAGCGCCAGCGCCAGCGGGCCGAGGCCAAGTTCAAACAGGCGATTGCCGCGCCGCGACTGGCAGTAGTAATCGCGCTTGGGCGTCGCCCGCGCGATGATCTCGATCTGGCGGTCATTGAGGCCAAAGCGACGATAGATAGCGGTAATTTGGGGCTCCAGCGCCCGTTCGTTGGGAAGGAACAGCCGCGTCAGGCAACTCTCGACGATCGCCGGCGCGATCGGGCTGGTTTCGATGTCGGCGAGCGACTGGGTAGCGAAGACGACGGAGGCGTTCTTCTTGCGCAAGGTTTTCAGCCATTCGCGCAATTGGCTGGCGAACCCCTTGTCATCGAGGGCGAGCCAGCCTTCGTCGATGATGATCAGGCTCGGCGTTCCGATGAGTCGGCCTTCGATACGATGGAAGAGATAGGCTAGCACCGCAGGCGCGGCGGAAGAGCCGATCAGTCCTTCGGTCTCAAAGGTCTGGATAGCGGCTTCGCCCAAAAATTCGGCTTCGGCGTCGAGCAACCGCCCATGCGGGCCGCCGAGGCAAAAAGGCTGCAGCGCGCGTTTGAGGGCGTTGGATTGCAGCAGGACGGAGAGGCCGGTGAGCGTGCGCTCATCGATGGGAGCCGAGGCAAGCGACGAGAGCGCCGACCAGAGATGTTCCTTGACTTCCGGCGTGACGGTCACAATTTCGCGGGCGAGGATCGATGATAGCCATTCCGCCGCCCAGGCGCGCTCGGCGACCTCATTGATCCGCGCCAGCGGCTGCAAAGCCACCGGGTCAATCGCATCCTCGGCGAGCGAGCCGCCAAGATCGTTCCAGTCGCCGCCCATGGCGAGCGTCGCGGCTCTAGCCGATCCGCCAAAATCGAAGATAAAGATTTGCGTTTTCTCATAGCGGCGAAACTGCATCGCCATCAACGCCAGCAGCACGCTTTTGCCGGCGCCGGTCGGGCCGACGATCAGCGTATGGCCGACGTCGCCGACATGCAGCGAAAAGCGGAATGGCGTCGAACCTTCGGTCTTGGCGAAAAACAGCGGCGGCGCATTAAAGTGCGAATCCGTCAAAGGCCCCGCCCATACGGCGGAGAGTGGAATCATGTGGGCGAGATTTAGGGTCGAGATCGGCGGCTGGCGGACATTGGCGTAAACATGTCCGGGCAGAGAGCCGAGCCAGGCTTCGATGGCGTTGATCGACTCCGTCATGCAAGTGAAATCGCGGACCTGGATGATTTTTTCCGCAAGGCGGAGCTTTTCGTCGGCAACGCGCGGGTCCTCGTCCCAGACTGTCAGGGTCGCCGTGACATAGGCTTCGCCGATAAGATCCGAGCCCAAATCCTGCAACGCCGCATCGGCGTCCATGGCCTTGTTATGGGCGTCGGTGTCGAGCAGCGCCGAGGCCTCATTGGTCATCACCTCCTTGAGGATGGCGAAGACCGATTTGCGCTTGGCGAACCATTGCCGGCGAATGCGGGTCAGGATTTTGGTCGCGTCGGTCTTGTCGAGCGTGATCGCCCGCGTCGACCAGCGATAGGGAAAGGCGAGCCGGTTGAGTTCGTCGAGCACGCCGGGATGGGTCGCCGAGGGAAACCCCATGATGGTCAGAACGCGCAAATGCGAGTTCCCGAGCCGGGGCTCCAACCCTCCGGTTAGCGGCTCGTCCGTGAGTATCGCGTCGAGATGCATGGGCGTCTCGGGAACGCGGACAGAGTGGCGTTTGGTCGAGACGCAGGAATGGAGATAGCTCAACGTCTCGGCGTCAGAGAGCCATTCGGCCTCCGGCGCAAAACCCTCAATGAGTTGCAGCAGGCGATCGGCGCCGTCGATGAAGCCGGTGAGCGCCGCGGTCGCCGAGCCGCCAGAAGATCGCCCCTCATAGAGCCAGCTCTCGGCGCCAGCGGTGTCGTCCTCGGGCGGCAGGAACAAGAGCGTTAAAAAATATCCGCTCTCGAAATGCGCGCCTTCTTCCTCGAACTGCGCCTTGCGCTCCATATCGACAAGCGCCGAGACGGGATCGGGGAACGGGCATGAGGGATAATTTTGCGCTGGATTGCGCTGCGCCTCCACAAAAATCGACCAGCCCGAACCAAGTCGCCGCAGGGCATTATTAAGCCGCGCCGTTGCGCCGACGAGTTCGGCTGGCGTCGCGCTATCGAGATCGGGGCCGCGGAAACGCGCCGTGCGCTGAAAGGAGCCGTCCTTGTTCAAGATCACGCCGGGCGCGACCAGGGCGGCCCAAGGCAGAAAGTCGGCGAGGTTTTTGGGTTTTTTGCGATATTCGGCGAGGTTCAGCATGAAGACACCCCCTCAAGCGCCGAAATGCGCGGGGTAGCGCAAATGCCGGCGCACCACCTCGACGAATTGCGGATCGCGCTTGGCCGCCCAGACTGCGGCGAATTGCGCGACGATCCAGAAGGCGAGTCCGGCGACCCACAGGCGCAGGCCAAGGCCGAGCGCCGCCGCCAGCGTGCCGTTGAGGATGGCAATGGAGCGAGGAGCGCCGCCGAGAAGGATCGGCTCCGTGAGCGAGCGATGCACCGCCACCCGAAATCCCGCGACCGAGCCGTCGGCTTGAAGCGACAGGTTCTCCATCAGATCAGCGCTCCGCCGCCGAAGGAGAAGAAGGACAGAAAGAAGCTCGATGCGGCGAAGGCGATGGAGAGGCCGAAGACGATTTGCACCAGCCGCCGAAACCCACCCGAGGTGTCGCCAAAGGCGAGCGTCAGGCCCGTCGTGATGATGATGATCACGGCGATGATCTTGGCGACGGGGCCTTCGATCGATTGCAGGATCTGATTTAGCGGCTGCTCCCAGGGCATGTTGGAGCCTGCCGCCAAGGCCGGCGCCGCGAACGCCATGTCGCCGACCAAAAGAAGGCCCGCATGCAATCCGAAACCAAACCGCTTCAGAACACCAATCCTATTCATGATTTTCTCCGAATGTGATGTGCATGAGATCGGCGAGCGCGTAATCGCCCGTTTCGCTCAGGCCTTTGACGGCGGCGAGTTCGATGAGACACCTCGCCTCGCCGCGTCCGGCGAGCACCGCGACGATCTGGATCGTTTCAGCGATCAGCGCGCGCGGCACGGTGACCACGGCTTCCTGGATGAGTTGTTCAAGCCGACGCAGCGCGCCGAGCGCCGACCCCGCGTGAATGGTTCCGACGCCGCCAGGATGGCCGGTTCCCCAAGCCTTGAGGAGATCGAGCGCCTCCGCGCCGCGCACTTCGCCGACGGGGATGCGGTCCGGCCGCAAGCGCAGCGACGAGCGCACGAGGTCGGAAAGCGTCGCCGCGCCGTCCTTGGTGCGCAGCGACACGAGATTTGGGGCGGCGCATTGCAATTCGCGTGTGTCTTCGATCAGAATGACGCGATCGGAGGTCTTGGCGACTTCCGCGAGTAGCGCATTGACGAGCGTCGTCTTGCCGGTCGAAGTACCCCCCGCGACGAGCACGTTCATCCGCGATGCGACTGCGGCGCGCAGAACCGCAGCTTGTTCCTTGCCGATGATTCCTGCCGTGACATAATCGTCAAGCGTGAAGACTGCGACCGCCGGCTTGCGGATGGCGAAGGTGGGCGCCGCGACCACCGGGGGCAGCAGCCCCTCGAAGCGTTCACCCGTTTCCGGCAACTCCGCCGAGACGCGCGGGGCGTCGGCGTGAACCTCGGTGCCGACATGATGCGCGACCAGGCGGACGATCCTTTCGCCGTCTTCGGGCGACAGGCTCGCGCCCGCGTCCTCGAGCCCGCTCTTCAACCGATCGAGCCAAAGCCGCCCGTCGGGATTGAGCATGACCTCGACGACGCTCTCGTCGTCGAGCCACTCGGCGATTTGCGGTCCCAGCGCCGTGCGCAACATGCGCGCGCCGCGCGAGATCGCTTGCTGCTTATGAGATTGCGCCGCCACATTCGTCCCCGAGCTCGTCCGAATCGCGTGGTCGCGGTTCGAATTCGGGGTCGATTAAGAAAGGCGGAAAGGGAGTCGATGCAACAAGCCAGGCGGCAGTGTAGTGCCATGGCGTACAATGACAGGGAAATGGCGGTGGCGGAGCCACGGGGGATCATGACCCAGCGCGGAATTTTCTGAGACAATCTCGGTGAACAATCGCAGGCGTCGGTGGGAATAGAATTTCCTCTCGCGACGGATTTCGTGCGAGTTCTCTCGGATCGGATCGTTGCTTTTCCCCCGCTGCCTTGCCACTGCGTAGTGCTTCCAATGGCCTCGCCGGCTCTCGCTCAGCCCGCACGAGAGGACAAAGAAGTCGTCTTGCCTGGACTCGAAACGTCAAACACTACAATCGCGATGCGCGCACGAACGCTTTCGGGAAGAATCTCGCCCAATGTTCGGGCCATCTCGATCGCTGTTTTCGGCTCGGCCAAACCGGCCGGGGGAGTTGGTAGTTTCCCCTTGCGCTTATCTCCGAACCAGAACACGCCGTAAATGCCGAAGCCCTTGGCTTCTGGATCGCGCGTATAAAATCGATCGAGTTGTTCCTGCGCCGCGCTCCACAGTTCAGTATGCGTGTCTTTCTTTAGCTCAATGACGACCTTCATGCCGGACTTAGCCACAACAATGTCGGCGCGCTTGTCGTCTGCCATGTGCACCTCCGGCTCAGCCATGACGCCGCGCGTGTTCATCCGTGGTTTGAGCAAGGTGAGAAGCGCGTCACGGCTCGTCTCTTCTGGCCGTGGTTCCGTCAAACGCCCGTAGCTGTCGACATTCCAAAATTGTTTATAAATGTCCGTATTCGCCGACCGGATGTGGATTGCAATGTCTTCAAGCTGGGCGACCGCGAGCGCGTAGAGATCGGCAACGTTTGCCGGTGAACCATCTGCCATCGCTGTTGCGGCATCATCCCAGTTCGGACGGCAATACCGGGCATCACGAAAACGTGTACGTTGCGCTGCGAGCGCATGGCGGATAGCGTCTTGGTAGGATGCTAGCGTCGGGTCACCTGCTAACCGTTCCAGGGCTTCGCCCGCGGCTACCGTCGACGCGGTCGATATCATGTTGACGAGGGATCGCACGAAATCTGCCGCATCCCACGGATTGGCATTGCCGTTGAAGGTGCCACTTGGAGAGTAGGCGTTGGGAAACGATGCCCCGACCAAACTGGCAATTGCTTCCGCCTGAGCGATCGTAAGCGGGAAGGATGGGGGCGAGCCATGATCCGAGCCTACCAAATCACGAAGCAACCAAGCAATTTCGCGCTTCGTAAGAAAGCGCGACTGGAGAGTAAAAGCAAATTCGTTCGGCGATAGCAAATAGCCCGACACTAGCCACCTATCCCAGAGATCTTGGTGGTCTCCGGCAGACTGCTCGACAACACCGCGGACAATAGGCAGATAATCATCTCTGCGCTCTGTCGCGGCAAGGGCTCGACCGAGCAGATCGGTCAGCGCATAGGGCGTAGGGAATGGGAACGCCTCAAGTAAGGCAAGAGCAACGTCGTCGCGATAGGCGACCAACGCCGGCTCATGGAGAAGCTGATGTAAGCCTTCAATGTGCTGATGATTCGCCGCGAGATAAACCCGGGCGATGGCCTCGTAAGCGTCGCGCGCCAGATTCGGTCGAGCTTCAAGAATAGCCTTCTGCCATGCTTGGCTGCGCTCCCGTGTAACGCGAGCAGCCGTCTCGAAAATCGGGTTAACTAGTTGGATTGCAAGCAATGAGCGCCAAAAGTCGTCACTAAACGTCAGCGTGTCAGGCCGCCGATTCCAAGCTTCTTCCAATCCAGCGAGCAGCGCGATCCACCAAGTCCCAACCTGCCCGCGGACTGATACCTTTGCCACGTCGATAGGCGCGGGAATATCTGGTCTTTGCAAAAGCGCAGCAAATCCTTCAAGCACAACGGCACAATAATCTTCGCCGATTACCGAACGCACTCGATCCAGTGGTGCCAGGGTAACATCGATGTCCTCAAACTCCGCAAAGTAGATACGGGCCGCCCAAGCCAGCCAGCCGACATCGTTCCCTGAACGTATGGCGGGCACTGCGTGGCCAAACTTCTTGACCGCCTGTTCAAGGTCTCGGGCATTCTTACGACTTCGGGCAACATCTCGCGCTGCATCGCTGCGCCGCCATTCGGGAATCTCAATACAAACCATTTCATCGTATATTGATTTTAGATCAGACTGCTCCAGGGCAATGGATGATAGCTCTTCAAAGCGTGCCGCGCCCCATGGCGCCTCGGTCCAGCATTGCATAAGCGCAAATTGGAATAGCAGCTTCGCCTCGCTGCTGCCGCGCTTCGCGCTATTTAGCGATTCCATCATCCAGCATGAAAGTTCTTCCTGCGTTATCGTGCCCAAGGTGAACGACTGAAACTCAAACAATGGTGCGAACGATGCCTCCTGTATTGGAAGCGCGTCGAAATATAGCCTGAACATTGCGCGCAGGAGTTTTGGGCGGGCCCTTAACTCGGAAGCGATCTCTTTGCCCTGCGATCCTTGACGGGTAGCCCCTATGGCGTGAATTAGCTTTAACCACCTCAACACGTCGATGGCGGTAGCGTCCTTCCCCGCCCCTTTGAGGTAACGAAAGAGCATTCTCCCGATTGTTCGCGCGACCTGTGAGAGGTTTCGGCGCTGAAGCTCGGGGTACGCCTCTGTGCTCGGTAGCGATTGGATCGCATTCAGGACCGCGGGAATGTCGGAAATAGGCAAAGCTTCATCGATGACCCATAACGTACCAGCGGCAAGCGAGGTGCTGCACATGACAGCGTCGCCCAATAGGGTGACTACATCGGCACAGACGAAATGGCTTGCAAATAGACGCGAGATAATCAGGGCGCGCAAACGAAGCGCATTCTCGGTGTTCAACGGCTTGTCGTTGCAAAACCTAACGATAGCCTCCGTTCCAAGTTTGCCTAGACGCTCGAGTGCCGTCATAGCGCTTGCACGTTCAGAGAAGGTCGACTTTTCCCTTGCGAGGACCGTCACGAGATCGGGTAACATCTCTGGGAGAGGCGCTCCCGCCGCGAGAGCGTCCACCACCACCGAACGCAACCCAAAATTGGCCGTTGGCGAGTTGAGAATGGCGCGAAACGCCACCACCATGTCAGGCCGCGCGAGCATGCCTAGCGCCAGGGAGTCCCAGCTGCCAGACCGAAACCAGGGGTCTTTTTCCGAGAGACAGGCAATAGCTTCCAAGAGGTGCTTGCGGGTGGCCGGGAACAAGGAGGCCGCATCTCCATAGGTCAGCACGCCATAGGGATCCGTCTCGATCAGGCGATTTGCGTTCTCTGGTAAATTTACCGCGAGCCACGCGTGCAACCCGCGAAGCTCACTGGCAGGATTTCCGTCAACCCCCAGGAGAGCAAGGACGCGGCCAATTGGCAATCCGCGACGGACCTGCGCCGAGATCCAGCCCGCGCCCAGAAATTCCGCTGTGGTGCGGTGAGCGTAATCCCTGGTCTCGGAGTTGGGGCCCGCGACAAACACTCGCCGGCCCAGAGCCGCTTGGGCCTTCTCTGGCGCAACAAACGATAGACTCCGATAACTCGGAAAATCCGGCCCATCACCGCCTTCCCGTAAACTGATTCCCTCCACGTCGCTCAACAGACGCATCGCGCAGAGCGCGCCTGCTGCATCGCGAAGCTCATGCGGGGCGAATGTGCCAGAACCTGACCGCTGACGTTCCAGATTATGTTCTGCCAAAAGCAGTTGAGTCGAAAGCTCGAACAATTCGTGGCGCGTGGTCGGCCATACACCCTGCTCTTTGACCGAGTCCCATAGCATGAGAAGGTTTTGTGGGTTGAGCGTGAATTCCTGGAGCCCTCGACGCTCTGCCTCGCCTAGAAATTCAATCGCCTGTGCAGAAGTTGCCGGATCCCCCGACGGACGCTCCGCCGTGAGGATGGCTTTTTGCTCCACCGGCGAGAGCGTCTGGAGCGCAAGTACAGTAACCCCGCCGTGGTCCTGGAAATAGAGATTGAATGCCGCAAGATCTGTGTCGCCGAGCCAATCCGCCACGCGGCAGGAGATACGTAATTTTGCCGGCCGGACCTCGAAGAGCTTTTTCACGAAGGCGTTGATCGTATCTTGATCGCCGCGCCCAGCGCGCGTCTCGTCGAGCCCATCGATAAAGAGGGTCGCATCCCTCGGAAAGACAGGAAGCAACAGGAAGCTTCGAGCCTTCAGGTATCTTCCACCAGTCGCTTCGGCGGCTGCCTCAAACAGATGGGTTTTCCCGGCACCCGGATCGCCTAACAGAACCAAATTTACGTGACCGGCAAAATCGGAAAAGGGTTGCGAGTGCTTCGCTTCCTTTCTCTCTATTCCTGGAGTGACGTCGAGAACGTTACGGTCGGTCATTAGGGTCCTTTAGCGTGGAGGCTTCCAGGATCGCAAATAGATTGTTGAACATAAGGCGGCTTGCGATCAACATCCTGACGAGTACCGCCTCCGGGTTCAACTCTAGCGTCCACTCCCGCATACTTTAGGCTATTAGATAGAGTTGTCTGCCTCTTTCTGGGAGGTGGTGAAGTCTTCCGATACCTCCCGCGACAACCGCTGGCCCTTCGCAAGCCTCCGCCCCAGCGCCTCGATGAAGCTCTCATACCGCTCGCGCCCCTTGGCCTGCGCGGCCGCCTGTGCTCCCTCCGGTAGCAGCGGCGTCGCGGTGAGCCAGGCGCGGATGTAGAGCGCGAGCGCTTCGACCGAGAATTCGAGGTCACGCTCCACCCGGTCGACGGAGCGCGTCAGGCGATCGAGCCTTCGCGTCAGCGCCGCTTCCCAGCGGTCGGCGTCGTCCGCGGTCAGGAAGGAAATGATCGCGGCTTCGGCTACAGAGGATTTCGCGGCGCGCTCCTTTTCGGCGAGTTTTTCGAGCCGCGCCATCATTTCGGCGTCGAGATAGACGGAGAGGCGCTGCTTTACCGCCATCGCTCACCTCACAGGGCTATGCCGTCGTCGGGGTCCATAGACGCCTGTCGGGCAAGGGATCTGCCTTGGCTGCGAAGGATGCGAGCTTTGATCGCTTCGTCGTCACCCGAGTCCTCGGCGAGAAAGTTCTCGGGCGCTGGTGCCGAGATTGGGTCTTCTGGCGCAATTGCTTCATGCTCGGGGAGTTCAGGCTCCCGGCGAATGCCGCCATTGGCGGGGTCTTCATCTTCCGACGGAACAGCGACCGCATCTTTTTCATCGGCCGCTTTTTCGTGATGCGCCAAGAGCCCACACCAGTCGTCATCGGTATCGCGACTGGATGCGGCGTCAGGCGCCGTGTCGCGATCAATTCGTTCGAGCTGCGGCGGCGGTAAAATACGCGCCGTCAGTCGCGGATCCTCATAGTAGCGCGCTTTCTTGGCGCGGATGGGCGGAAGACCCGATACGAGCACGATCTCGTCGCTCGGCGGCAGCTGCATCACTTCGCCCGGCGTCAATAGCGGCCGTGCCGTTTCTTGACGAGACACCATCAAATGTCCGAGCCATGGGCTGAGCCGATGACCGGCGTAATTCTTCATGGCGCGCAATTCGGTCGCGGTGCCGAGCGCATCCGAGACGCGCTTTGCCGTCCGCTCGTCATTGCTGGCGAAAGAAACGCGCACATGGCAATTGTCGAGAATGGCGTTGTTCGGCCCATAGGCCTTTTCGATCTGATTGAGCGATTGCGCGATCAGAAAGCTCTTGAGCCCATAGCCGGCCATGAAAGCGAGCGCCGACTCGAAAAAGTCGAGCCGGCCCAGCGCCGGGAATTCGTCGAGCATGAAAAGAAGCCGATGACGACGATTCTTAGCGTCGAGCTCCTCCGTCAGCCTTCGTCCTATTTGATTCAGCAGGAGCCGCACCAACGGCTTGGTTCGGGAAATGTCCGAAGGCGGCACCACGAGATAGAGCGTCGCGGGCTTCTCGGCTGAAACGAGATCGTCGATGCGCCAATCGCAGCGACACGTGACCTGTGCCACGACGGGATCGCGGTAGAGCCCGAGAAACGACATTGCTGTCGAGAGCACGCCGGAGCGCTCGTTCTCGGACTTGTTCAAAAGCTCCCGCGCCGTCGAGGCGACAACCGGATGCGAGCCGGCGGCGCCAAGATGTTTCGTCGTCATCATCGCCTTGAGCGTCGTCTCGATCGGCCGCTTGGGGTCGGAGAGAAAATTGGCGACGCCGGCGAGCGTCTTGTCGGCTTCCGCATAAAGAACATGCAGAATCGCGCCAACGAGAAGTGAGTGGCTGGTCTTTTCCCAGTGATTGCGGCGCTCCAGCGCGCCTTCGGGATCGACGAGAATATCGGCGACATTCTGCACGTCGCGCACTTCGGCTGGCCCGCGCCGAACTTCGAGCAGCGGATTATAAGCGGCGGAATGGACGTTGGTCGGATCGAACAGCAGCACGCGCCCGAAGCGCGAGCGCCAGCCGGCGGTCAGATTCCAGTTCTCGCCCTTGATGTCATGGACGATGGCCGAGCCTGGCCAGGTGAGCAGCGTCGGGACGACAAGGCCGACGCCCTTGCCGGAACGGGTTGGCGCGAAACAGAGCACGTGCTCTGGCCCTTCGTGACGCAGATAATCGCGCGCGAAACGTCCAAGCACGACGCCGTCAGGGCCGAGCAGACTGGCGGCACTCACTTCTTCCGGCGTCGCCCAGCGCGCCGAGCCATAGGTGATGACGCTTTTGGCTTCGCGCGCCCGCGAGACCGACATGGCAATCGCGGCCGCGATCGAGGTGAAGCCGCCAGACGCGGAGATGCCCGCGCCCTCAATGAAAACTTGCGGCGCATAGGCGTCGAATTGATACCACCACCAAAAGAAGGCCGGCGGCATATAGACCGGCAATGTCCCGAGTTGGAACCAAGCCGGCCCGAGCTCCGATTGAAACCCCAGCCGCCAGGCAGTCCACTGCGTCGCGCCCCAGGTTGTCGCGAGCACAATGGAAAAGACGACAAGGATTGCTCCCCAGAGGATTCGCGTAGCGGGCATGGGCGCCAGCTTCGAAGGCCAACACTCTAGAGCGCAAGGGAAATCGCGAGGCGGTCGATTGATGTCGCGCCGTGGCGTATAAAAACAGGACGTGTCGAAAGCAGCCTTCGGCTTCGTGAGACAGAATTGAAAGCTTTGAAGGCCTCTTGAACGCTCTGCCAATTGGCGGTATATAGATTGTCAAATGACAGAAGGGTGGCAGGACCGCCATGAGCTTTACCAGTGTAGCCGGCCCGGCTGCGGATTTTGGGTCTCCCCCGACGCCGCCCAACCTCGCGGACGCTGCGACGCGCGAGCGTCTGACGCCCGCCGCGGTAGATGGCGTCGTTCGCCTCGCGGAAATCTGGCGGCTGACCAGCGTGGAGATCTGCGCGCTGCTTGGCGGCGTATCCGAACGCACTTGGTTCCGCATGAAGAAAGGCGAATGGCCGGGAGCGCTGTCACAGGACACTCTCACCCGCGTCAGTGCGCTCGTCGGCATCTTCAAGGGCTTGCGGCTGCTGTTCTCGGAACCTCTCTCCAATGAATGGGTGAGGTTGCCGAACAAGGGGCCACTCTATGGCAGCCGGCGCCCGCTCGACGCGATGATCGAGGGCGGCATTCCCAAGATGCTGGAGGTTCGACGCCACATCGATGCGTTGCGCGGCGGCCTGTAAATGCCGTTGCCGACGGTCGACCTTTCTCAGCGCGACACGGTGCGGCTGATTTCGACAGGTCACCTCAAGCCGCCGGTTCTGTCGCCGCTCGCTGCCAATTTCGGCGCGCTCGGAGACCTCGCCGGTCTGGAGAGCGTCACCAATGGCCGATTGCAGGCGCAGGAGACGGGCCTCCCCGGGCTTGACCCACGTGAGCTCGTGTTTGGCCGCGCCGGCTATACCTTCATCAATGCCGCCTTCACCCACACACGCCCAGGCGGCAATCGCTTCAACGGCGAGGATCGCGGTGCGTGGTATTGCGCCTTTGAGGTCGAAACTTCGCTCGGCGAAGTGTCTTATCATTTGACGCGCGAGCTCGAAGCGATTGGCCGGTTCGACAACGTCACCGACTACGCCGAGTTGCTCGCTGATTTTTTCGGCCCATTTCATGATCTCCGTCTCGTTGATTCAGCAAGCGAGCCTGCCCTTCGCGAAGACACCGGCGTCGCCTATCCGGCCGGCCAGGCACTCGCCCGGCATCTGCGGACGGAGGAAGCGAGCAATGGCATTGTCTACCCGTCGGTCCGCCATGCGGGCGGCGCGTGCCTCGTCGCTTTTCGCACCGATCTGGTTCAGAACCTGCGGCAGGGCAGCATCTGGCGGCTCGAATGGCAAGGGGCGCCCACGCCGATGATGACGCGTTTGAGCTGATGGGCGTAGCGCCGACGCCTGAATTCGCTCGAAGTCCCCGTCCAGGACTCCTTTAAGATTGGAACCCGCCCTCCTAAAATGGCGCGAAGCGGCGGGTCAGGTTGAATGCTCCTTTGAGAATCAACTACGTTAGTGCCGATGTGAAAGATCTGATCTTGGCAGACGCTAAAATATCAAGCTTTGGAGGCACGAATAAGCCTTGGACAGTTCCGGAGGTCGATCTTGCACGCCAGGCGATCGCTCCGCTCCGGGGCTATCCATATCAGTTGCATCAGTCGGCGGGTGCGTGGATCACCCTGAAAGACAGCGAGCTTCTTCATTTAGAGGTCGCGGAGGATTTCTCTCAAATTCTCCGTGAGCCCGGCGCCATTGATGAAATTTTGAGTGCCACCCAGGTCAAGGATACCCGCGAGTCGGGCGGGGTGACTTTGAACTCGGCGGACGTAATTGGCGCGATCGAGAAACTCTTCGGGCTGCAAGCGAGCAACCCCGGACGAGAGGTGCGTCTCACATTTTTGACCACCTCCGAAATCGGCAAGGAACGCAAAAACCCTTTACCGTCCGGCGCAGCGGGAATAGCCGCTTGGAGCGCTGCCGCCGAGGGCGGCGATGTCGCGGAAATTCGCGCGGCTCTCCTTGATCGCATTAGGTCGACGAACCAGCGAAACTTCATCGAACATAGTTCGGATGAAGAACTGCGATTCTACCTGTTAACGCGCCTGAAATTTGCTTGCGGTGCCGGTGGCTGGAAGACCATCGAGGAGAACAACCGAAACGATCTGATGGCGTTCCGTGAGGAGGTCCGGTCGACGGCGGATATGGCCCATCGGGCCTACGACGCCGTGCTCAGTCACGTTCTCACGACCATCCTCTCATCCTCCACCCGGATGTTGGACCGGTTCCAGTTGATCGCATGTCTCGAGCGAGCAACCGCCGTCTCCGTGCCCTCTCAAGTCGCCGTGGATCTTTTAGAAGCGCCCGCGATTGGAAAGGCGAGCGGTCCCATTGATCTTGCGGATTTGACGGCGCTTGCGCGGACGCTCCTGGATGTGGGGGCGCCGCCCTCAATCGCCATGCTTTTTTCTGATGCTGCGCCGGCGGCACGGTTGGCGTTCAGCGCGGCCACCGCCTTAGAGCGGACGCTGATCGAGAGCGACGCGCGAGACAGACCGGCGGCAAGGGCGACGATCTCCGAGTTGATCACGATGTCGGAGGCGAAGCACCTCGTCGTCGGCCAGCCCGGTTCAGGAAAATCGCACGCGCTGTGGCGGACCGCCAACCAATTGCTGAACGCTGGAGAGGTCATTCCGCTGCTTTTGCCGGCGGCGCAGCTGAACACCTGGAACGATGTAGTCTCGCTCATAACCGACGTGGCGCCGAGCCTGTCGATCGATGGGATCCTCGGCGACCAGCGGGTTTGCGTCTGCATCGATGGATGGTCGGAGTTTGCGATCGGCGAAACCGCCGGCGAAAAGCGAAAAGCAGTAAGGGCACTCCGCAGCGTGCGAGTGATTGCGAACGGCAAGTTCGCGGACGTCGGAGATACGACGTTCAAGATTTGGTCGATCGAGCTGCTTTCGCCCAATCAGGTGGCTGACGTCGTGGAGAGGGCGCGCCCGGGTGAACCTGTGCTCTCAAATCCAGTGCTCAACCTGCTCCGATTGCCGTTGCTTCTTTCGATGCATGTGCTGTCCGAGGCAAATGCATCGGCGACGGGCGAATTACTGCGCCAGTTTCATGATTATTTGGCCCGCCATTTGCCGGAAGGGTTTACTGAGGCGCTCGCCGGCGCTGTCGCAGCGTCGGCGCTCGCGAACGACCGGTCCTACGGGCGTTTAGTCTTAGAGCTCCGTACACGCGCGAACGCGAAAGGTTTCGTCGAACCAGAGAAGCTTCTTCAACGTCTCGGGACGATTGTCGAACGGAGCGGTCAGGCTCTACCGATCCATGATTTATATTGGAGCTGGTTAGTAGGACGCGGGCTTGTGGCGGGCCAACTCGCAGCAGACGCCATAGAGCCCCTGCACACCCGTGAGAGTTATGCATTGGCCCTGCAGTCCGGCGCACGCGCGATAGACGAAGACGTCCGTCACGCAGTGAACGACGATCTCGTGCTAGCGGCAGCGCTCGACGCCAGCCAACGATCGCGAAGCCCTAACCCAATTCTCGCCGCCTGCCTCGAACGCGCGTTGAGCGATGATCGCTTGGCGGTCCAAAGCCGAGGCGGCCTCGCGGCTCTCGAAATCGCTAGGCCAGAGTATTTGCGCCGTGCGCTCGACGTTTTGAGTAAGCTGTCGCAGGCGAAGCTTTATGTCAACGAGTGGCAGCAGGCGCTACGCCCGGCTATTCTCTTTCCCCAAAGGGCGATCCTTGGGGATTGGATTGGTTTGGACGGTTCGGATTTCGTCCTCGATGCCATTGCCGAGCGTGGTGGCGCGGAATGGGCGCCCTGGCTTGAGCAGATGGCGTTGTCCGGCAGGATCACCTATGTCGAAGCCTTGGCTGTCGCACTGGGGTGCAGTTGTGACGTGCCGGCCTGGGGCCGGCCGCATCTTGAAGAATTAATAAGGCTGAAGCCATGGAAGTTGCGAGCGGCCGCCGCGCGGCGATCTAACGTCGCCCTGGCGCGCTGGATCGGTGCAGCTTACGAGCGCCTAGTAGAAACGGTGATTCCTCAGAATTCCGGGTCCTGGCTTGACCTAAATCGGGTCCTCGTCGCCTGCGCTGATGACGAAGTGTTCCGGTTTCTTCTCGCCCGCTTCGGCTCAATGGCGAAGCGTCCGCAGGAGCTCTTGGGCTTTGCCGTCGTTGATCGCGGACGGCCCTGGATCGCGGCGTTCCAGAAGATCGCCTTCGCTACGCCGAGCGGAGGACATCATCATAAGCTCGCCGCCGCGCTCTCACCAGAAATCGACGACGCGACAGCCCGGGCGTGGATCGCGGCGGGCTACGATGAGGTTGGATGGCGGGTGCTTATCACGCGCCACGGTGAAGCTATCCTTCCTGAGCTGGTCGCCAATTTGCCTCCGTCGTTTGCGTATCTTCATCACATCCCGGCGCTCGCCAACATGCGGTTCTTTGAGCGAGCTCCAGTATCACTGATTGAGGAGCTCTGGAGTCGGCTAGGCAGTCCAATGCAACCAAAGGCGATGCAGGACGTCTTGAACGCTCTCGCCACCGTTTATCCGGAAGGCGTCGCTTCGATTGTCAGGTTCGTTTGCGCGCAGCCGAACGCTCTTCCGAGCTATCACCTCACGCAAGTATTACGCCTTTACGACGAATGGCGGCAGAAATTGGGGGCCGACCTTGGAGTCCAGCTCCCTACGGGCGAAACTCTGCCGTTCTCCCGCTGGGTCGCGCTTCACAGCGTTCATCAACGTTTTGAGGACCACTTCACGCCGATGATGCTGTCGTCGTCAGCGGAGCTAGCCATCGAGGTTGTGCTCCAGCATTTCCAAGACGACGACGACAAAGCGGCAGCTGTACTGAATGCACTAAATGACGTGAAGTCCTATCATGCTCAGTTGCTCAACCGCATGCTCGCTACTCCAAAGCTAGCTGAACGTATTCCAAGTGTCTTCGCCAGTTGCTTTGATACATTCCCTGCCGAAGCATTACACCGTTGTCTCGCCTCGCCGAACATTGATCAGAATGCGTTGCTTTTCCGGCTGGGATCCACAAGCAATCCCCTGCATCGATCAGTGCATGCCAAATTAATGCAAAGGGTGCTCGAGAGCCCGATCAATCTGCACCACTATCGCTACCTTGCAAACATGCTGAGAGGGCATACCCGCCACGACGTCCTAGCTCTTCTCAAGAGCACGACCTCTCCGGACGAGGAGAACGCAATCTGGTTGGTTCGCGAGGTGGAATCTGCGCGTGGCGAGCGTCTCGTCGACGAAGCCGGACGCCTTCGCCTTTAGGCATAGGGAGCCACAAAAGCTAATCGGTAGCACGCGGACAGTCGGCGCGCGACGCCAGCGACAGGTCATGAGCACCGATTTTGGCGAACGGCTCCGTCACCATTTTCGGGCTTTCTCGCTGGCGGCGAACTGGCGGTTCGAGGTTCGTTCTGCTGGTTCTGGACTAAACGATCCGGGAAACGAAATAGGTCCGCGATAGCCGTCCTTCGTATCGGAGCGGGACGGGAGGAAGCTCGTGCAGCCTCTGAATTAGTACAGCCAAATGGCCCCGTTAGGCCGGTGATAGGCGAACGTGCCGTCCGACCATCGCCCCTCCGTCAATCCGTCCGGCCCGGGCAACCTCCGCCAACCTTCGAAAGTGGCGAGCTTGTTGGCAGCTTGCCGGCCGAGGCGGACAGCGTCTCGGAGGCGACCGCGCTTGCCGTCGGGCCGAGTCGGTACTCGCAAGGCCATCCGGGCCTCCATGCGAGCTCTCATTACGGTGACCGCTGTCTGCACGACGCGCCGGGTTCCCTCGTCGGAGAGGAACTGCGCCATTCCGACATTGATGTGCGCTGCTTGCAGAAGAATCCGAAGAGCGTCACGGGCCTCCTCGGTCTCCGCTCCTATCGCGACACTGAGGCTCTCGAAGTCGGCGGGTCTGCTGAGAGCTGCGATCTCGTTCAGCCGAAGTGGCGCGCGCAGAATTACTTCGTTCTGGTCGCGTTCGCCGCGAAAGTGGAAAATGGCGGCAACTTCAGTGCCGCCACTCCGCTGGTAGGCCTCGGCTGCCTCGACGAAGCCGTGGTCGTCCCAGAGCGCGGAGACGTTGAGCACTACCTCATCCTCCCTCGGCACGTGCTCGAAGATTGCCCCGGCCACCGAGTTGGGATCCTCATCGTCGAACACCTTGTCGAACTTCTCGGCGAAGGCAAGGCTCTTGCTCCAGCTAGTTGGGCTACCTTCGTCGAGGGTCCCCGGAAGGAATAACGGCACCAGCTCGCGCTGGTCTTCGCTGCGATCGAGGTGACGTTTGCGGTAGAGGGGAGTGCCGTC
>JBAUVQ010000308.1:0-6042 GCA_049583305.1 Methylocystis sp.
ACATAGGCCAGCACCTGCGCGGCGCCGATATTGCCGTTCAGCCGCATGCCGAGATCGACGAAGGCCGAGGCGCCGACGGCCACGAGCGCGTTGGTGCGCAGCCCCGCCGTGCGCTGGCGATATTGCCGCTCGGCGCCGATCGCCGCGCCCAGCACGAGCGCGACGAACAAAGAGATAAAGGTGTTGATGAACTCCTGCGCGTCCAGATGCGCCAGCGCCGCCATGCCGCTTCCCCCGTGAAATCCGCCCCAAGCGGGCTTATAGTGGTCAAAAGTCAGTCAGGCGACTTGAAAGAGGAAATCATGGAGCGACGCGGTTTTGTCACGGCGGTGGGGTTCGCGGCGCTTTCCTCGCCTTTGGCCGTTGCGCGGGAAGCGGCCCCCAAGCCCGCGGCGCCGGAGGCGCGCCAGCCGCAAACTTACGCGGCGTTGGCGCGGGCCAGTTCCTTGTGCCTCGCCGCCGGCCAGGACTGCTTGCGGCGCGCGCTTGTCGCGCTGGCGGCGAAGGATGCTTCCTTCACGGATTGCGCGAACTCCGCCGCCGATGTCGTGGCGGCCTGCGGCGCGCTGGTCGGGTTGGCCGGCTTGAGCGCGCCCTATGCGCCCGCCTTTGCGCGCACGGTGGCGGACATCTGTCTCGCCTGCAAAAAGGACTGCGACAAGCTTCTCCGCGTCGCCGAATGCGCGGCGCTGAGCACGGCCTGCGCGGCCTGCGCAGCGGAATGCGCGAAGGCCGCCGGATGAGTTAGGGCAGTCTGGCGAGCGCCAGATTTTTCAGCTCGGCGATGGCCTTGGCCGGTTCCAGATGCTTAGGGCAGGCCTTGGTGCAATTCATGATCGTGTGACAGCGATAGAGCCGGAAGGCGTCGTCGACATAGCCTAAGCGCTCCTCGCCAGCCTCATCGCGCGAATCCGAGATCCAGCGATGCGCCTGCAACAGCGCGGCGGGGCCAAGATAGCGATCCGAGTTCCACCAATAGCTCGGGCAAGAGGTCGAGCAGCAGGCGCAGAGGATGCATTCGTACAGCCCGTCGAGCTTGGCGCGCTGTTGGGGCGATTGCAATCGCTCCTTTTCGGGGTCCGGCCCGGCCTGCAGCCAGGGCTCGATCGCCGCGTGCTGGGCGTAAAAGCCGGTGAGATCGGGCACGAGGTCTTTCACCACCGACAAATGCGGCAGCGGATAGAGTCTTATCACGCCCTCGATCTCGTCCATCCCCTTGGTGCAGGCGAGCGTGTTGGTCCCGTCGATATTCATCGCGCAGGAGCCGCAGATGCCCTCGCGGCACGAGCGGCGGAACGTCAGCGTCGGGTCGATCTTGTTCTTGATCCAGAGAATCGCGTCGAGCACCATCGGCCCGCAATCGTCGGCGTCGACGAAATAAGTATCTATGCGCGGGTTTTGTCCGTCATCCGGATTCCAGCGGTAGATGCGATATTCGCGAATGTTCGCGCCATCGGGACGTGGCCAGCTCTTGCCCTCAAGGGGCCTGGAGTTTTGGGGTAGCGTGAATTCGACCATGTCTCGCTCTATCCGCGGTTTGTCGGCTTAGTAACAGCCCAGTCTCATGATGCGGTCGGTCTTGCGGTCGTACATCACCGTCAAGCGCCCGGAGTTATCTTCAGCGGTCATCGCGCAACCAAGGCAAACGTAACGCACATGGTCTAGGCGAACCCGCTTCAACGCCTCGATCGATTCGCCGATGTGGCGCTTGAGATCTTGGGCGCCGCAGCTCGACAGACCTCGTTCGGCGCTCGCCGGGCTCGCGCCACACAGCGTAATGATCCCAAGGAGCACGGCGGCTATTCTCCACATAGACCACGGTCCCTCTCGTCGCGCTCGCCTCAGTACACCCGCGCCTTCGGCTCGATATAGCTCACCTCTTGCGTCATCGTGTAAGAGTGCACCGGGCGATAGTCGATCTCGACCGCCTTCTTGCCCTCGTCGATGGTCGCCAGCGTGTGCTTCATCCATTTGACGTCGTCGCGCGCGGAAAAATCCTCGCGCGCATGGGCGCCGCGCGATTCCTTCCGGTTTTCCGCCGATCCGATCGTCACCGCCGCCTGGGCGATCAGATTGTCGAACTCCAGCGTCTCGATTAAATCGGAGTTCCAGATCAGCGAGCGGTCGGTGACCTTTACGTCCGCGCTTTCCTTCCAGATGGCGCCGATTTGCGCCACGCCCTCGGCCAGAATCTCGCCGGTGCGATAGACCGCGCAATGCGTCTGCATCGCGCGCTGCATTTTATCGCGCAACACCGCCGTGCTCGTCCCGCCATCGGCGTGGCGGAAACCGTCGAGTCGCGCCAGCGCGGCGTCCACGCTGTTCGCGGGCAGTTCCGGCAGCGTCTCGCCGGGTTTCACCAATTCGGCCGCGCGAAGACCGGCGGCGCGTCCGAACACAATAAGATCGATCAGCGAATTGGAACCGAGCCGATTGGCGCCATGCACCGAAACACAGGCCGCTTCGCCAAGCGCCATCAGTCCCGGCACGACGCAGTCCGCGTCGTCGCCTTTCTTCGTCAGCACTTCGCCGTGATAATTGGTGGGTATGCCGCCCATGTTGTAATGCACGGTCGGGATGATCGGAATCGGCTCGCGCGTCACGTCGACGCCGGCGAAAATCTTGGCGCTCTCGGAAATGCCCGGCAAGCGTTCATGCAGGATCGCCGGGTCGAGATGTTCGAGATGCAAATGGGCGTGATCCCGGAGCTTACCGACGCCCCTACCTTCACGCACTTCCATGGTGATCGCGCGCGAGACCATGTCGCGCGGCGCGAGATCCTTTACGCTCGGCGCATAGCGCTCCATGAAGCGCTCGCCTTCGCTATTCGTCAGATAACCGCCCTCTCCGCGCGCGCCTTCGGTGATCAGGCAGCCGGCGCCGTAAATACCGGTCGGGTGAAACTGCACGAACTCCATATCCTGCAACGGCAGTCCCGCGCGCAAAACCATCGCGTTGCCGTCGCCGGTGCAGGTATGCGCCGAGGTCGCGGACAGATAGGCGCGGCCATAGCCGCCGGTGGCGAGCACGGTCAGGCCGGCGCGAAAACGGTGAATCGTGCCGTCGTCGAGCTTCAGGCATGTGACGCCGCGGCAGCGCCCCTCGGAATCCATGATCAGATCGAGCGCGAAATATTCGACGAAGAACTCGGTGTCGTGTTTCAGCGCCTGGCCATAGAGCGTGTGCAGCATGGCGTGGCCAGTGCGGTCGGCGGCGGCGCAGGTGCGCTGCGCCGGCGGACCTTTGCCGTAATCGGTGGTCATGCCGCCGAACGGACGCTGATAGATGCGGCCGTCCTCGGTGCGCGAAAAGGGCACGCCCCAATGTTCGAGTTCGTAGACGGCCTTGGGCGCGTTACGGCACAAATATTCAATCGCGTCCTGGTCTCCGAGCCAGTCGGAGCCCTTGACAGTGTCGTACATATGCCACTTCCAGTCGTCGGGCCCCATATTGGCGAGGGCCGCCGCGACGCCGCCCTGCGCCGCGACCGTATGCGACCGGGTAGGAAACACCTTTGTCACACAGGCCGCGCGCAGGCCCGCCTTGGCGCAGCCGACCGCCGCCCGCAGGCCCGCGCCGCCGGCGCCCACGACAACCACGTCGAAGCTGTGATCCACGATCTCATAGGCTCGGCCATTAACGTTGGCGCTGGCCGAAGCTTCGCTCGTTGCAACCATCAGAACGCCTTTTTCGACTAGAGAATTGACCGGTTACCTTGGCGCCGCGATCAGCAGTATCGCCAGCGTCCACAGGAGCGCGATGGCGATAGAAGCCCATTTATTGACGCGTAGCGCCAGTTCTTTTTGCGCCGCGTCATGAACATAGTCCTCGATGATCGACTCGACGCCAACGCGCGCGTGCGGCGCGGCGATGGCGATGAAGAAGATCAGCGCGAGCGCCGGGAATGGATGAGCGAGTTCCGCGCGCGCCGCCTCGAACGACTTGCCCGACAGCCCCACGATGAACCACGCCGCCAGCAAACCAAGCGGCAGCAGCGCGCGGGCCGAAAGACGCATGAATCTGTCGTGCTCGGCGCCCGAGACGTCCGACACATAGGCCGCGCCGCGCCCGGTTCTGCCGCTGATGAATTCCGTTCGAGACGTCATGCGCTTATGCCTCCGGGCGGTCGCCGATAAAATCGCGGCCTAATTGGCGAGAGTCGACAGGATCCAGTTCAACAGCGTCAGGATGATCCCGCCCCCGAGCGTCGCCTGCGCCAGCAACTCGCGACCCTTGGGGTCCATATAGAGGCCCCGGTCCCATAGCGCGTGACGCACGCCGCCGAGCAGATGGTGGAACAGCGCCCAGCTGAACCCCAGCACGATCACATGGCCGATAAAGCCGTTTACAATCCAGGAGACAACGCCAAACGCCCCGGGTCCAAGGGCGAGCCCAAGCAGATAAAGCGCCAGCAGCAGCGCGCCGAGATAAAGCACGACGCCGGAGACGCGATGGGCCATGGACATGACCATGGTCAGCATCGGCTTATAGACGGTCAGATGCGGCGAAAGCGGTCTTTTGTCCGCCGCGCCGTCCATTTCGGCTTGCGCCATGGCTCTCCCCTCCCACAGCCGAGCTATCAAGCCCCGATTGTTAAATCAATCGCCGGGGCGCCGCAACCGCGAAGGGCGTTTTGTGCCGCCTCTGGTTCAACTCGCATGCCCCGCCCCCAACGCCGGCGCGCGCCATTTCGCGAGGGCCAATCCCCCGAGCGCGAGCGTGGCGAACGCCGCGCCCGCCAGAAATGTCGCGGAGGCGCCGTGACGATCCCACAGGGCTCCGGCGACGAGGCTCGCCGCCAGCGCGGCCAACCCGCTCAGTAGATTGAACATGCCGAA
Source organism: Methylocystis sp. (assembly GCA_049583305.1). GTDB lineage: Bacteria > Pseudomonadota > Alphaproteobacteria > Rhizobiales > Beijerinckiaceae > Methylocystis. Next base: position 4,839 of record JBAUVQ010000308.1, read on the forward strand.
GGCCGTGCCGCGCAGCTCGGGCGCCGCGACATCGGCGACCAGCGTCGCCAGCAGCCCTTGGGTCAGCCCCATGTGCAGGCCCCACAGCGCGACGCCGACGGCGACGCCGACGAGTCCGCTCGAACCCGCCAACACGAAGTCGGCGACGATAAGCAACGCGAGGCCGAGCGCCAGAACGATCAGCCGGTCGCAGGCGTCGGAGAGCACTCCGGCCGGATAGGCCGACAGCGCGTAAACGATATTCATCGCCACCAGCACCAGCGGGCTCAGCGCCAGCGGCAACCCCGCGTCGCGCGCGCGGAGAATGAGGAAGGCCTCGCTAAATCGAGCGAGCGCGAACACCGCCGCGACCAGAGCGACCAGCCAGAATTCGCCGCCGAGTCGGGCGAGTTCCGAAAAATGCAGCGGGAAGCGCAACCGCCTCTCGCCTTCGGCGCGCGCCGGTTCCTCGACAGCGACGAGCAGCACCGCCACCGCCAGAAAGGCGGGGACGACCGCGACCCAAAACACCAACTTGAAGTTATCGGCGGAAGCCCACATCAGCACGATGGCCAAGGCCGGTCCGAGAAAGGCGCCGATGGTGTCGAGCGACTGGCGCAGACCGAAGGCGGCGCCGCGCAGGGCGGGCGGGGCGATGTCGGCGACGAGGGCGTCGCGCGGGGCGCCGCGTATTCCCTTGCCTATGCGGTCGACAAAGCGCGCCGCGATCAGCACGTCGATCCCCTGCGCCAAGGGAAAAGCGGGCTTGGTCAGCGCGGCGAGACCATAGCCGAGCGTCGCCAAGAACTTGCGCCGCCCCAGCCAGTCCGACAGCGCGCCGGAGAAAATCTTGACGATGGAGGCCGTGGACTCCGCGATGCCCTCGATGGCGCCGACGCTGGTCATCGAGGCGCCGAGCACGGTCACGAGATAGACGGGCAACAGCGCGTGGATCATCTCCGAGGAGACGTCCATCAGCAGCGACACGAAGCCCAGCGCCCATATCCCCGAGGGGATTTGGCGCAGGCGGCTCACGGGCGTCGTCGTCATGGCTTTTGCTCCCCGCGCAAGAATAAACCCCGCCGGTCGCCCGCAGGGGAATCGCATATGAGTATATTTGGTCTTTTGGAAAGTAACTTGTTGCGGGTCGGGTAAGAACGGACTCTTTCGGAGACTTCTCGATTCGGGAGGTTCTCGTGCGGGCGCTGATATCGATTTTCCGTGA
>JBAUVQ010000309.1:0-8410 GCA_049583305.1 Methylocystis sp.
CTCCGAGCGCCCGCGCGATCTCGGCATGCGCGGCGCCGGGATAGGCGATCGACAACACGCCATAAGCCAGATGCAGCGCGCGGGCGTGCCGCGCGCCATGCGCCTGATGGCCGTCGGCGAGTTCGGCCACGGCCGCGCCGGCGAGCGCCAGCGCGCGCGAGACGACATCTTGCGGAATCACGATCACGAGATTTCCCCCAACTTGCGCGACGCGGCGCGCGCGCGTTTCAACAGCCACACGGTGATGTCGAGATAGAGCGGAAACGGCGTCCAGCTCGGCACGGCGAGCGCCAGCCGCAAACAGGCTCGCTCGGCGAACCCAAACCAACGACGCGCCAAGCCGCGCTGAAAACCCATGGTCTATCCGAATATGAGAGGATTACGCGGGGGAACGCGGAATAGGACAAACGCGATACACGCGGCGCGGGAGCGCCTAACGCTTAAATCTCCTCGCCAGCCACAGCATCAGCCGCGCGAATAAGAGCCTCGCCAAGCACACCCTTGGCTTTTGTGTTTTCGCGCTCATGCCGCAGCAGTCTTTCTTGACGTAGACATTCCGAGACATAAGCCGCCTGCAATTTGAGATAGACGCCAACGAACACGTCCTTCGGCGGCCGATAACGCAGCCCCCACAAGGTGGCGAAAGGGATGCCGTGGCGCTCCGCGACGCGGCGCATCGCATTGTCGAGATCGCCCGGCCCGCGCGACTCGCGCTGAACCATCCACTTCGCCCAAGAACTCGCGTCGCTAACCGCGTCCGCCATTTTTTGCTCCAAACGCAAAGGACTCTTGCAGGACATCCGACGTCTCCCATGCTTTATTCGCGACACGGGAGACACGCACGCGAACCAAACTCACTCACCGCCAGAACAACCCGCCGCCGCCGCGGCGTAAACGCCAAACACGCTCGTAAAACACCCCCAAAAAAGGCCGGCGGCGCTGCGAACGCCGCCGGCGAGTCAAGGGAGGAAACGCCCAAGGAGGGCCGCCGCACTTCCCCTGCGGAACGGGGAAACGCGCGCCATGAGCAGCGCGCGAAGCCTTGACGCTCTTGCGAGCGAATGGATTGAGCGGCGACCGCCGAGGCCGATCGAAACGCCCGCCGCCCCGTTGCGTGATGGGATCACGCAATTCGAATAGATCACCATGTCGCGCCGCGCCCATGCGACAGCATCAAGCCGAAGCCAAATCCCGAGAGGGCGCAGGCGAGCGCCGCGCGAATGACGAACGAGCGGAACGCGATCATGTTTCGGCGCTCCCGTTCTCGCCGTCAGCCGGCGCAGGCGGTTCGGGCGGCGTCCACAGATCCGGGCGGCAAAGCGATCGCGGCACGCGGCCTTGCGTCAAGGTCTCGATTTCGACGGCTCTTTCGGCCGGAATTTTGGTCTTCGCCCAATAGGAGACGGTGGACTGCTTAAGCCCCAAAAGATCGGCCAACCGATATTGGCTTCCAACCCTGGCGATCACGTCATCGAAGGCGGTTCTGGATTTCATGACGGCGACCATAAGCGAAAAATCAGTTGGAGCGCAAGCGATCTTTCGTTTAACGGGAATGTTAAATCGCTTGCATGGAAACGCTAGGCGAACGCGTCGCCCGGGCGCGCGAGGAAAAAGGCTGGTCGCAAAAAGAGCTGGCGGAGCGCGTCCGGCGGATCAACCGCGAGCTGGACACGCAACAATCCACCGTCCATTCGCTCGAAAGCGGCGGGGTGAAGCGGCCGAGATATTTGCGCGAATTGTCGATCGTGCTCGACGTGTCCGAGGGATGGCTGTTGACCGGAGACGGCCAGATGCGCCGCTCCAGCGCGCGGGCGATCCCCGTGATGGGCAAGGTCTGCGGCGGCGATCATGTCGATTTCTTCGATCAAAGGGAGCCGCCCGAATCAATCAGCCTGGCGGAACCGTCGACGCTCGCCGCGCTGCAGGTCGACGGCCCGTCGATGTATCCGCGCTTCCATCATGGCGAATTCATTCTCTATGACAAGAATCCCGTGCCGCCCGTTATGCTGCTAAATCAATACGCCATCGTCCAAACGATGACCGGAGAAACCATGATAAAGATATTGCGGGAAGGAAACGGCCAATTATTCACGCTCGAATCACATAACGCGCTGCCAATTAGGAACGCCAACTTGCTTTGCGCCTTTAGATACCTCGGCGTTATTCCAAGACCAGACCTATTTCTTCCCGAAAAACGGAAGCGCGGCTAGCCCCGCGTCGATATAATTCGCGGCCTCCTCGATCAGGCCAGGCCCTTCTATTTGCACGATATTGAGCGGCTCGGCGACCAGCAGCGCATCTTCCATCAACAACCGCAGCGGCCCGCAAATCGGTTTTTCGGCGCGGCAATAGGCGATTCGGCCATCCTGGCCAATTAGCATGAATTTCTCGATTTCGCGCGCGCCAGCCATGCCGCCGACCACGGCGGCGCCAGCGGCGGCGAGCGGCGTGAAAAAGATAGAAGCGACGCCACCAAGCGCCAGCGCGCCGGCCGCGCCGCCAAGCAGGTTATGCTCGATTTCCGTGGCGTTAGTTCCGATTGCCCGAACGTCGCGCCAGCCGCGCCGCCAACGCCGCCCCTCCAATCCGAGAATCGTCGCCTTGACGCCGCCCACGGGCGCGAAATCCCCGTCCAAAATACGAAATTCCAACAATGTCGGCACGGCCGCCTCCCGTCTCGCGGCGACGTTATCACGAATTTGAAACGATTTTTCGTTTGACGAAACTGATTTTTCGTTCATTATCTGGCTCGCCGTTCACCGAGGAGCCACCCCATGCCCACCGCCAACCCCCATTACCACCACAAATCCGCTTGCGCCTTTCGCAGCGAAACCGGCCGCGTGCACGAGGTGAGCGCCTCGCTGCGCGACTATCCCGACCATGTGCTGAAGGCGGTCGAGGACGCGATCTGGTCGCGCATCGAGCGCGACGCGCGGATCACGCTCGAAGCCGTCCGCCTCGAACGCGCCCGCCGCGCCGCGCTCACCAGACACTAAGCGACGTTCCATCAAGCCAACCCCAAGGGAGCCGCCCATGCCGTTCCAAAACCTAATCCCCCTCATTCCCATCGTCATCGGCCTCGCGATCTACGCCGCCGGCCACATCTATTTCGGGAGGGGCCAGTGAGCGCGCAAATCATATTTCTCCGGGTAAAAGCCTATCTCGCCTGTTTCGATTATCGCGTCGCGCAAATCCCGGACGCCGCGACGCGCGCCGCGGGGATCGAGGCGGAGATCGTGTTTTTCCACCAATGGCGGAAAAAGCCGACCATCCCCGCCAGCGAACTCGACGAGATCATCCGCGAACTCAGCAAGCGCCTGGTCGAAGCGCGCGATCAAGCTAAGGCGGCCGCGTGATGGCTCAACCCCAGCTCAGCCCCCAGCCCGCGCCCGAGAGTCTGCGCGGCAAAATCCCGATCGACCCCAGCCGCCAAACCGCCGCGCAACTGCGCGAGGAGCGCGATTACTGGCGGCGCGAGGCGGACACGATGGTGGCGGAAGGGCGCCTCGCCTCCGCCGAGCTGGCCATCGGCTTCGGCCGCGCCTGCGCCAAGGAACTCGCCAACCGGAAGGAAACCCCATGACATTTTTGCAAAGCGCGGCCATCTGGGGCGCCGCGTGTTTGGTCGCATGGCTGTTCGTCTATGGGGCGGGAAAGGCGTCGCGCGGATCAAAGGCCAAGCAGGACGATCACGCCGATAACAAGATAACAACCGACGACGTGGACGCGATGATCGCCGCCGCGATCGCGGGGAACGAAGAACGGAGGCCATCAACGACCACGACCTTCGTCTTCCATCACGACGCGGTCGATCCAGATCAATGGACGGCTCATGACATTATCGCTTTCGCCCATGTTCTTCGGGGCGGCGATCCGCTCGCGCGCGCCCAGTTGGCGGAAATCGGCGTCGAGATTATCGACTCATCCAACATGATGCCCCTCTCCGCCGCGCTGGATCATATTGGCTATGTCCAGAACGGCGACCCACAGGCCGCGCCCGAGGAGCTTCACGAACTCCTGAGCTACGAGAATGAAAGCACGGCGGTCGTGACGCCGGTCTATTTCGGCCCTCCGAAATTCGCCGGTAAATTCTACGAGGCGGATGGCGAGGACGACCCGCCGTCGACGAACTGGCGACTGTTCGACACACCCGATCAGGCCAAAAGGTTCGCCGCCGATATGAGCGCGCCAAGCGAAGCGCATGGCGGGAGCGCGCCCTAATGTTCGTCGAAACCACGCAATACGCACGAAGCCGCCACAAGGGCCGCGCCAAGAAAGACCCCTGCGCGCTAACGCCCGCCGAGGAAAGGCTGATCGCCGCTGTCGCGGAGCATGGCGACGTCGCGCAGGCCGCGCTGGCGCTTGGGCTCGTCAATAAATCATTCTCCGACCGCTTCAAGATCATCCGCGAGAAGCTGGACGTATCGACGACGGCGGCAGCGATCGAGGCTTGCAGGGCAAGGAAGTGACCAACAAAGCGATTATCGAGACGAATGAACAATTCGTGGCTCAGTTGCGCGAATGGGCGAGCGGCGACATGGCCGATCTGCGAGGCTATTCCATGACCGGCAAAGCAACCGTGACGCGGAAGCGAGCGAAAGCAACCGTCGCACAAGCGAAGCGGCTTGCATGGCTGTTTTATGGAAATACGTTCAGCGTTGGCGCGCATGCGGATTCAACAACGCGCGCGATTATTAATGCTGGATGGGCTTCTAGAACCGGGGAGACTGGGAAATTCCCGTCTGGCGCATCGTATGAGGTCTACGCGATCAATGAGGATGGCGAGCATGCCCTCCAGGTCTTCTTGATGGAAAAGCGAATGAAAGGCTCTCGCCCATGACCACCCCGCACGGAAGCGCGAAAGAGCCCGGGATGCTCACCCTAACCCAAGCCGCCGAGCGGATCGGGGTTTGCGAACGCCGATTTCGCGATATCCTGCGGACCGGCGATATCCCCTACGTCAATCTCGGCGACCCCGGGAAGCGGACCGCCTATCGGTTCATGCCGGCCGATATCGACGCGTTTCTGTTGCAAAGGCGGACCACATGGCAAAAACCCGAGGTCTCTACCAGCGCTCCGGCGCCGGCCCGTGGCTCTACGACTTCCAATGCCGGGGTCATCGATTTTGTGGCTCGACTGGCACGGAAAACCGCCGAGAAGCCGAAGCCTGCGTCAAAAAGCTCCGGGCGGAAAAGCAAACCGAAATCCCGCAGCTAGCGGGCGACGCCCCGATGAGTTTCGGCGCGGCCTCCACCAGATGGTGGCTGGAGCGCGGCCAGCATCGCAAGGACGCCCCGGCCATCGAGCGCTCCTTGGCATGGCTGCAAACCGAGATCGGCCAAAAGAAGCCCATCGCCCAGATCGACAACAACGTCATTTCCCGCATCGTGGCGAAGCGCCGGCTCGACGACGTGTCGCCGGCGACGGTCAACCGCTCGGTCGTCGAACCGCTGCGCGCGATTCTTCGCCACGCCGATTTTCTCGGCCAGGACATCGCGCGGATCGACTGGCGCAAGTTGAAGCTGAAAGAGCCGCCCGGCCGCGTCCGCGAAATGACCGGCGAGGAGGAGGCGCGGCTGTTCGCGGCGCTGCGGCAAGACTTCCACGCGCTCGCGCGCTTTCTTGTAGCGACGGGCGTGCGCCGCGCCGAGGCCTGCATGCTGGAATGGACGGACGTGGCGCTGGAGCGCGGCGAGTTCACCGTGCGCGGCAAGGGGGGCACGGTCGACCGCCGGCCGCTGGCGGACGCCGCGATCGCGATCTTGCGCCAGGAACGCGGCAAGCACCCTACCCGCGTCTTCACCTATGTTGTGCGCCACCCGTTCGGCGGTCGCCGAGGCGATCTTGTCCCGATCGCCCCCGATACGTTCAGCACCGCCTATTGGCGCGCGCGCAAAGCCGCCGGCCTCGAGGATCTACGCATCCACGATCTGCGCCACACAGCCGCCTCGCGCATCACCCGCGTCGCCGGAATCCAGGCCGCCGGCCGCGCGCTGGGCCACAAGAGGATCACGACGACGGAGCGCTATTCGCACGTCAGCGACGAGGATTTGCGCGCCGCGCTGAACAAGGCCGCGCCGGTGGCGGCGATTGTGGAAACGAAGGAGAAAAAGGCGTGACAACGAAACCAACAGCCATCGTTCATTTCGATACTGACGGCGGAATCTCATATCGCGTATGCGGCGCGCGCTTATTGATCGTGGATGATCGCACGCCGGACGACCATGTTTACGAGATCACGACGCCGATCACGCCTTACGACCTTGCAGTGCTTCTGCGTGACGTGACGATCGGGAATGCCGCCGATGGGCGCAGCGACAGCCTTCTTGAGGCGATCGAAGAGCGCTTAGCTGGTCCTACCCCCGCGAACGACCAAGACGAAAAACACCGATGAATTCCCGTAACAACCTGATGGGATATCGATAAATGATTGATAATAAATGCCGCCAAGGCACTAAAAATAATGCTTGGGAAGCTGTCGTTCTACCACTGAACTACGCCCGCGAAACCACGTTCGAGGCTTCACGCTCGAACGCCCCTTTATAAGCGCTTCTCACGAATTTTCCAACTCGACCGCGGCCGGCCGGCTTGGATTTTTGACGCGCTCGCGTCAATGTTCCACCAAAATGATCCACAAAACCCCGAAGCGGTCCGCGGCCATCGCGAAGCGCGGCGAGAAAAACGTCTTCGTCGGCGCCTGCATGACGCTCCCGCCCTCGCTCAGCGCCGCGAACAGGCGATCGACCTCGGCGTCATCAGCGACGGAAAGCGTGAGCGAAAAGCCCTGAAAGCGCGGGCCTTCGGCGCCATGTCCGTCGGAAAGCAAAACGGTCGAATCGCCAATTTGCAGCCGCGCGTGCATCACGTTGTCGGCGATGGCGGGATTCGTCGGCGCGCCGTCGGGATTGTCCTTGAAGCGCAGCCGCATGACGAGCTTCGCGCCCAGTGTTTTTTCGTAGAAGTCGATCGCCTCGTCGGCGCGTCCTTCGAAGAAGAGATAGGGCTGGATGTGCATCTTCGATCCTTTTGCGTCGTCTCGGCGCTTAAGCTTGCACCAATCCCTGCATCGGCGCCAGCCCGCCGGACTCCGGGAACACCTTTTCACCCAAGGCTTGCGCCGAAATCCCCAACTGGTCGGCGAGAACGCCTTTCAAAAGCGCGCGCAAATCCGTGGTCGGCGCGAGGTCGCGGCCCTGATAGAGCTGATTCGCCTTCAGGCCCGGCCAATTGGCGACGACACGTCCGCCCGCGACCGCGCCGCCGGCGAGGAAGGCCACCGTCCCCGTCCCGTGGTCCGAGCCATTGGTGCCGTTGATGCGCGCGGTGCGGCCGAATTCGGTGATCGCGACGATCGTCGTGTCCTTCCAGCGCTCGCCAAGGCCCTTTTCGAACTCCTCGAAGGCGCCGTCGAGCCCGGAAAGCCGATTCGCCAATTGACCGGTCCCGGCGCCCTCGTTCTGATGCGTGTCCCAACCGTCGAAGGCCAGCGCCGCGACTCGCGGCCCTTCCGGCGCCGCGAGCAGCTTTGCCGCGCCGGCGGCCGCCTGGCGCATGCCGCCGGGAGAATCCATGCCGCCTTTGTTCTTCTTGGCCTCGTCGCTCATGCCGCCCTGCGTCGCCATTTTCTCGGTGTCGAGACCGGCCCGCAAGGCGGCGCCGAGCGCCGGATCGCGATGCGCGTAAAGATCGAGCGCGCGCATGGCCAGGGCGTCGCCGGCGTTGGGAAGCCCTTGCGGCGCCCAGCCAAGCACCGGCGCCGGCCCGCGCATCACCAGCGGCGCGGTGACGCCGACTCCAAGCCCGCGCGTGGGCGCCCCGGCCGCCGCCGGCAGCAAGGCGATAGCGCGGTTGAGCCAGCCGCTGTCGGTGCGGTTTGGCCCGGGATAACCGCTCTCCAGCACGTCCTGCCCGTCGAAATGCGAGCGGTCGCGGTAGTTGGTGGCGACGGCGTGAGCGATGAGGGCGCGCTTCTTTTTATAGAGGCGGGCGAACACGGGCATCGCCGGATTGAGCGCGAAAAAGCCGTCGAGCGGAAGACCGGCGTGTTCGCCAACCGCGGGCAAGGCCAGCGCGCCATGCAGCAGCGCGTAATCGGGATCGCCAATCGGCGCGACCGCCGTCAAACCATCGAGCGCGCCGCGCAAAATGATCACCACCACACGCGGATCGCGCGCGCCGGCGGCGCTGAGCGCCTTCGGCGCGTATGCCGCCGCGAAGGAGACCGACAGTCCCCGCAGCGCCGCGCGGCGCGAGAGGATCGGCACGGGAACGAGACGCCTCATGCTCATCTCCTCTGGAATTCGGGCGACATGAACAGCAGCGCCAGCGCCTGCGGGCGCGATTCGGCGTGCAAAAGGGCGTCGCGCGTCTCGCGCGAGGCGGCGAGGCCGCAGACCGTATCCAGCACGCC
>JBAUVQ010000310.1:0-1626 GCA_049583305.1 Methylocystis sp.
TCAGTATTGCGCGCCCGTGAACGCGCTCGCTTGAAACAAAAACCAAATAAGCTATTTGGATTCGCGGACTGGGGGAAGGGTAAGCGTTTAATCAACGCGGAGGTCGGGATGACCCAACGTAACTTCAAATCCATCATGGCGATGATCGCGGTGGGCGCGTCGATGATGGTCCCAGGCTTCGCGCAAGCGGGAGCCTATGGTCAGAACCAACTATCTCTTCGGAGCCACGACTTTACCTATGGCGTGACCAACGTGGAATGCCAATGGATGACGGACAAGCATGGCAACTTGTACTGCGCCGGCCAGCGACAACGGCAGGTGAACCCGAACCGTTAGCAATCGTGTTGACTTCGCGATGTTCGATTTGAATCGCTCGGCTTTGGGCGCGATGGGCGACGCGTTTTGAACGCGAGAGAGTGCTTACGGCCGCGCCTCGGCGCATCGTTGATTTCGACGCTCCCGCCCGGAACATGCCATCAGCGCCCAAAGTGGCGGGCGTCCTAACCCTTGCTTTCCTCGAAAAACTCCGACAATTTTTTCAGCAGCCCGCTCTCGCCGGCGTTCTCGGCGGGCACGCCGCGCCAATGGGCGAAAATCTGGGCCAGCGCGGCGGACGCCACCCGCGCCCTCACATCGTCGGCGCGGCTGGTCAGCACGATCGGCACGCGCGCGCCGAGCGCCAGGCCGGCGGTCTCCGCCTCGGCCAGAAACACCAGTTGCTTGGCCAGGATGTTGCCGGCGTCGAGGTCCGGCGCCACCAGAATATCGGCGTCGCCCGCGACCGGGGAAACGATGCCCTTGGCGGCGGCGGCGTCCGGCGATATCGCGTTGTCGAAAGCGAGCGGCCCGTCGAGATCGGCGCCGGTGATCTGGCCGCGATCCGCCATTTTGCACAAAGACGCGGCGTCGATGGTCGATGGGATCTTGGCTTCGACATTTTCCACGGCGGACAACAGCGCCACCTTTGGACGCGCGATGCCCAGCGCATGCGCGAGATCGATGGCGTTGCGCACGATGTCGCGTTTTTCGTCGAGCGTCGGCGCGATGTTGATCGCGGCGTCGGTGACCAGCAGCGGTTTGAGATGGCCCTTCACGTCGAGCAAAAAGACATGGCTCATGCGCCGGTCGGTGCGCAGGCCGTGTTCCTTGTTCACCACCGCCGCCATCAGTTCGTCGGTGTGGAGCGAGCCCTTCATCAACGCGTCGAGCCTGCAGTGCCGCGCCAGCGCCACCGCTTTTTCGGCCGCCGCGTGGCTGTGCGGCGCGTCGACGATTTCGACGCCGGACAGCGACAGCCCGGCGGCCAGCGCCACCGCCTCGATTTTTCCATGCGGGCCGACGAGAACGGGGATGATCAGCCCCCTGTCGCGGGCGGCGAGCGCGCCCTCCAGCGAAAGAGCGTCGCACGGATGCACGACGCCCATCCTGATCGCCGGCGAGCGCGCGGCGCGTTCGATCAGCGACTCGAAAAATCGCCCGCTTGGGGCTGGCTCCGCTGGGGCGTGCAACGGCATCGGTCTCTCCGGGGTTCGGGCGCGCTCGCGCGAACTTCTTGCCCCGCGATCGCCCCCATGCGCAAGGGCCATGAGCGACCTCGCGGCCCCCTGCTATTTCACGATCTCCACC
>JBAUVQ010000311.1:0-6611 GCA_049583305.1 Methylocystis sp.
CCATCGGCGTCACACGCTCTATTGTTTCGAGCGGCGCATAGCAGCGGCAGTCCGAATAGAACTACGAACCATGTTGAAAGGGCGACGAGTAAATTGCTCCACCAAGGAATCCCAATGACGAATCCGACCGCCAGCATAGTGGCCGCGAGCAGATTGCTGGCCTCGGCGAATTTGCGCGCGAACACATACGCCTCGATAAGTTCTTTCTCATTGGTGAACTCGTCGTCTTCGGTCGTATGGACCGAGAAGAGGCTTTCGCGCTCCGACATCGCAATCACACCGGCGCTCAATGCCGCGACTAACCATACAATGGTAAACCAGGCATCGTGATAAATAACGCCAATGAAAGTCCCGAACACGTCGATAATAAAAAATAGTTTAAGAATACGATCCATGCGACGATGAGCCGCCCGCCAAGCGTTAGTGATCAAAGTATCAGTCATCAGCACGCCTATAGGCGGTCCGGCCAACCTTGCGCCAGACGGTCTGGAGCGGCGGCGGGTTTGTATTGAGCATCTGATGACGGGGGGTTATCAATCCGGTATTGTACCTACGCACCGCCTCCGACGGAAGTTCGAAGACAAAGACGCGGCGTTTGCATTCGCCTTGCGTGGCTCACGCCCGCGCAAAAACGCGCATCGGAGGGCGCCATTCGCGCGCCAACCCGCGCCACCGAGCAATGCCGGTTCGGCCGGGTCGCTTCAATCCGGCATCGCCTCACTTCGCGAGTTTTTTCCCCGCGATGAATCCTCCAACGAGCGCCAGCGCGAAAAGCAGCATCGGCGAAAGCTCGCGTCCCAGCCGCATCGCCGCGGCCAGTTGCTCCTGTTGGACGCCAGCCGCCAGCAAATGCTGTAGAAGCGAATCGATATCCTCGGCGGGCGCCGACGCGGACGCCATCGCGGCGAGGCGCGAACGGCGGGCGCGCCGACGCGCCATCGTGATAGCCCAGATCGTGATCGCGGCGGCCCCATGGGCCGCGCAGACGATCAGCGCGGCGACGATGCGCCCTTGCGACGCTCGGAGATAGACATAGACGGCGAAAGTGCCAAACCCCAGGCTGACGGCGGCGAACAGCGCCACGGCCCCCGCGGCGGCGGCGCCGAGAAGTAAATCGCCGAGGCGCCGTTCGGTCGCGGCGCCCAAAAGGCCTGTCAGCCAGCGTATCATGCGCGATCAGCCACGCGATCGGCTCATCACGCCGAGCCACATTCCCATGCCGAAAGCGATCAGCACCGCCGTCAACGGATTGCGCTCGATGCTGGCCTCGATTTCGCCACTCGCCGCGCGAGCATGATTCCGCGCTTCGCCGGCCGTATTCGCAATCTTATCTCTGGCGTCTCCGACGGCCTCGGAGACGCCAACGCCGGCGGCTTCCGTCTGACTTTGCAACAGTTTGCTGATCGTTTCGGCCAGACGCGCGACATCCTCCCGGAGGGCGGCCAAATCCGCGGTGATGTCGCCTTCGGTGTTCTTGGACATGGACATCTCCAACATGACGACGCCGGCGACGTGCGCGTCGAGGACAGTTAACCGCGCCGCTCACGTGGAATTAGCGCGTGAAAAGAGCACAGCAAGGCCCGCGTCGACCGGCGCGCCCCGCGTTCGCGCCGATCCATCCGCGGACTTTGCCGGAGGTTCTTCGATCGGCCTTGCCTCCGTCGCGGTTCGCGCCATCTCCCCGAAATGGTTACCGTCAACTCTTCGCGGATAAGTGGCCACGATGTTCAAGGATCGGCGCTCACGGCCGTCGTCTTTGGCGGCGTCATCATTGCTTGCCTCTATTTTGGCCGCGAAGTCTTGATGCCGATCGCGCTCGCCGTGCTCATGAGCTTCTTGCTCGCCCCCCCGGTTCGGCTACTGCAAGGCTGGCGCGCGCCGCGCGGTCTCGCCATCGCCGTCGTGGTGGCTATCGCCTTCGCGGCGATCTTCAGCCTGGTTGGACTGATGGCGGTGGAGGTCAACCAGTTGGCGAGCGACCTGCCGCGTTATCAATCGACGTTGAGCGAAAAGATTCAAAATCTACGCGGCGCGACGGCCGTGACCGGCACGCTCGAACGCGCTTCAGAAGTGTTGCAAGAACTAAAGAGCGACCTCAACATGCCGAAACGCGGCGCTCCGGCGCGCGCTATTCCGGCGCCGGGGGGCGGACCTCCCCAGGACGCCATTCAGGTGGAAATTGCCCAGCCAGACTCCAGCGCTCTGCAGACTCTCGGGGCCATCGCCTCGGCGTTGGTTGCTCCGCTCACCACCAGCGCGATTGTCGTGATCTTTTTAATTTTCATTCTCGGTCAACGGCAGGATTTGAGGAACCGGCTGGTCCGGCTCGTTGGATCAAGCGATATACCGCGAACGACGGCGGCGTTCGACGACGCCGCCCAGCGGCTCAGCCGGCTTTTCCTGACGCAACTGACGGTGAACTCCGGCTTCGGCTTCGTCACGGGTGTGGGGTTGTGGATCATCGGCGTTCCCAGCGCCCCGTTGTGGGGAATGCTGTCGGCGATTTTCCGTTTCGTGCCTTACATCGGCCCGCTCATCTCGGCGATCTTTCCCCTTATCCTCGCGGCGTCGGCCGGGACAGGCTGGGCCATGGTGCTTTGGACGGCGTTATTGTTCGTGATCGCGGAAATTATAACGGGACAGATCATCGAGCCCTTGGCCTATGGACATAGCTCGGGACTTTCACCGATCGCCGTCATCACCTCCGCCACGTTCTGGATGTGGCTCTGGGGACCGGTCGGGCTAATCTTGGCGACGCCGCTGACCGTTTGCCTGGTGGTGCTTGGCCGGCATGTGGATCGACTGGCGTTTTTGACCGTGATACTCGGCGACCAACCCGCGCTCATGCCGGCGGAACTCGTCTATCAACGGATGTTGGCGAGAGATCCGGTCGAGGCGAGCGAGCAAGCGCGATTGTTTTTGCGGGAGAAGCCGCTGCTCGCATACTACGAGGAGGTTCTCCTTGAAGGTCTCAAGCTTGCCGCGGCCGACGCCGAACGCGGTTTGCTCGACCCGGAACGGACGCTGCTCATTCGCGACGCGGTCGCCGATATCGTCGACGACCTCGGCGATCATAAAGACATTCCCGAGTCGGCGACCGAAGCGATCGCCGAGGCGCTAACCGACGCGGTTCGGGAGTCGCCGCCCAAAACGGCGCGCGAACTGGCGGGGCAGGGGCGAAGCCGCAAGCCGGTGCTGTGCATTCCAGGTCTCGGTCTTATCGATGAGGCCTTGGCGACGATCCTCGCGCAGCTTCTCGAACGAAAGGGAGTCGACGCTCGCGCCGAAGAGGCCGGGGCGTGGTCGAAGTCGCGCGTCGCTTCCCTGGACGTCAAGGATGTCGGACTGATCTGCCTTTGCTATATGGAGACTCCCAGTCCCGCGCAAATGCACTTCGCCGTTCGCCGTTTACGCCGAAAGGCCCCGGCGGCGATCATCTTCATTGCGCTGCTAGGCGCGACGAGCGCGGTCGAAGACGAGGAAGTCGTTCAGACATTGGTGAAACTCGATCTGATCAAATCCACGCTCCACGCCACGCTTGAAAGGATTCTCGCGATCACGGCGGATGCGGGAGATGCTTCGCCGCCGGATACCTCTTTGATAATCAACAATAAGAAACCAATCCTCGACTCAAGCGCCGAGGGCGATAATCTCAACGGCGAAGCATCACGCGAAAGCGCGCCTATATTAGCGCCGAACAGCGCGTCGACGGAGGATGTCCGATCGTCGCGAGCAAGATGTGGAGCATTGCCCGACGAAGCGTCAACTCGAGGAGGCGTCGATTCTTAGGAACTACAACGATCCGGTGTTTCGACGCGCCCTCGGGGCTTTGGCGCCGTGGGCGGAGCGTTTGCCTTCGGTATTTCGTGTCCCGCTCGACGCTTTTCTTCGCTTTAACCAAGGCGACGGCTGGGCGATCGCCAGCCACATTGCTCTGTCGACGCTGATGTCGCTATTCCCCTTCTTGATCGTCGTGACCGCGCTCGCCGGTCTCTTTGGCTCCAGGGAGCTTGCCGACGAAGTTAGACGTCTTTTGCTCGGCGCGTGGCCGAAGGAAGTCGCGACTCCTTTCGCGAACGATCTTCAACGGGCCGCGACGAGCGCGCAAGGCGTGCTGACGGTCGGCATGGTCCTTACGATCTATTTCGCGTCGAGCGGCGTTGAAAGTCTTCGTATTGGCCTCAATCGGGCCTATGGCGTCACCGAGACGCGCGTTTGGTGGCGTCTGCGACTTGAATCGGTCCTTTATATCATCGGCAGCGCGATCGCATTGTTGGCGCTCTCGGTTCTCGTCGTTTTCGGTCCGCTGATCCTCGAGGCCGCGACGCGATATTTGAGCTGGTTGGAACAATTCACGCTGACCGTGACCATCGCGCGCTTCGCCATCGCCACTGTTGTTCTCGCGGTAACGCTTTTGATGGTTCACTATTGGCTGCCCGCCGGAAGGCGTCGATTCGCCGAGATCGTTCCGGGGGTTCTCGTAACGCTCGCTTTATGGCTCGCCGCCGGTGCCGCGTTCGGGCGTTACCTCGCGGCTTTCTCGGATCGTTACGCGGTGACTTACGCGGGGCTTTCCTCGGCGATGATCGCGCTGGTCTTTTTGTATTTTTCCGCTGGGATATTCATTTATGGCGCCGAACTGAACGCCGCGATCGCGGGCGCTTCGCGAAGTCCAACACGTCCGGCGTCGGCGCCCGCTTCCATCACGGGCGCCCGCCGAGAATGATCGGCTAGCGCTTAATGTTGTTGCGCCAGCGTGGAGTCCGTCCCCGTCTTGGTCACTTGGCGCCCGGCGAAGGCCATCATCACGACCGCCCACCCCGACATGAGCAAGTTGAAGCCGACGAGGAGGCCCAGAACCCAGATGCCGGTCGCCGGCCAACCGAGAACGATGATCGCGACCAGCAGCAGATCCGAGACGCCGCTCGCCAGCATCCAGCCCCATGTGCCCGGCAGCGAGTCGCGATAGACGAGCGACGTGGCGATCTGGAAAACGCCTTCGACGAGAAAGAACGCGGTCAAGACAAACGTAAGCGACAACGCGCCTTCAACAGGCTTCCAGATCAACAGGACGCCGAGAGCGAGCGACAGCGCCGCGGTGATCAGGCTCCACAGGAAGGCGGGAATGTGATGGGACGAGAATAGCGCGATGAGGCCGATGACGCCGCTGAACAGAAACAGCCAACCGACCCAGATGTCGATGGCGATCGACGCGATTACCGGCGCGGCGACGGCAAGGACGCCGAGGATGATCATGACCACGCCCTGGAACATCATCAGCCGCCAATGGGCGGCGAAAGCCTCCCTCACGGCGCGTTGCATATCGGTGAGATTTGGATTGTCAAAGGTCATCAAATTTCTCCTATTGTCCGTTTTCGCTCGACCCACCCATCGCGAGTCGTCCGGCATGCGCCGCTGGCGCCGCTCTATATAGCGGCGTGGAGCGCTGCGATTAGAGCAAGCTCTCAAAAAAGTTGATAGACTGTTTCGATAAAAGCTTGCTCAAACATTTTCATTTCGAGTAATTTTTTATCGTTCGAACGATAGGCGCTCCAGGGGGGGGCGGAGCGGGGCGCCTTTGGCTAGGCTTAACGCGTCAGCTCTTGTCGTTGTTTTCGTCGCGCATTGGCTGATCGGCTTGCTCGCTCACGCGGCGCGCGACATCTTGCAGATCCCGCCGCCATTGCTCCAACGCGAAACTCAGCGCGAAAACATACTCCACCGCCTCGACGGAGAGCTCTCGCAGCAGGCCCTCCCGGCGAAGAGTCGCGATTTCGGCCGCGAAGGCATCGAACGCCTCGTCCAATTTTTCGAGAGCGGGAGGGGCGCCGCCTGTCCTGAGCGCCGTTCCGCACTTGCGTAGATAGTCGACGGCCGCATTGGCGACGCTCGTGAGCAGCGGTCCCATCCGTCCTTGCAATGCTTCCGGGAGAGGCGCCGTCGCGGCCCGCCCGATCATGATCAGGTCGTGGCGCAATCGAAGCAAGGAGTGGCGGAGCGGATCGAAACCCGGCTCAACGGCGAGGAACGTCATTTGTTCGTGCTTGGCCTCCGCGCGAATCAAGTCCAATTTGGAGAAAGCCGCGCCGACGCTACGCTGTAGGGCGACGATGGCGTCCTGGTCGGATTTTTGCGTGAAGCCCGAGAATAGATCGGGAAGAACACGCGCGATGAGATCGAGCATGTCGGCGGCGCCGTCCTTCACCAGCTTGCGGGCGCGCGTCGGAAACACCAGAAGAGAGACCACCAGGGCGACCAAGCCTCCCAGCGCGACTTCGAGGACGCGATCCGCGGCGGAGGCGAGAGACGACCCATGCGTGAAAGTCGGAGCCAGGACGACGATCGCGGCGGTGGTCGGAGCCGCGGCGAATCTGGGGCTCATCGCGGCGAGCAGAGCGAGCGGAGCTATGGCGATCGCCAGGACGACGGCGAACGCGGCGTCGCTCGAATGAGGAACAATCACGGCGATCAATCCAGCATAAACCGCGCCCCCCAGAGTGCCCAGGGAATAATCGATCGTGGCTTTCACGGATTTGCCGATGCTCATTTGCGTGAGGATGACGGCGGTCAACACGGCCCAGAGGATTATGGGGAGTCCCAGAAGCCGCCCG
>JBAUVQ010000312.1:0-9394 GCA_049583305.1 Methylocystis sp.
ATCTGGCGGCGGTCGCGGTCGCGCTGGCGGCGGCGCGGGACATCGCCGCTTTTTTGAATGGCGAGGCGCCCGAGGACGCAGCCGCGGACATCGCCACGCTTGCTGGCGCGGATACCGAGCTAGAACAAGAGATTACGAAGAGTCTGGTCAAGGAGCCGCCGCTCGACCGCCGCGCCGGCGGTTTTATCGCGCGCGGCGTGGACGCCGAGCTGGACGAAGCCTGCGACCTGCGCGACCAGAGCCGCCTCATTGTCGCCGGCTTTCAAGCAAAATATGTGGAACTGACCGAGATCAGGCAGCTCAAGATAAAGCACAATAATTTTCTGGGCTTCTTTTTCGAGGTTCCCCTGGCGCAGGGCGAGCGGCTCCTAAAACCGCCGTTCGATTCGACGTTCAACCATCGCCAGACCATGGCCGACGCGATGCGTTTTTCGACGCGCGAACTGGTCGAGTTGGACGCCAAGATTTCAAACGCGAGCGAATGCGCGCTGATGCGCGAAAATGCGCTTTTCGACGCGCTGCGCGCGCGCATATGCGCGAAAACGGACGAGATTCAGCGGTTAAGCCAGAGCTTCGCGCGGCTCGATCTCGTCGCCGCGCTGGCCGAACTCGCCAGCCGCCGCGACTGGACGCGGCCCCATGTCGACGCCTCGCTAGACTTTGATATTAAAGGTGGAAGGCATCCCGTCGTCGAGGCGTCGCTGCAAGCGCAAGGCAAGGCCTTCGCGCCCAACGACTGCGATCTTTCGGGCGGGCGGATCGCCGTCGTCACCGGCCCGAATATGGCTGGTAAATCAACGTTCTTGCGCCAGAACGCGCTGATCGTGCTGCTCGCTCAGGCGGGGTCTTTCGTGCCGGCCGAGCACGCGCGGATCGGCGTCGTCGACCGGCTGTTTTCCCGTGTCGGCGCCTCCGACGACCTCGCGCGCGGGCGTTCGACCTTCATGGTGGAAATGGTTGAAACCGCTGCGATTTTGAACTGCGCCGGACCGCGCTCGCTGGTTATTCTCGACGAAATCGGCCGCGGCACGGCGACCTTCGACGGCCTCTCCATCGCCTGGGCGACGATCGAGCATTTGCACGAATCGAACCGCTCCCGCGCGCTGTTCGCGACGCATTTCCACGAACTGACGCAGCTGACTAAGCGACTGTCCCGGCTGGTGAATCTGACGATGAAGGTAACGGACCGCGCCGGCGAAATCGTGTTTCTGCACGAGGTGGTTCTAGGGGCGGCGGATCGCTCTTACGGCGTGCATGTCGCTGAATTAGCTGGCCTTCCCAAGAGCGTCATCGCCCGCGCGCAAAAGATTCTGGCGCGGCTGGAGGCGGCCGATCGGCGCGCGCCGCTGGAAAAAACCATCGACGATTTGCCGCTGTTTTCCCGCGCCCCCGCGCCGCTAAAAACCCGCGACCCCCTACGAGAAGCGCTAAAAACTCTCGACCCCGACGCGCTGTCGCCGCGCGAGGCGTTGGCGGCGCTTTACGAGTTGAAGGGGAAGCTTTGATCGCGCGTTTCCGCGGCGCCGGCGGCGAGCCGCCCCAGTCTCGCCGCCCGGGCCTCGCTCACGCCGTCCGCGCGAATTGCCGGGCCAGCGCTTTTTCGATTTCGGGCAGCGGATGATGCGCGAGATCGCGATCAAGCTCGCCCTTCACCTTGGCCTGTGCCTTTGGCGATAGGTCCTTGCGGATTTCGCCGAGCACCCGAGGCGGCGCGACGATCACGATTTCCTTCATTTCGCCGCTGTCCGCCGCCTTGTTGATGCGCTCCGCCATCTCCTTGGCGAAATGCTCTTTTTCGACTTCATGCCAATCGGTGGCCTCCACCGCGCTACGCGGTCCCCCGCGCGAGGCGAGGCGCCCCGGCGCGTCCGTTCCCAAATCATGCGCGGACGGGTTCTCCTCCGAGCGCGCCTCGATGACGCGCAAATCCAGGAGATCGGGATCGCCGTGATTATAAAGAAATAGCGCCCTACGCCCGTCGCCGACGAGAACCCACGCGCCGTTATGGACCGCGATATTGGACATGATTTAATCCCTTCACTCGGTGGCCTCCATTTTTTCAAAATGGGGCCTTGGCGCGGGGTTGACAACCGCGGCTCATCGCCGCCCTCCTCGCTCGTCAGCCCGGGGCGCCGTAAAGTTGGGAAAGCCCGAACTCCAGCCCAGGCGGATCGAGCGCCACGGAGCCCTCGCCCAAAATGCTCGTCAAAATTTTGCCGTCCTCGATGCGCCGATGATGAATCACCAGGGATTCGTCGGGGTAGACAATGAGATAATGCACGACGCTGGCGAGGCTGAAATAGCCGGTCAGCTTGTGCGTCACATCGTTGCGCCAAGTCGTCGGCGAAAAGACCTCGACCAGGATCATCGGGTTTTCGAGCAGCAGCGCGTCCGGCGGCAGTTTCGGCCCACAATAAACCAAGGCGTCGGGCTCGTAGACGGTGGATTGATTTACCCGCACCGCCATGCCGTCCGGCAGCACATGGCAGGGCGCGCGGCGCCGAGTTATGGCGTCACGTAGGGCGACGCAGACCGCGAGCTTCATCTCCGCATGAGCGGCGCGTTCGGCGGACTGCGCGACGACGACGCCGTCCACAAGCTCATAGCGCCCAGGCTGGCTTTCGCTCCAGAGGAGGAAGTCGTCGACGGTAAGGCGGGTTTGCGGGAGCGCGGTCATGCCGGGATCATAGCGCGAAGCCGGCGCCGCGGTCAGCCGTATTTTTTGGCCGCCTCGTCGATCGCGCCGCTCGCCTTTTGCAGATCCGCGGGGATCATCACCGGATGGAACTCGACTTTGGCGTTGAAGGCGAAGAAAAACGGCTCCGCGATCGCCGGGATATGGGAGGCGTCGGGCAGATCAAGAATAATATAGCCCGCGCGCTGACCGTCGCGGTCGGTGAAATAAGCCGCCTCCGGCTTCAAATCCGCCAGAATGGACCCGATCGTCGCGCCAAGCTTTCCGGCCTTGGCGGCCGCGTTGCCGGTTTCCACGGGGATTGTGACGATCACTAAAAAACGCATGGGTCGTCTCCGTTCGTTTTGATCATTTCACGCGGGCGACCCCTTATAGCATCGTCTCGACATTTCCCGTCACCGCGCCCAGCGACTCTCGCGTTTCCTTCTCGCGCAACTCCGTTTCGCGAACCCCGATGTAATCGCGGGTGAGCGGAACCCCTTCCACTTTCTTGACCAGTTGAATCTGGAACACCGAGTTGATTCCGACGCGGAACGCCGCTTCGCACAGCGACAGATAAAACTCCCACATGCGGCAGAATTTTTCGCCCGAAATCGCCGCCGCCTCGCGGCGACGCGCCATGAAGCGTTCGCGCCAATGCATCAGGGTCTCGGCATAATGCAGGCGCAGAATTTCCACGTCCGAGACGATCAGTCCGGCCCGCTCGATCGACGGAAGGATCTCGGACAGGCTCGGTATGTAGCCGCCCGGAAAAATATACTTGCGAATCCACGGCGCGGTCGGCATCGGCGGGCCATTGTTGCCGATCGTGTGGATCAGCGCGACGCCATCGTCCGACAGGGACTTCGCGACGCGGGCGAAAAAGGCGTCGTAATAGTCGAGCCCGACATGCTCGAACATGCCGACCGACACGACGCGGTCGAAGGTGCGATCCATGTCGCGATAATCCATCAGCGCGAAGGTCGCCGTCGCCGCCACGCCGAGATCTTCCGCGCGCGCGTGCGCGATCGCGAGTTGCTCGCGCGAAAGCGTTATACCGGTGACGCGCGCCTCGCAGACGCGCGCGAGATAGAGCGAGAGCCCGCCCCAACCGCAGCCGATGTCGAGAACGCGCTTGCCGGGCTCGACAAGCAACTTGGCCGCTATATGGCGCTTCTTGGCGAGCTGGGCGTCATCGAGCGACTGGTCCGGCGTCTCGAAATAGGCGCAGGAATATTGCCGGTCGGCGTCGAGAAAAAGATCGTAGATCCGGGGATCGATGTCGTAGTGATGCTCGACGTTTTGTTTCGCGCTCGCGAGGTTGTTGCGTTGACCCCAGCGCTTCGTTCCGCCGCGCAGCTTTTGCAGGGCCGCCAGCCAGGACGGCTGCTTGGCAAGCGCGACATTGCGCGTCGCTATTGTCAGCACGTCGTATATCGTGCCCCGCGTGACGATCAGCCTCTCGTCCATGAACAACTCGCCGACGGCGAGTTCGGGATCGAAAAGCAGCCGCCATTGCGCGCCGGGATCGGAAAAGCGGATCGCGGCGGCGGGACCGGACCCGTCTCCAAGCCGCAGGAGGGCGCCCGAGGCCATTTCGACCTCCAGATTTCCCAGTCGAACAAATCGCTCGAGAAAGTTTTGCAAAACGCTGCTCATCGGCGCCTCGAATTTTCCCCTAACACTGCAGAAGTTTAACGCGTTTCCAAAATACGCAAAAGCGCCGGCCAACGCTGGGCGCGCTCAGTCTTCCCTGTCGAGCCCGTACAGCGTGTGCAACGTGCGCACGGCCAACTCGGTGTAAGCCGCGTCGATCAGCACCGAGAATTTGATCTCCGAGGTTGTGATGGCGCGGATGTTGATCCCCTTTTCCGACAGCGCCTTGAAGGCGCGCGCGGCGACGCCGGCGTGGCTGCGCATGCCGACGCCGATCGCCGAGACCTTGACAACATCCCGCGCGCCGGCGATGGCGGCGAAGCCGATGTCGCCTTGCGCCTTTTCCAGCAGCGCGCGGGCGCGATCGTAATCCGCCGCGCCGACCGTGAAGGTCATGTCGGTCATGTTGTCCTGCGAGATGGTCTGCACGATCATGTCGACATTGATGCTCGCCTCGGCCAGCGGCATGAACACGCTCGCCGCGACGCCCGGCCTGTCGGCCACGCGCCGCAGCGTGATCTGCGCCTCGTCGCGCGAGAAGGCTATGCCCGTGACGACCTGTGCTTCCACGATATCCTCCTCCTTGCAGATCAACGTTCCATTTTTCGGGTGGTCGGGGTCGTCGAAGGACGAGCGCACATAGGTGGGCATGTCGTGCTTTAGCGCGACCTCCACCGAGCGCACCTGCAACACCTTGGCGCCCGCCGACGCCATTTCCAGCATCTCCTCGAAGGCCACTTTGTCCATGCGCCGGGCCCTGGGCACGACGCGCGGATCGGTGGTGTAGACGCCGTCGACATCGGTATAGATATCGCAGCGGTCGGCCTTGATCGCCGCCGCCAGCGCCACCGCGCTGGTGTCGGAGCCGCCGCGCCCCAGCGTGGTGACGCGGCCTGTTTCGGCGTGAACGCCCTGAAAGCCCGCGACGACCGCGACTTCGCCTTTCGTGAAACCATCGAGTATGCCGGCGGGCTCGATCCGCAGGATGCGCGCGGAGCCATGGGCGTCGTCGGTCAGCACGGGCGCCTGCCAGCCCTGCCACGAGCGCGCGGGAAGGCCCGCCTCGCGTAGCGCCATCGCCAAGAGCCCCGCGGTCACCTGCTCGCCGGAGGCGACCACCGCGTCGTATTCGCTCATGTCGCAGAGGGGCGACGCCTCCTTGCACCAGGCTACAAGTTCGTTGGTCTTGCCGGACATGGCCGAGACCACCACCGCGACCTCATGCCCCGCCGCGACCTCGCGCTTGACGTGCCGCGCGACATTCTTGATGCGCTCGACGGTTGCGACCGAGGTGCCGCCGAATTTCATGACCAGACGTGACATGGGTGACCAGAATGGAGGAAAGCGGGAATCGCGAGGCGGGCGTTATAAACCGAACGAGGCGAAAAGCGGAAATCCCGCCAGCGCGAGGCCCGCCGCGCATCCCGTCGCGGCTCTTGCCCCCCAGGTGCTTTTGGGATACCCGCTGTTCGAACAATGTTCATAACGAACGGGACGTTGAGGCCCATCGCGGAGCGACCGAGGGGGAATCGGGGCGTCGAGCGCCGCCGCGCGGCGAAACGATCCGCGACGGAAACTCCCCGAAATTTCTCGCCGGCCGTTGGCGTTGGCGCTGCCCGATCCATTGGACCGCAGGCGGCAAGGAAAAGGCGATGCATCAGCCACGGGAGCAACCGAAACTCAGCGCGCGCCTGACCGCGAGTTTGGACGTAGCGCGCGCGAGCGCCGCCTGTTACGTGGTTCTCCATCATTTGGCCGGCGCCCGCGGCTGGACGAACGGCTTCGGCGTCATCTTCCGCTTCGGCCAGGAAGCGGTGCTGATCTTCTTTCTGCTGAGCGGGTTCGTGATTTTCGCCAATGAGCGAACGAGAGCCGCTCGCCCGCGCGCTTATTATCTGCGCAGGCTGCGCCGTATTTATCCCGCGCTGATGGTGGCGATGCTGGTTTCGACGATGGTCGCGATCGACGATGGGACCTTGGCCGCGAATTTCCATTGGCGTGAGTTGCTTGGCACCTTGGCGAGCGTTCAGGACATCGCCTCCCTCAAGCCAGGCGTCATCGTGGATCCCTATCTCGGCAACAGTCCGCTCTGGTCTCTTTCCTACGAGGTGGCGTTCTACATTGTTTTTCCGGTCGCGCTGGGCTTGTGGTCGCGAAGCCCGTCGTGGACGAACCACTTGATCGGCGCCGTTTGCTGCGTCGCCTATATCTGGTATGGCGCGGCTCCCAATCACTGGTCGCTGGTGACCGCCTACTTCCTCGTTTGGTGGTGCGGGGCCATGGCCGCCGAGAGCTATCTGAGCGGAGGGAGCGACGCGCGCTCGATGGGGGCGCCCTTGTACTGGTTGCTGGGTCTGTGCCTGATCGCGGCGGCCGTCGTCGCGTTTGGCGGCTACAAGGGGCTTGGCGTCTATCCGTTCCTGATGCTGCGCCATTTCGCGGTCGCGCTGCTCTTGCTGATTGTCTTGTTCGGCCCCCTTGGCGCTAAAATCGCCTCGCTGCTGTCCAGAATTTCGTCTCCCGCGGCGGCGGTCGCTTCTGTTTCCTATGGGCTCTATATCTTGCATTATCCGCTGCTGGTGAACTGGCATCGCGCGCGAACACCCCAGGGGCTAGTCGCGGCGATCGTGTTGACGGTCGCGGCCGCCTGGTTCGCGGATAGGGGACTGAATCGCTGGTTGCCCCGCGCGCCGTCCGACTGACCGAGATTATCCAAGCTCTATCCAAGAAATCGCCGCAAGAACGAGGTTCCAGTGCCTGACCAAACGCCCCGCCCCGCCTCCGCCAGCGTCAATCCGGCCGACGTCGACCGTTTCAACCGGCTCGGCGATCTTTGGTGGGACGCCAAGGGCAAGATGGGGATTCTGCACGAGATCAACCCGATCCGCGTCGATTATGTCCGCGATCTGGCGGTGCGTTATCTGCATCGCGACCGGTTTTCGGCGCGGCCGCTCGAAGCGCTGAGCCTCGCCGATATCGGCTGCGGCGGCGGCATTTTGAGCGAATCGCTGAGCGAACTCGGCGCGGCGGTGACCGGAATCGATCCCGCGCCCAATAATGTCGCGGTCGCCAAGCGTCACGCGGAAAAATCCGGACTCGCCATCGACTATCGCAACGTCACCGCCGAGGCGCTGGCCGAGACCGCCGCGACGTTCGACATCGTGACCGCGCTCGAGGTGATCGAGCACGTCGAGGGCCAAAGGGATTTCGTCGCCACGCTGTCGCGACTCGTCAAACCCGGCGGGCTGCTGTTTCTGGCGACGATCGACCGCACGCTGAAGAGCTACGCGCTGGCGATCGTCGGCGCGGAATATATGCTGGGGTGGGTGCCGCGCGGCACGCACGACCACGACAAATTCGTGCGCCCCGACGAACTCGCGGGATGGCTGCGCCACGCGAATTTGCGCGAAATCGACCGCGCCGGCATGACCTTCCAGCCGCTCACGCGAAGCTGGCGCAAGAGCCGCGACACCGACGTGAATTATCTGATGGCCGCGAAGAAGGATTGATGACCAGAGCTTCGCTCTTGTTCACGCTGCCTTCGAGCGGTAGACTTCGGCCATGATGCGCAACGACACCACGAACTTTTTTCGCGCCGCCATCTTCCGCGGCGCGCTGCTCGCCTTGACGGGCGCCGCCATTGCCTGCGCCGGCGCGCCCGCGCTGGCGAGGACCAAAGCAAAGCCCGACGCGGCGAGCGCCGCCGACAAGAAGAAGGTTGGCGCCAAGCCCGAACAACTCGGCAGCTATGGCGACTGGGGCGCCTATGCGGCGACTGGCAAGGACAAGACCTGCTACGCGCTCGGCTCGCCGAAGGAGCGCCAACCCAAGTCGAAGGTGAAGGACACCCAGGCCTTTATTTTCATCTCGACCCGCCCCGGCGAAGGCGTGCGCAACGAGGTGGCCATCAACCTTGGCTATCCCACCAAGGACGGAGGCGCGGCCATCGCCGACGTCGACGACGACAGATACGATCTCGTCACCAAGGGCGTGAACGCCTGGGTGAAAAACCCGGCCAAGGAAAAGGATTTCGTCGAGGCGCTGAAAACCGGCACGAAACTCCTCGTCAAGGCCTCCTCGGCCAAGGGCACGACGACCGTCGACAGTTACTCGCTCAAGGGCCTTTCCGACGCGCTGGCCCGCGTCGCGCAGGAGTGTAAGTGAGGGCCGCGCTCGCGCTCGCTCTGGCGTTCTTCGCCGTCGGCCTCGCCGCCTCTCGCGCCGCTCCCGCCGCCGAGCACGCGCCGCCCTCGTTCTGGGACCCGGCTCACAGACTGGAGAAGCCGGATCTGACCGGCCCGCGGCAGATTCGCTTCGTGACCGAGGACGACTATCCGCCGTTCAATTTCGCGCTCGGGGACGGGCAGCTCGCGGGATTTAACGTCGATCTCGCGCGCGCGATCTGCGACGAGCTGGAATTCTCCTGCACGATCCAGCGTCGACGTTGGGATTTGCTGATTCCGGCGCTGGACGACAACAGCGCCGACGCGATCATCGCCGCGCTGGCGATGAACGAAGAAAACCGCGCCCTGGTCGATTTCACCGGACCTTATTTCATCATGCCCGGGCGCTTCGCGACGCGCGCGGACTCGGTGCTTGGACCGGCGACGCCGGAGGTGCTAGGCGACCGACTCATCGCGGTTGTCGCCGACTCGACTCACGAGGCCTACCTAAAGACCTTCTTCCCCAAGTCGCGGCTCGCTCCGTTCGAGACAGCCGCGCTGGCGCGCCTCGCGCTCAAGAACGGTCGCGTCAACGCGCTGTTCGGCGACGCGGTGTCGCTGTCCTTCTGGCTCAACGGAGCGGAGGCGGAGAATTGTTGCGTCTTTTCCAACGGCCCCTACGTCGACGCGAAGTTTTTCGGCGACGGCCTTGGGGTCGCGGTCAAAAAAGGCGCGACGCCCCTCCGCAACGCGCTCGATTACGCGCTGGCCCGTCTCGCCCAGCGCGGCGTCTATGCCGAGCTGTATCTCAAATATTTTCCGATCAGCCCGTTTTAGCTCGGCTCCCGTTCACACGAGGCGTTGCTCCCTCGCGATGCGGAGCAGTTCCAGCGAGGTGCGC
>JBAUVQ010000313.1:0-8991 GCA_049583305.1 Methylocystis sp.
GGTCGGATGAGGGCCGCGGCGGTTTCCCCACGCTTTCAGAGGCACCCCCGCCCCGCCTTGGCGGGAATACCGAAAGCGCGTAAGGCTAAGCACGCGATTTTTCGTTTCAGGAGGCTTTTTTGGACGATAAGAGCAAGAGCGGCGCGTTAAAGTTTGAGACGCGCAAATCGTTGCAAAAGTGGCTCGAAAGCCTGCCGCCCGAGCAAGGTCGCTGGTTCGCGGTCGCTATCGCCGCGCGCGCCGCGCTGCGCGTTGTTCCGCTCGTTGCCATGGAGTTGCCGCATGAGAACGAGGAGGAGTATAGGCGACGCCTTCCAAAGTTGATATTCGCGGCGCTTTTCGCTGGCGCATTGTCGCGGGTGGCAGCAAAATACTCCAACCACGCCAAGGGGCTTCGCGCGGCGGACGCTGCAACTGCGCCTTTTTCCGCGCACACCCCGGCCGCCGTAGCTGCGGCCTATGCCGCCAGCGCCGCCAACGCCGCAGCCGCAGGTACCACTGACGCCGCATACACTGCCGCCGCCACCGCAGCTTACACCGCAAACGCTGCGGCTGCCCCTTATACTGCTGACGCCGAAATTTGGGTCGAAATCTCACGTGACGCCAATTTTGTCATCTCGGGCGTTATGCCAGAGGCGCTTGTGTCGATGCCGCTGTGGCCTGATGGAGCGCCCAACTGGGCAGACGAATATTGGAAGCGCCTACAGTACCTTTTGCCGCACGAAGATAGCTGGCAAGCGTGGACCGACTGGTACAATCGCCGGCTCGATGGGGTGTCAGACCTTGACGAAATCGAACTCCCCTTCGCTACCATTCCAGAAAGGGTGCGCACCGCAAGCCCAGCGTCAGCGAATAGATGGATACAAGAGCAGCTTCATGTCCTCATAGAGTCTAGCCGAAAAGGCGCTCGAGTAGAGAAATTTTTTAAGGAGTTGGAAGGGTTACAGAAAGAAGATCTGCCACCTCCGCCACAACCTATCGAAAACCTTCCGTCGCCTTTCACCTTCGGTTGCAATGCCGCAGGACAGATCACCGTAATCACAGGGCCACAAAATACACCCGCCATCGCTTTCCCCGGCGACGACAAAACGCATCGGCGCTGGCTGGAAACCAGTCGGAAATTGACCGAACGCCTCATCGCCGACTTGGAATCAGGAAAGTTCTATAATGTGCGCCCGGATTATCGCGAGGGACTGGCACGCTATGCCAACGATCTTCCGCCCGAACCCGGAGCGGGTAATTTTCTGCTGGCCGACGCCGAAGCGCGAAAACTGCTGAAACTCTTCATCGCCGAAGCGCGGGTGCTTTCGGAACCCTTCGCTGTTGCTTTGAGGACGGTTCTCGAAAGTCACTTCGCTTTGCTTGGCTTCTACCCCGAAGTCGCGCGTTACCTCACTGCAGCGCGCGAAGGCCAAGTGACCGCGCCCTTGCCGCAAGAGGCGATCGACGGCTTCGGCAAGGCCATTCTCGACAACACGCCGCAGGCATTCACGTCCGAAGTGTCGCAAGGCCTGCACGACGTGGAACGCGAAGTTCCAAAAGTAGAACTTGACCCAGAGGATATTCGCGGCGGGCCGCCGCCTGTGATGCCGCCTGTCTATCCTTACGAGGAACCAGACCTAGAGAAATCTCGCGTCTTTTCTATAATGAGCACGTTCAACGCGCTCTACAAAGCCGTTTTGGAAACCACAAACATCGCTTTGGAAACCGCGAAGAACGACCCGAGTAAAATCGTACACTGGATCGCCATCGAAGAGATGCTTCGCCCCTATGCAATCATGATCATCGAATGGCTGAAGCTGTTCTGCCCTCCAACACAATAGTGAAGTGCGCCTCTCCGCCGTCCACATATGACGGCGAGGGGTCGCGGCCCGCTTCAAACTACAAAACTCTCACCCACCCAGCCCGTCCAAACCTTCGTCCTCTCGCCCCGCATCGCCGCCAAAAACTCCGAAGCGTCCGGCGCAAGCACGTCGAACGTGCCGTAGTGGCAGGGCATCACCGCATCGAAATCGAAGTAGCGTTTGCAGGCCAGCGCCGCCATGGCGCCGTCCATCGTGAAGCGGCCGCCGACCGGGACGAGGCCGATTTTTGGGCGGTAGATTTCGGCGATCAGCGCCATGTCGCCGAAGATTCCGGTGTCGCCCATGTGATAGAGCGTCGGCGCGGAGCTCTCGACGACGAGTCCGTTGGCCGGTCCAAGATAGACCGGCGCGCCGTCGACGATCGTGCTGGCGGAGTGGCGGGCGTCGGTGAGGCTGACCGAAAAATTTCCGCAGGGGATTTTGCCGCCGGTGTTGCCCGGATTTATTTTTTGGGCGCCCTGCCCCTCCAGCCAGGAGCAAAGTTCGAAATTGGCGACGATCTCGGCGCCGGTCTCCTCGGCGATGCGCAGCGTGTCGCCGATGTGGTCGTCATGCCCGTGGGAGAGCAGAATATGCGTCGCGCCACGCGTGGATGCGTGAAAATGCGCGCCAAATTTTGGGTTTCCAGTC
Organism: Methylocystis sp.; assembly: GCA_049583305.1. GTDB lineage: Bacteria > Pseudomonadota > Alphaproteobacteria > Rhizobiales > Beijerinckiaceae > Methylocystis. The sequence goes on from JBAUVQ010000313.1 coordinate 2,496, forward strand.
AAAAAGGGATCGAACACGATTATACTCTCGCCGATCTCGACGCGAAAGGCCGAATGGCCGAGCCAGGTGATTTTCATGGGTTTTCCTCGGGTTACGCGGGCCTTGGCGCATGATGGCGCCCCGGCATGATAAACGGACTGACGACGATCGAGGAACTGGCCTTGGAACTGCCCAAAAAGGGCCGGTTGATGGGGCTTGATCTTGGAACAAAAACAATAGGTTTAGCGCTGTCGGACGTGGAGCGGCGGCTGGCCTCGCCGCTCGACACGATCAGGCGCGCCAAGTTTTCCGTGGACGCCGAGAGCCTGGTTAAGCGGTTGAAGGAATTCGAGGTTTTGGCGCTGGTGATCGGCCTGCCGCTGAACATGGACGGCTCCGACGGCCCGCGAGTCCAGGCGACGCGGGCGTTCATGCGGAATTTGTCGAAGCTGACGCCGCTGCCGCATGTCTATTGGGACGAACGCCTGTCCACCGCCGCCGTCACGAGAGACTTGATTTCAAACGATGTTTCGCGCGCCAAGCGCGCCGAGGTCGTCGACCGGATGGCCGCCGCCTATATATTGCAGGGCGCGCTCGACCGGCTGGCGCGGCTCGGGACGACCGCGAATTGACGCGGGGCGCGAAATACAACCTGGATCGCCGATTTGATCAATTGACAACCAACGGTTGTTAATGCGATTATGAATTCAACCTATTCGTCTGGCCAAAAAATCGAGCCAGGGAGATGATTTAATGGTCACACATTCTCGCGCGGCCGCGAAAAAAGGTTCCGCGCGGCACAACCTTGAGAAGCCATCCTCCGCCAATGAAGAGGCCGCCACGCTCGCGGCGTATATCGCCGAAATGACGGCGGAAATGGCGGAGCTCGCCGGCAAGGCCGGCCTGCCGATGCTGGCCTATTTCCTCAACCTCGCGCGGGTCGAGGCCCAAATTTACGCGCGAGAGAACGACGTTCGCGACCTCGCGCGGGAGCGGTGAGGGGTTAACTCGTTTCAGGCGCGCGGTTTTTCGGCGAGGAGCGAGACCAGCGCGGCGCCGTGCCGCTCCAAACGTCCTTCGAGATCGAGGTCGACCAGCGCGGTTTGCACGTCTCGCGCCGGAAGACCGGCCGCGCGGATCAATTGGTCTATCGCGACCGGCGCCGGCGACAGCAACGACAGCACGCGGTCGCGGGCGTTGGCCGGGGGCGGCGGGCTTTCCGTCCATCGGGGAGTTGGCGGCGGGACCGGCGCGGCGGCCGGCTCGGGACGTGGCGGCCGCGCCGGCCCTTCCCGGAACGAAAACAAATCCAGTTCTTCGAACAGCGGCTCCTCGTCGGAGGCTGGCGCCGATTCGCCGAAGAGATCCGCGCCGGGCGACGGCCCGTTGCGCTGCGTGGCGAGCGCGCGCGTCACATCCTCGACGCGGGCGCAGAGCGTCGCGCCTTCCCGCAAAAGGTCGTTGGTCCCTTCGGCGCGCGGGTCTTGCGGCGAGCCCGGCACGGCGAAAACCTCGCGCCCCTGCTCCGCGGCGAAGCGGGCGGTGATCAGCGAGCCAGAGCGGCGCGCGGCTTCCACGACAACCGTGCCGAGGGCGAGTCCCGAAACCAGCCGGTTGCGTCGGGGAAAATCGCGGCCGCGCGGCTCCCACTGCAAGGGCATCTCGGAAATCGCGGCGCCGCCGCATTGCACGATTTTTTCGAGCAATGGCAGATTCTCGGACGGGTACGGCCGCGCGTGGCCGCCGGCGAGAACCGCGATCGTGCCGGTTTCGACGCAGGCCCGATGCGCCATCGTGTCGACGCCGCGCGCGAGCCCAGAGACGATTACATAGTCCTCGCGCGCGAGGCCCCGCGCCAGACGCTCGGTGAACGCCAGCCCCGACGCCGAGGCGTTGCGCGCGCCGACAATCGCGACGCAAGGCTTCGCGAGCGCGCCCGCGTCGCCGCGAATCACGAGCAGCGGCGGCGCGGTGTCGATCATTCGCAGCAGCGGCGGATAGTCGGGATCGCTCATGACGATGAAGCGCGCGCCCATCGCGCGCGAGGCCTCGATTTCGCGCAGCGCCTCGTCGCGATCGGCGATGCGAATCGCGCGCCCCTTGAGCGACCGGGCGACCAACTCCGGCAGCGCCTCCAGCGCCGCCGACGCGCCGCCATAGCGGTTGATCAGTTCGCGAAAGGTGCGTGGACCAATGTTCTCGCTGCGGATCAGGCGCAACCAGTCGAGCAGCTGTCCGTCGGACAAACGGCTCGCGGATTCGCCCGCCGCCGTCACGTTTTTTGCCCGATGCGGCTCTCCGTTCCGGCGAGCAGGCGCTCGATATTTTCGCGATGCTTCCACCACAGCAACGCCGCCATGACAGCGATGAACGCCGCCTGGTCCCCATGACCGAAAGCCCAGAGAATGGAGGGCGCGGACGCCGAGGCGAGCAAGGCCGAAAGCGACGAGAATCGCCACAGGGCGGCCGCGGCGAGCCACGCGGCGCAGACGATGACGCCCGTCGGCCAATGCAGCGCGAGCAAGGCGCCAATGAAAACCGCGACGCCCTTGCCGCCGTGAAACCGCAGCCATACCGGCGCGATATGGCCGAAGAACGCGCCAAGCGCCGCGATCATCCCGGCGCCGGGAGCAAGCCAGCCGCCGACCAGCACCGCGAGAGCGCCCTTGAGCGCGTCGAGCAGAAGGGTCGCCGCCGCGAGATCCTTACGACCCGTGCGCAACACGTTGGTCGCGCCGATATTGCCGGAGCCGATCGAGCGAATGTCGCCCGCGCCCGCGCCGCGCGTGAGCAAAAGGCCGAACGGGATCGAGCCGAGCAGATAGCCCAGCGCGAAGGCGAGAACATGGATGGCGAAAGGGGGAAGGGACGACATCGGCTGGGACAACACGCTTTCGACGAACGGAAACGCCGCGAGGCCGCGGCCCGCAACCCTTATGGGAGTGGCGCGCGGGATGCTAGCCGACAGGCTCGCTCGCCGCAACCAAGGGGTGGGCTATGAGTTTGATCGCTAAATGGCGTGATGTTCTAATCGCCAATTGGCGCATCCGGCGGTTCGGTGGACGGTTGGGCGTGAGTGATTATGAATGCTATTTGGCGTAGAATATTTGATAAAGATTGGCACGCTCGTGTGGCTTTCTGCAGCGGCAGCCTTTTCACGGTCCAGTCGGCCAGCCTCTCAACAAAAGACTCAAACATTTTGAATAATGGCAATGTAATTGCCAAAATCAAAACTTGAGATATTATTATCATCGATAACTCAAAACCGAAAATATACATATTATAAAATGATAATTCACCCAAGTGTGGATTTATAAAATCGATGAAAACCCCATTGACAAGCATCAACTCCAATGAGTTGCGCCCAACCCAACTCAGTACCGGAGCAGGATATGAAATATTCCACGCGGCGAATTGCGCGAAACCATGCACGGCCAAGACACCCGTGATGGCGGTGAAAATGAAAAGTGGGGCATACCCTATTTTCCCGATTATCAGCCAAACGGCGAAATTTCCATATAGTGTATCTGGGCATACAGATGAAAATGACAGAACACAACCATGATTTAGTGGCCCTGTCAGCACGCATAGGCACCCGTATATGACAGCATAAGCTAGCACATACCGCGATTGAGTCTGCCTGTAATGCATTCCGAACACAAAGAACATAAGCCCTGGAGCAAAAGAACGTATTTGCCAAAAATTTGGCGCATCATAAAGTGTACACATTATCGAATATATAATTACTACCCACACTAACGCTTTTCCAAAAGCATTATTGGAATACATAATAAATGCTCCGAGCTGAACAAACGATATGCTTACGAGGAACCAAACGATAAATGGATCAAATCCATCTCCTTTTACGAATGGACGTAGGATATGTGCAATGTTGGCTTGTAATGGAGATGGATAACCGATGACGGAAAGATATGGTATATGTAACACTGAAATCGCGGCGTGAAATGTTAACGCAAGCAGTATCAGATATACGCAGCGTTTTATAACTCTTATGTAATCACTTTTAGTTTTATCAACAACAACACCGGAAAGAAAATAAAACAGCGGCATATGAAAGCTATATATAGAACGCCACGCGTAGAATGCATCGGACGAAACATGGTTATCTGACTGCGAATTAAACGACATCTCCAGACCATGCGCAAGTATTACAAGGATAATTCCGATTCCGCGAGAGTAATCTATCGATATATCCCGCGACTGACGCAAAACCGAGTCTGTCATGTTAATGCTTATCCCCTTGAATCGAAAGGACTCTCATGCCTTTTGCTTAATTGACGGATGTTACGTGGGGCGGTAGGCGGCAACCGCCCCAGCCCAATCGCTGATGGAATAGTCGGCGGCGGCGCGCGTGCGGCGCATCCTCGTTCCGCCGCCCGTCCGATCTCTTCGACTGTTTCCCGCGCAAGACCAGAGCGACGGAGGTGGCGCGCGCCTGATTTGTCCTCATCATGCCGTGATCGGGGTAGACGCGCTCCGACCGGACGCCGAGCTTTTGGAGCGCGGCCTTTTGAGCGGCAAAGTCTTGCCTGTTGGTGGAGCAGTGGGCGTAGCCGATGGCGATAACTGTCATGGATGTAGTGTAGGATAAAAAGATGAAGTGTACGATAAGGCTCCCCAAAGCTCCCCTTATCGAAAAAATCGACGCGCCATCTCATTGAGACGACAATCGGCGCGCTTTGAACAATATGTGGCCGCGCACCCGACTGTCCGCTGGACGATCTCTTACGCGTGGGCTCTCACATGGGCGAGCGACAAGTAGCGATCAAAAAAACCACCTCTTTTCGATCCAAAGTGACACGAACCCAAAAGCCAATGGGACTTTAACGAGAAAACAGCTCCCCTTCAGCCTGCACAAAAGTCAACGCTGCCGCAACGCGCATCAAAGTCATTCATATCAATGGGTTAGCGTATGCAAAAATCACGGGCGAAATCCCCGCTCGCCATTCATCCACGGCGGCAAACCCGGGCGCGCCGCGAACGCCCAAAAACACCCCACCCACCACCCATCGCGAAAATCTCGCCGATTTCCCGCGTCGCGGGGGCTCCCGTTTTTCGCGGCGAGGGAGTAAAGGTGACGAAGCCTAGCCGCCGGTGCGCGGCGTCCGCGCTCTTCGACCGGCGCCCATCAAGAGCCCTTCATGACCGACACCGAACGCCGACCGCGTCCCAGAGCCTTTCGCCTCGACGGCGACACTGTCGTTCCGCCGAACGCCGCGCCGCGGGGTCAGGATCAGGCGCGGCCTTTCGCGACGAAGGTCATTGAGTCGGAGGAAGACGTTTTCGCCAGCCGCTTCAAGGGCGCCGACGGCGGTCTCGACGCGGACGAACAGGCGATAGAGGAAGCGCAGGCCGGCGGGCTGCTCGGTCGATTCATGCTTTCGTGGGGCGGGATGTTCTGGTCGGCGCTGACCGGGCTGATCTCGCTGGCCGTCACTCTTTGGGTGACGAAGCTGGTCGAGGATTTGTTCGCCCAGTCCGCCATCCTCGGCGCCATTGGTTTCGCGCTGGCGGGTATTCTGATCGTCGCCGCGTTGATTTTGCTGACGCGCGAAATCCGCGCGATGATGCGCCAGGGCAAAATCGCCAAGCTTCATATCGCGCTCGCCAAGGCGCGCGCCGACGACGATCGCGCGGCGGCGCGCGAGCGCCTCGTGGAACTTTGCCAGCTCTACGAAAAGCGCCCCGAAACCGGACAGGCGCGGGCGCGGCTGCTGGAATTGTCGAAGCAGATCATCGACGGGCGCGACCTCGTCGATCTCGCCGAAACCAACTTGGTGCTGCCGCTCGACGACCTGGCGCGACGCGAGATCGCCGCGGCGTCGAAGCGCGTCTCGATGGTCACGACGATCAGCCCGCGCGCGATCATCGACGTGATCTTCGTCGCGGCGCAGGCGATCGCGCTCATGCGCCGCATCGCCGAAATCTACGGCGGACGCCCGGGCCTGCTGGGCTTTTTCAAGCTCGCGCGTTCGGTCGGGTCGCATCTCGCGATCACCGGCGGCCTCGCGATCGGCGACTCGCTGCTGCAGCAACTGGTCGGCCACGGCATAGCGGCGAAAATGTCGGCCCGGCTCGGCGAGGGCGTGCTGAACGGCTTGCTGACCGCGCGCGTCGGGCTTTCGGCGATGGCGGTCTGCCGTCCGATGCCCTTCTGCGCGGCCAAGCAGCCGGGCGTCGCCGAGGTGGCGCCGTTCTTGTTTGGCGACAAGTCGAAATCGTGACGACAGGGGAAGCGCGCCGAATGAAAATCGCGGCATGAAAATAACGACATGAAAATAACCACCTGGAACATTAATTCCGTGCGGCTGCGGATGCCGCTCGTCGCCCGTTTTCTTCAAAGCCAGACTCCCGACGTCATCTGTCTCCAGGAGACCAAATGCCGCGACGCGGAGTTTCCCTCCGCCGATTTTCGCGCGCTCGGCTATGGCCATCTCGCGATCCACGGCCAGAAGGGCTATCACGGCGTCGCCATCGCCTCGAAACACCCGCTTCG
>JBAUVQ010000314.1:0-5623 GCA_049583305.1 Methylocystis sp.
AGCCTGGAATTCTCCGGGCCGTCGATCACATTGGCGACGTCGGACAAGCGCACTGGATTGCCGTTGCGATAGGCGATCAAAATGTCTCGATATTCCCCGGCCGAGGTCAATTGATCGTTGGCGTCGACGGTCGAGGCCTGGGCCGGTCCGTCAAAGGAGCCCTTTGGAAGGTTGACATTGGCGTTCCCGACGATCGTGCGAACGTCGTCGATGTTCAGGCCATAGGCCGCGAGCGCCTGCGGTTTGACCTGGATACGAACCGCGGGCCTGTGGCCGCCGCTGATGGAGACGAGCCCGACGCCGGGATGCTGCGAGATTTTTTGCGCGATTCTGGTTTCGGCCAAATCCTCCAAGCCGATCAACGACACGCTCTTCGAAGATATCGCTAGCGTGATGATTGGCGCGTCGGCCGGATTGATCTTGGCGTAGATCGGCGGCGCTGGCAGATCGGCGGGGAGCAGATTGTTGGCGGCGTTGATCGCCGCCTGCACTTCCTGCTCCCCTATGTCGAGCGCGAGATCCAAATTGAATTGCAGCGTGATAACCGAGGCGCCCGCCGAACTCGACGAGATCATCTGATTGAGGCCGGGCATCTGGCCAAGCTGGACTTCCAGCGGCGCCGTGACGGACGAGGTCATCACCTCGGGACTGGCGCCGGGATAGAACGTCTGAACCTGAATCGTGGGGTAATCCACCGCGGGCAACGTCGCAAGCGGCAGCAGGCTGTAAGCCGAAGCACCGGCGAGCAAAATCGCCACCATGAGGAGCGTTGTCGCGACCGGGCGCAGGATAAAAGGCTCGGATACGTTCATCGACCGTCCGTCTGTTGCAATCGCGACACTCTTTCGCCGTTTCGCCTGTCGCGCTTATGTCCGTTAAAGGGCTAATTCATTTGGGAGTTGGATTGGATGGTCGGGAACCGCCATCCGGCGCCGAAAGGCTCGCCGCCGCGGTGTCGACCGCCGTGACCAAAGCGCCATCGCGCAAGCGGTCGGTCCCCTCGATGACGACGCGCTCGCCCGCCTCGATTCCCGCCTTCACCTCCGTAAAGTCGCCATCGGTCGTGCCGAGGGTGAGAACGTGGACGGACGCCTTTTTGTCCGCGCCGACCACATAGGCGTACGCGCCCGGCGCGCCCCGCTGGATCGCCGCGTTTGGAATGATCACGACGTCGCGCAAAGTCTTCAGCAGCAGATGCGCGTTCACGAATTGGTTGGGGAATAGCCTGTTTTCGGCGTTTTCAAATTTCGCGCGCAATTTCACCATGCCGGTGGTTGTGTCCACCTGGTTGTCCACGGTGAACAGCTCTCCCGTGGCGAGCCTGGTCGCGTTGGCGCGGTCGTAGGCTTCCACCTGCAGCGGCGCGCCCGAGCTAATCTGAGGCGCGAGGTTTGGGAGCTCATCCTCGGGAACGGGAAATATTACCGTGATCGGCTGGAGTTGCGTGACCACGGCGAGCGTGCTGCTCGTGCCGGTCTGAACGTAATTTCCCGGATCGACGAGGCGCAGGCCGACCCGGCCATCCACTGGGGAGACGATATGACAATAGGTTAAATTCAGCTTTTCGGACTCGATCAGCGCGCGGTCGGTCTTCACCGAACCTTCGTATTGCTTGACGAGATAAACTTGGTCTTCCTCGGTTTGGCGGGCGATGGAATTTTGCTTGAGCAAGGTTTGGTAGCGCGCCAGGTCGATCTTGGCCTGGTCAAGCAAACCTTGGTCATGCACCAGCTGGCCTTCGTACTGGGCTTGTAAAATCTCATAGGGCCGCGGGTCAATCTGCGCGAGAAAGTCGCCTTTTTTGACCATCTGACCTTCGTGATACGCCACCTGCGTCAACTGCCCGTTGATCTGCGTCATGACATTGACGGTGGCGATCGGCGTCACGGTGCCAAGACCGTTCACAATGATTCTTATGTCGCCCTTGCCGATCGTCGCGACCTTCACCGACAACGCGGTGTCTCGGCCCGGCTTTTCGGAAGGTGGGTCCGAAGCAAAAAACAGCCGAATCGCATAGAAGCATCCAAGCGCCACGAGCCCCGCCGTCAGCCAAGCGAACAGTCGCCGCCTGCCATCAAGATTGGGCGCGGACTCCCGCGCCTCTCCTTCTTCGGGAACCATTTGCTCCACCAACCATCGCGCCCGGAGGCGCCTTTCTTCCCGCGTGCCGCCTGCGCGTCCCGCCGCCCGCGGGATGAACAGCTTCACGCGCGAGACCATGCTTCGGCGAAGCCGTGGCGCGGCCGCAAGGAAATAGCAAAGGGCGCTGCGGCGCAAGCGGGTCCGCGCGGACGATCCAAAGGAAAATTATTCGCGAAACTGACTCTCCGGCGCAAGACTTTGACGGCGCTGCTATTGTCGCGGCAGAGCTAAACGGCGCACGAATCGGAGCTTGGCCTTTTTGAGACGCATATTGTCGACAAATTTGTGAGCCGCGCTGTAAAGTCGCGCCGCGTTTGAGCGTGACCGCGAGCGCCTCGCTGTCGAGACCGCCTCTCGCGCCGGATGAAAGGACTGTTCGATGAGCGTCAGCATCCCGATGCGGCATAAACAGCAGCGATGTAGTTTGGAGTCATTCAATTGACGCAAGTTCGGCTCTCGCTTTTCGTGCCAGTGATCGCCGTGACGCTTTCGTCCTGTACCGTTGGGCCCGATTACAACGTCGTTTCCGCTCCCGTTCCAGAAAAATTCAAGGAGTTGAAGGGCAAGCTGCTCAAGGGGTGGAAGCTAGCCGCGCCGCGCGAGAGCGTCGACACCAGCGCCTGGTGGGCGGTATACAGGGATCCGACGCTCGATGCGCTGGAGCGACAGGTCGAAATCTCCAACCAGACCGTCGCCGCCGCGGCGGCAGCCTACGAGCAGGCGCGCACGCTCATCCGACAGGCGCAGGCCCAGCTGTTTCCGACCGTGACGGCCAGCTACGGAGTCACGCGCAATTACACGGGCGCCGCGCTCGCGAACAGCTCCTCGGGGGGCTCCACAACCTCCGGGACCACCTCCGCCTCGACGAGCTCTTCGTCCTCGTCGACGCACGGCATAGTGACGACGACCTACACGACGCAAGGCGATTTGACCTGGGAGCTCGACGTCTGGGGCAAAATCCGCCGTCAGATCGAAAGCAATACCGCTGGCGCGCAAGTGAGCGCCGCCGATCTCGCGAACGCCAAACTGACCGCCCAGGCCCAGCTCGCCACGGCATATTTCAATATGCGCGCGGCGTACTCTCTCAAGGACTTGCTCGACAAAACCGCTGCGCAATACAAGGTCACCCTGGAAATCACCCAGCATCAATACAAGGCGGGCTCGGTGTCGGAAGCGGACCTCGTCGCCGCCGAGACTCAACTGATGGCAACGCAAGCCGCGTCCATCAGCACTGGCGTGGCGGCGGCGCAAATGGAGCACGCCGTCGCGGCGTTGATCGGCAAGCCTCCCGCCGAGCTGAATCTATCCCACTCCTTGCTCAAGGGCGGAATTCCCGCCTCTCCAATTGGCGTGCCTTCGGAGTTGCTGGAGCGCCGCCCCGACGTCGCCGCGGCGGAGCGGATGATGCAACAGGAAAATGCCCTGATCGGCGTCGCCGTCGCGGCCTATTACCCGGACATAACTTTGACTGCTTCGCTCGGTTACACCGGCGGAATACCGCTGCCGATCAACCCGGCGCACGAATTTTGGGCGCTCGGGGGGACCGCGCTGGAAACCGTGTTCGAAGGTGGGTTACGCTCGGCGCAGGTCGATTCGGCCAAGGCGACTTATTGGCAGAGCGTCGCCAATTACCGGCAGACCGTGCTTGCCGCCTTTCAACAGGTTGAAGATCAATTGGCGGCCATTCGAGTGCAATCCGACCAGTTGAAGGTGCAAGAGCGCACGGTCGCGGAAGCGCGCAAAGCGGTGACGGTCTATACGAACCAATATCGCGCGGGGCTGGTCGCCTTCACCAGCGTGGTGGTCGCTGAGGCGACGCTCCTGGCCGACGAACAGGCCGCGCTGGCGACGCGCCAAAATCTGTTCGTGGCGAGTGTCGCCTTGATCGAGGCGCTCGGCGGCGGCTGGGACAAATCGAAGTTGCCGACTCCAGCCGAAGTCTCGACGGGCATCTCGATTCTCCCGCAGCTCTAAGTTCGACCAGCGTGGATATCGCGGCCGTGCGAGCTCCGTCGTCAACGGGATTCGTTGCGTTTATGATTCGATTACGTCGCGACATCCTCGAACGGTAACAAAAAAAGTCGTGCCTTCGTTGGGTTTTGATTTGACCGCCAGCGGCCAACCATGCCGGTCGGCGATCGATTTGCAAATCGCCAGCCCGATTCCGGTTCCGGGGTACTGAGCCTGCGAATGCAGCCGCCTGAATGGCTCGAAGATCGTCCGCGCATATTTTTCGTCGAATCCAATGCCGTCATCGGCAATTTCAAGGAGGGCCTCACTTTTGTTCGGGGCGCTCGATTTGATGCGAACCTTGGCGACTGCGTCCGGCTTGCGATACTTGATCGCATTGGAGATGATGTTGGTCATCAGGCGAGCGAATTGATCACGATCAGCTGTAAACCTGATGTGAGCGACATCAATTCTCACATCCGCGCCGGCTTCGTTCACGGCGTGCGACAAATCAGCGAGCACGGAATCAATCTCATCTCGCATATCGAGTTCCTCCAGTCGATGCGCATCGTTGATCGTTCTCGAATAAGTCAACAGATCGTCGACAAGTGATCTCGCGCGCAGGGCGGATGTTCTGATCACCCGGTTGGCGTGCGCCATCGCCGACTGGTCGGAAGACTCGATCGCATGTTCCAACAGGTCTGAGAAGGCCGCGATTTTGCGCAGGGGTTCCTGGAGATCATGGGACGCGATATAGGCAAACTGGGCCAGTCGTTCGTTGGCGCGCTCGAGTTCAGAAGCGCGTTGCGCCAAGGACCGCTCCGCTTCCCGGCGAGCGGTGATGTCGAGCACGGTCGCCAGAACCAGAAGCCCCTCCGCTGTCCTGATCGGCGTGAGCCCGATTTCAACCGGAAACTCGCTGCCGTCGCTCCGGGTGGCCTTGAGGTCGCGGCCGACTCCCATAGGCCTTTTGCTTGGAGCCTGGAAAAATCCATGCCTCAACATCCCGTGGCTTTCACGGAATCGCATCGGAACGAGAATGTCTATCCGTTGTCCAATCAGCTCCCGCGTTTGATAACCAAACATTCGCGCGGTCTCCGCGTTGGCGAATACAACGGCCCCGTCTTGGCCGATGACGATCATCGCCGCGGGCGAGGCTTCGACCGCCAAGCGGAAAAAATCGTCTTCCATGCTGTCGAGCTTCATCAATGCGCTCCTTGCGACGCGCTATCTAGCGCGCCATATCTCAACGACGCGACTTCCGCCAAACGGTCCGCCGGGCCGAAGCGCGGTCCCGCATTTCCAACAATATGGAGGCCGCTCGTCTCCCGTCGACGCTCCGAACCCGACGTGCGGCATTTTGATCATGGAAGACGATCAAGATGACGTGTTTCCGCTCAGACACGCTTTCGACGATGCGCGCCGCGTCCTCGACCGCGACATCCAAACCGAGCATGTCGAAAACGGGCTCGACGCGCTTTATCTCGTGTCGCGACAGGATTTGACCGAAAGGCTGCCGGACGCGTTGGTT
>JBAUVQ010000315.1:0-2189 GCA_049583305.1 Methylocystis sp.
CGTGTTGCGGCTCTTCCTCTCCGATCACCTCGACGCCAGACGACGCGGCGATCGAAAAGCTCGCGCCTTCCATCCAGTTTCAACGAAAGAACCCCCACGCCCGCCCGTCCCGCGCGAAAACTATTCGGCCACGCCCGTCGACACATATGGCGATGCGCCGCGAGGCTAGGCGACCGCCCCAACGTCCGCCGGCGGCGGGTTGTGGGTCTTCAATGCTCGCCGCCGCTCCCCGCTATTCGCCGGCCGGCGTTGTTAAATTTTTCGCGCGCGCAAGACGCATGAACAGCGCTCTCCTCGGCGAACGGCGGTCAATATTTTCGTCGCGGGGGCGCGAGCGGCCCGATGCGTCAATTCATCGTCGAGGATATGATTGGAAGCGGCAATATGTTCGTCGCGCCAATCTCTCAAAATTAGCGATCTCTCAAAATTCGTTTGAACGCGGACATCCGATCGGAGCGCCGCCTCAATTCCTCGGACCGCGCGAACGACGGCGGAAGGGCGCGTCCCCTCTCTCGCTTTTGCGGTGGTTAGGATGGAGCCCCCGACTTCCGCCCCACATCAGCACATATTTAAGGCGTTGGACCGCGCCGCATAATTTTCAGGCGCCCCTGTTGACAACTAAAGTTCCGGGATTAAATGCAATTTCGCGTTGGGGGGGCATAGCGTTGAGCCATGAGTGGTGATGCGCATATCCATATTGTTGACGCCGATGATAAGGCGCGCGACTCATTGAGCCTGTTGCTTTGCGCGGCGGGCTATTCGGTTTGCGCCCATCCCAACGCGAGAGCCTTTGTCGATAATTTTGAACAACGCGAGAAATGCTGCGTGGTCGCCGACGCACAGATGCCGGAACTGAGCGGCATTGAGCTTTTGGCGGCGATGCGGGCGCGTGGCGCGCTCACGCCTGTCATTGTCGTCGCCGCCAACCCTAATGTGCGGCTGGCGGTGGAAATTATGAAACAAGGGGCGTTTGATTTCCTGCGCAAGCCGTTTAGCGGCCACGCCATGCTCGCTTCCATTCGCGCGGCGCTGACGCGGGACGATGTCAAGGGGCCGCCCGACGCCAGGGCGCGCATGATCCAACAGCGGTTCGCGGCCTTGTCGGCGAGGGAGAAGCGGCTGCTGGACGGACTGCTCAAGGGGCTGCCCAACAAATTCATCGCCTATCAACTCGGCGTTAGCGTGAGAACCGTCGAGATCCATCGCGCGCGTTTGATGGCGAAAACGCAAGCCAAGAGCATCGCCGAGCTTGTAAAAATGGCGCTGATCGCCCTGTAATCGTCATTTTTTGGATTTTAGGTGACAACGCGAGGTTCGCGGCTGTCGCGCCATGGCCTTTTTGGCGCGGGGCCAAAAAGGTTTAGGACGGCAAGAAGTATTAGAACCAACAGCCAATTGAGGGTTTAGCGGTTTGAGGACTATAAAATATTGCTTGAGATGTCGCGCAGCGGCTTGCAGGAGATTGTGAGATGGGCCGCGAACCGGTTCTTCATCTCATCGATGACGACGGGGCGATACGCGACGCATTGGGCTTGGCTATGGCGTTGGAGGGTTTCGACGTCCGCGCGCATCAATCCGCCGAAAACTTCCTCGACACGATCCAACAGGACGACCGGGGCTGCGTGGTGACGGACATGCGCATGCCCGGCATGAACGGCCTTGACCTGTTGGCGGCGATGAACGAGCGCGGCGTCGTCTTTCCGGTCATTGTCATCACCGCGAGCGACAGCGTTACCGAGGCGGTCGAGGTGATGAAACAGGGCGCCTTCGATTATCTAAAGAAACCGCTTGATCACGGGGCTCTGTTCGCTTCGGTTCGCGCGGCCTTGGAGCTTCCGCGAGAAGTTTCGGAAGACAACTGAATAACCTCCCGCGGTTGTTAAACCTGTCTCTTTCACTCCCACTCAATCGTCCCCGGCGGCTTGCTCGTCACGTCATAGACCACGCGGTTGATGCCCTTCACCTCGTTGATGATGCGCGTCGCCGCTCTCCCCAAAAACCCCATGTCGAACGGGAAGAAATCCGCCGTCATGCCGTCGGTGCTGGTCACAGCACGCAGCGCCAGCACGTAATCGTAGCTGCGCCCGTCACCCATCACGCCGACGCTGCGCACCGGCAGCAGCGCCGCGAAGGCCTGCCAGATGTCGTCGTAAAGGCCGGCCTTGCGGATTTCGTCGAGATAGACCGCG
>JBAUVQ010000316.1:0-2504 GCA_049583305.1 Methylocystis sp.
TGCGGGAGCTGAGCCATGAGCGAGCTTGTCACTCAGGATCATTTGAAGCGTCGGGCGGTCGTCTATGTCCGCCAATCGACGACCCATCAGGTGGTGAACAACCAAGAGAGTCTTCGACTGCAGTACGCCTTGCGCCAACGCGCCTGCGATCTCGGATGGCGTGAAACGGATGTGGACATCATTGACGCGGATCTCGGCTTCAGCGGCGCCTCGGCTGTTCGCCGAGAAGGCTTCAAGGAACTTGTCGGGCGCGTCGCCGTTGGCGAGATCGGATTGGTTTTGTCGATCGACGTCACCAGGTTGGCGCGCAATTGCTCTGATTGGTATCCGTTGCTCGATGTTTGTGGCCACCGTTCGTGCCTCATCGCCGATCGAGACGGCGTCTATGATCCAGGCACGCCGAACGGGCGTCTCCTACTCGGCCTCAAAGGCACTATCTCCGAACTCGAACTTCACACCATCCGCGGTCGCCTGACATCTGGCCTACTGGCCAAGGCCGCCCGAGGGGAGCTTGCCCTGATGCTGCCTGCTGGGTTCGTGCGCGATCCCAGCGGAAGGGTGACCAAGGATCCAAATCGCGAGGTTCAGGAGCGTGTCGAGCTTGTTTTCTCTAGCTTTCTTCGACTTCGCTCGGGTGCGGCGGTGATGCGGCTTATGGTGGACCGGCAATTGGCGCTCCCGCGTCATGATCGTTTCCATGAGGTCTGCTGGAGGCGCCCAACCGTTGCGTCGGTGACGACGATCTTGAAGAATCCAGCCTATGCCGGCGCCTTTGTCTATGGACGAAAGCGCATGAAATGCCCGACCGCGACAACCGCCCGCCCACAGAAGACGCCGAGGTCAATTCCCGATTGGCGGATCGTGGTGAAGGACAAGTATCCTGGATATATTAGCTGGGAGGTCTACCTGAAGATCCGCGCCATGTTGGACGACAATCGAGCCGATTATCTCAAAACCAGAGGGCGTGGCATTCCGCGCGATGGCGCGGCGCTGCTGCATGGGATCACCTGGTGTGGCGAGTGTGGTCGCAAAATGGTGGTCCGCTATAAGCGCGGAAGCGAGTATGTATGCAATCAAAGACAGCGCCAAGAACACGTGCCCGCATGCCAGAAGATGTACGCCGCCGCCATAGACGCCGCGGTTGCAACGGCGTTTCTAGCCGCGGTGGCGCCAGCGGAGATCCATGCATGGACACAGGCTCGTAAGGCGCAGAAGCAAGCCGACGCCACCCTCAGACGAGCTGGCGAGCAGCAGATTGAACGCCTTCGCTTTGAAGCCCGGCTCGCTGAACGTCAATTCAATCGCGTCGACCCCGACAACCGCCTGGTTGCGGATGAGCTTGAGCGTCGATGGGAAGCCCGCTTGATGGAATTGCGTCGAGCCGAAGAGGCTTTGGCGAAAGGCTCCGCCGGAGAGGACACGGTCGCCATCGCTCCTCGCTTGCATTCCAAAATCGTGGCGCTTGGTCAGGCCCTTCCCCAGATCTGGGCGGATCCGCGGACCAGCCGAGAACGTCGCAAAGCTTTATTGCGCTGCCTGATCGACAAAGTTATTTTGCGCCGAACAGCCCGCGACCAGGTCTTTGTGCGCATTGTCTGGCGTGGCGGCGCCGCCAGCGAACTCAGTGTCGCCGTGCCTGTCAATGATGTGCGCGCCCTCCCGCGTTTCAAGGAAATGGAGGCTCGTCTGATCCAGCTTGCGCAAGCCGGCGAACACGACGAGGCAATCGCTCAAACACTCACCGCCGAGGGACATCGCTCGCCGAAATGCGCGGACAAGGTTTTGCCCAGCACCGTCGGCGGCATTCGTAGGCGCCTCAAGGTTAAGACCGCGGGCCATCGTATCCGGTGGGCCAAAGTTGAAGGCTTTCTCACGGTCGCCAATGTCGCTGAGCGACTGAACGTGCCAACGAATTGGGTCGCGGGAAAAATTAGGCGCGGCGCCGTCATCGCGGTGCGCGAAGCTTCGGGCCGCTATCTTTTTCCCGACACGGCAAGAACTATCGAGGCCCTTCGGAAGCTCCGCGCGCGAGAAATCCGGCGGGTCGATTTTACGCGTGATGAATTTAAGGAGAGGGGGCATCACTATGGGTAATCGATCAGCGCTTCGAATTGAACCCGGGTGAGTTGGAGAACGCCGTCGCGGATCTGCGGCCAAGAAAAGCCGCCGTCGTCGCCGAGGCGTTTGTAGATCATGACGAGTCCGGTTCCATCCCACAGCAAAATCTTCAAGCGATCCTTTCGCTTCGAACGGAACACGACGATCAAGCCGGAATGCGGATCGAGCCCGAGCGTGTTCTGCACGAGAGCGGCCAGCGCATCATGCCCGCAGCGAAAATCGACAGGACGAACGGCGAGCACGATCCGCAGTCCCTGAGCAGGGATAATCATGCGCTGCGTTCCAACGCCGCCACGATCTCGGCGATGCGCGTCGATGCGGCGTCCCTCTCCAGACGCAGCAGCACCTTGCCGACGACGATCTCGATCTTCGGCTCGGTCTTTCTG
>JBAUVQ010000317.1:0-9268 GCA_049583305.1 Methylocystis sp.
GGCGCGGCGCCGGGCGCCCCCCCGAGATTGGGAGGGGCGAAGGCCAGTCTTGGCACGGCCCAGGCGCAAGCGATCAGACTCAAGGCGAGGACGCTGGCGCCAGGAACGCCCCTGGGCAAAAGAGACAAAGACAATTGGCTACGATAGAACGCAAGGAAACGACTCGACACGTGGCTACCCTCTATCATTCCATACCCCGACTTAAGAATGATTTTCCCACGAGAGCCTTACGACTTAACTAACATTTTCCGATGTTCGAAAATGTTAGATTAACCGCGTTGGACTTTTGGGACGCCGCATCCTCCCCAAATAAACAGCGCTTCGCGGCCTTGTCGGGACTGCATTGAGGCGAATTCCTGGCCGTATCGGGAACAGTTAAACCGCCGTAAAACAGCGTTGAATGGCTTGGACCAAGCTCAAGCCCAGACTTTCCGCGCCCCAAGTCTTGGCGAGACCCGGAAGGCGCGGCCATAATTATGGTTAACTAAAGCTTGTCGCGTCATTACGCCGCGCTATGCGGCGGGCGGCGAGGACGGGGCGGCTTCCCGTTCATAGACCCAGGCCTTGGCGAGTTCCCAGGCGACCGCCAGCACGATCGGCCCGGCGAAGAGCCCGGGGATTCCATGCGCGATCATGCCGCCGATGACGCCGATGAAAATCACCAGCGTCGGCGTGGTCAGCCCGCGCGCCAGCACGAAGGGCTTCATGACCGCCTCGACCACGTAGACCGCCGCCATGCAGATCGTGAAGGCCAGAGCCGCCGCAGTGGACAGCTCCATCCAGCCCCATATCACCAGCGGAATAATGACGATGACCGGGCCGAGTTGAACGATTCCCAGCACCAATATCGCGAGCGTCAGCAGGCTCGCGAAGGGAACCCCCGCCAGCGCCATGCCGACGCCGCCGATGATCGCCTGCAGCAGCGAAATGCCGATGACGCCGCGCGACACCGCCCGGATCGTCGCGCCGGCGAGCGTGACGAAGGTTTCGCCATAGCCGGGATCGACGCGGCGGGCGAGCGCGCGCGTCGCCGCGAGCAGCGTCGGCCCGCGCGTGAACAAGAAGCCGGTGATGATGACCGAGACCAGAAACACCAGTGTCCCCGCGCCGGCCCTGCTCGCCTCGCCGAGAAGGAACTCGCCGATCTCCTTCAGTTGCGGCAGCAGGGATTTCAGCACGTCGCCCACATGGTTCGAGGCGAACTGCCAGTAATCGTAAAGCTGTTGGCCGAAAACCGGCCACTCCTTGACGCTCTCCCAAGGCTGCGGGATCGTCAGCCCGCCGGTCTCGATCCGCGCGATAAGCCCCGGCACGCTCTTGACCAGCCCGACGCCAAGCCAGGTGGCGGGTCCAAGCAGGATCCCCAGCCCCAACACGGTGATGATGATCGCCGCCAGCCGCGGCCGCCCGCGCAGCGCCCGAGTCAGCCACTCGAACACCGGATTAAGCGCGACGGTCAGCACCACGCTCCACACCATGATCGGTATGAACGGATGCACCAGTTCGAAAGCCCAATAGAACAGAAAGCCGATCAGCCCGAGATGAATCGCCACCTCGATGAACGTGGCGTTGAGCCGGCGAAGACTCGTGGATTGCGTGGCGTCCTCGGTCATGGCGGTCGTCATGGGGGTGGTCATGGCGGTCCTCCGGATGGGCTCGCGCGGGGAGCGGATCGAGCGCGCCTAGATTAAGCTACGCGAGGGAGCGAGGCAACGCCGCGCGAGGCCGCCCCACGCGAGGCGCCCGGATCGGATGGGTCGAGGGGCCATGAAGGCGCGGCGCTCAAATGCTTTGGCCGAGAACTTCTATCCTCTTAGCCGTCGCGAGCCGCTCCTCGACAACGGACCGATCGCGAATGAATAGCGAATTCCAGGGCTTCTGACCAATCGGCTCCGGTTTGAGCGCGCGGGTGAAGGGATCGTAGAAGACTTCCTCGAAGCCGGCGCCGAGCATCATCTGTTCGATTCCCGGATTCACCGTCTCCAGTTCGACGACCATCAGGCAGGGGTTCGCGAGCAGCGCCCGCGCGCCTTTCAGCACGTCCTCTTCATAGCCCTCGACGTCCATCTTGATCATGATCGGCCTGGCCGCGCCGACGAGGTTGTCGAGCGGTTCCTGGTGGACTATCCGCGCGTCTTTTTCGCCGGCCGGGAGAACCTTGTTCGTGCAATCGAGACCGATGGTGAAGGGAACCTCGGCCTCGACGGGGCCCAGCGCGCATTGATGCACCGTGACAAGCGCATCGAGCTTATTGATCTCGATATTGCGCTTAAGATGAACCGAAGTATTGGGATCGGGCTCGAAAGCCCATGTCGCCGCTCCGCAAACTCCCGAGGCGAGCACGGTGAAAGTTCCGACGTTGGCGCCAATGTCCAGAAACAGATCGCCTTCTCGGAGGAAATGAAGCGGAAACATCATGTCCTCGAATTCCTGCAAACCGACGTAGATATTGCCGGTCGCCCCCTTCATTCCCCTGCGGATCGCGAGCCTTTGCCCGGCGATCCAGGAATGAACAACCTCTTCCTGTAGACGGCTTCTCAATTGCCAGGACGCGAATCGCGCCCACGCTCCCATCGGCGCGTCGCGCGTGAGCGGGTGGGTCGTAAACAGCCGAGAAAGATTCGCCACGGAGTCCAGCATGCCATCCTTTCCTAGATATTCGCGGCGCGGTCATCACGAGCAAAGGCGCCGTCGTTCTCTAGGCAATGAAGTTTCAATTTCGAAGACGGAGCATTATCCGCTTTTCCCTTTGTTGGCAAAATTAAACATTTGCGTGGTGAACTCGGCCATTCATCACGTCGTCGGGGGTCCCGCGCTTAAATCACAAACGCATCGCGCTTCTCCCATGCTTCTGCTTCTTATCCGCGATCTCGTCGAGCATCTCCTTCAGCGCGGCGATCGCGGCTTTATCCTCGTGGCTCAGCGGCGCGTCGTCGGGCAGATGCTTGAGCAGCACGATCATCGCGTCGCCGATCCTGCCGAGTTGCTTGCCGTAAGTCGCGACATCGGACAGCACCTCTTCCTCGACCTTCGGCTCGCTCGATTTGCCAAGGTTGATGTTGACGAGGCCATATTGGCCGCCGCTCGGGCTGAACAACGAAGTCCAGGGATTGATCGACTGAACGACGTCGCCGGACAAGGGCAGTTTGAAAGTCGGCATGAAACCACTCCTCCGCGTAAGCGCGCGAAAACGCGATGCTATCGCGAAACCAGGAGATGCGATAGCGCGCGTGAATCCTTCTCCTGCGCCGAAGTCGGCTGTTGCCGACTTCGGCAATCAACAATGCGCAAACCGGGAACACCGGGTTTGCGATGGGAGAAGGCAGCCTTGCGTAGCAAGGGTCGGATGAGGGCTCTCGCGACGGGCTGCGCTGTGTCCGACGAGCCCTCATCCGTCACGCCTTCGGCATGACTCCTTCTCCCACAAGTGGGAGAAGGAGGGGCCGCCGCCGGATTCGGCGGTGAAACGGGCGCGGGTGGACATGACGACGAACGACACGAAAATCGCGACCCCGCCGCCCGCCGACTGGTTCGGCCACCCGAGGGGCCTGACCTTCCTGTTCGCGACGGAGATGTGGGAGCGCTTTTCCTATTACGGCATGCGCGCGCTGCTCGTTCTCTACATGGTCGACTATTTGTTCACACCCGAGCGCGTCTCCAAGGTCATCGGCCTCGACGCGCTCAAGCGCGGGCTCGAAGCCCTCGCCGGCCCGCTGGGCGCGCAGCCGCTATCCTCGCATATCTACGGGCTCTACACTGGCTTCGTGTATCTGACGCCGATCCTCGGCGGGTTTATCGCCGACCGCTGGCTCGGACGCCGGATCACCGTCGCGGTCGGCGCGGCGATGATGGTCGCCGGCCATTTCATGATGGCGTCGGAGTCTTTGTTTCTCTTCGCGCTGCTGCTGCTCATTCTCGGCAATGGCGCGTTCAAGCCGAACATCGTCACGCAGGTCGGCGGGCTTTACCCGGCCGGCGACAGGCGCCGCGACCGCGCCTTTTCGATCTTTTACGTCGGCATCAACATCGGCGCGTTTTTCTCGCCGCTGGTCGCCGGCACGCTCGGCGAGACCGTCGGCTGGCATTACGGCTTCGCCAGCGCCGGCGTCGGCATGGCGGCCGGGCTCGTGATCTACGCCTTCGGCCTGAAGAACCTGCCGCCCGAGCGCCCGCGCGGCGAGGCCCCGCGCCATCTTGAAGCCAGCCCGCGCCGCGCGCTGCTCGGCGTCGCCTTGCTGTTTGTCCCCGCCGCGCTGTTCTGGGGCTCCTACGAGCAGCAGGGCAACACCATCGCGCTGTGGGCGGAGGGCTTCACCGACCGCCGCGTCGATCTGCTGATCTGGCAAGGCGAAATCCCCGTCACCTGGTTCCAGGCGTTCAATCCGCTGATGGTCTTTCTGTTCACGCCGCCGCTGGTCGCCTGGTGGGCGCGGCGCGCGCGCTCGGGCCGCGAGCCGGCGACGCAGGACAAGCTGATCGTCGGCTGTTTCGGCGTCGCGCTCGGCTATGTCGTGATGGCCTGGGCGGCTTACGCCAGCGACGGCGGCAAGGCGAGCTGGCTGTGGCTCGCGCTTTATTTCGCGGTCATCACCTGGGCCGAGCTTTACTTCTCGCCGATCGCGCTATCGCTGGTCTCGCGCCTCGCGCCGGAATCGTCGCGCTCGGCGGTCATGGGGCTGTGGTTCACGACCAGCTTCGTCGGCAATCTCTTCGCCGGCTGGCTCGGCGGCTTTTGGTCGAGCCTGTCGCACGCCAGTTTCTTCCTGCTGGCGGCGGCGATCGTGGCGCTGGCCGGCGCGCTGATCGCCGCGAGCCGCGGGATGTTGCGCGAGCTGCTGGCGGAGTAGCCCAACGCCGGATCAGGCCGCGACGCGCGGTTTTGGCTCCGAACATGCATGAAGGCGCCGACGACCCAGCCGTCGTGAGCGATTTCCGACAAAAGGACGCGCGACGCCGGCTCATGCATGAAGGCGCCGGGCGTGACGGACAAAGAACAATGGGTCGTCTGGAACGGCTCGATGGGAATCCTCGACATGGCGACGATCGGGCCAGTCGAGCATGGCGAAGGCGGCCGGACCGCCTTTTTGGCGCCGCCCTATGACGTCGTGGGGCCGTTCAGCCTCGACGAGCTGGAAACGCGGGGCCGGATCGCCTTTGGCGAATGTCTGGTCATGTCGCGCCAGAGATGGCGGGAGGATCAGGTCGGGCTGCGCCTCGCGGCGCGGGAAAAACGGCGGGCCTTCCTGCTTCGCCCGGATTTCGACGACGACGATCGGGAGCTCCGCGAGATCCTGAACCTGCCCATGGACGGAGCGCTGGAACCGTCGGGGATCAACGCCGCCTTCCGCGGGCTGGCCAAGACAGCGCATCCCGACGCGGGCGGCAGCGACGAACTCTACCGCCGCATCGCGGAAGCGCGGGACGCGCTGCTCGAACGATACGCGAGCGCCTGAGAGGATCGTGGGTGCGCGTCGCGACCGCCGGTTCGCGTCGGGAAACGCGAAACTCTCACCAGAACTTCTTCACCTCGAACGACCGGCTGACCGAAATGCCCGCCGTGAACTGGTCGCGCGAGCCGACTTGGTTCGGGATCGGGCTGCCCCCGACGCTGCCGGTCAGCCGTTGCAGGCCGGTGTAGACGGTGGCGTTGAGGTTCGGCGCGAAGTCGTAGCGCGCGGTGGCGACGGCGCCGGCCGCGGTGAAGCCGCCATTGGCCTGATAGGGCTCCAGCCGCCCGTTCAGGATCGCCTCGGCCGGCGTCACCGAGAAATAGGCGTTGGCGTAACGGTTGTCGCCGAGGTTCAGGCGCGGGCCGAGCGACAGTCTGAACGCGGCGGCCTCGCCGTAAACATCGGCGCCGAGCGAGGCGACGAAGCCGCCGTGGCCGTCGACCGCCTGCCGCAGCTCGGTGCGCGCGCGGAAATGATCGAAGGCGAAATATTCGGCGAAACCGCCGACTTCATGCGTCAGCCCTACATGATGCACGCCAAACAGCCCGTCCCGGCCGCCGCGCGCGAACACGAAATTGGCGACGGGCCCGAGCCGCGCCCCGTCGGCGTCGAACACCGGAATGCCAAAGCCGTCGTCGGGCGCCGCGAAGCGCTCGGGCTCATTGGCGCCGCGCACCGCGATTCCCGGGAACGGATAGGGCCGCGCGACCGAAGACCCCGGAAAGCTCGGCGCCACGGCGCCGATGGCCTGCAAGGTCACGATATAGGCGTCGGCGTCGGCGGGCGCCTTCGCCGGCGCGGACGAATCGGACGCCAGCCCCGGCCCCGCCGCCAAGATGCAGCTCGCGCCCAACAACCCCATGAAAAATCTCGCGATCATCTTCGCGCTTTAACCTTTCGGAAAGGATCGGTAAGAGCGAGAGATAACAAATCGCGCCGCCCTTGGCCAGACTTGGCGGGCCGCGCGGAAAGTTCTCCTATTTCAGGCCAGGCACATGCTCAAGGAACGGTTGACGGCTTTCAGCGATGGCGTGATCGCGATCATCATCACCATCATGGTGCTGGAGCTGAAGGCGCCGCGCGAGGCTACGTTCGGCGCGCTGGCGCCGATGGCGCCGACCTTCCTCGCCTATGCGCTGAGCTTCGCCTATATCGCGATCTACTGGAACAACCACCACCATCTCTTCCAGGCGACGCGGCGGGTCAGCGGCCCGATTCTGTGGGCCAACACCCATCTGCTGTTCTGGCTCTCGCTCGTGCCCTTCTCGACCGCGTGGCTGAGCGAGACGCATTTCGCCCGGGCGCCCGTCGCCTTTTACGGCCTGTCGCTGCTGGCGCCCGCCATCGCCTATTTCATCCTGTCGCGCCTGTTGGTCCGGTCCGGGGTGTTGGAGCCGAGGGTCGCCGAGGCCATCGGCGCCGACATCAAGGGCTGGATTTCGATGGGGCTCTACGTCTGCGGCGTGGCGCTGGCCTATGCCTGGCCCTATGGCGCGATCGCGCTTTACGCGCTGGTCGCGCTGGTGTGGCTGGTCCCGGACCGGCGCATCGAGGGGCGTCTGGACGCGGAGGGCGAGGCGGAGTAGCGCGACGCCTTGCGCTTCCGCGCCGCCGCGCGATCTATTTGGCGAATGTCGAGCGATGGTTGGGCGGCGAAATCCCTGTCCAGCCCGAATCTACCTGTGGAAAGTACGTACTGTCTTCTTCAAATCAAATCCTAGTTTTATTGACTAATAATTAGCCTGACCGCGCCGGCGAATTCTTTCCAGCGACGATCCGATCGACGCAGACACTATTCTCTTGATGCGCGGCTAAGGCTATACACTAGAGTGTTTTCGAGCGAAGCGGGAACCGGTTCTCGTGAAGAAAACACGATAAAACAAGGAGTTCAGCGTGCATCCGTTTCAACTTGAAACGGAAGCCCGCTAGGCGGGGAGGGTGAGGTGAAAGTCGTGCAAATCGAGATGATGCTCAGCCGCGCGGAAGCATCGGCCCTTCGAGGCGTGCTGGACGAGTGCGTCAAGGCGATCCAATATCTTGAAAGCAACCAGCCTCAAAACCTTCCAGAGAATTCCGCTCAGCAAAGAGACGCCATTATCACGGCGCTGACGGCCGTGGAAAACGCGCTCCACGCGGCGCCTGAAATGATCGACGGACTGGGTGTGCTGGGCTGTCGCGGCGATTCCGAGATCCGACTTGGGTCGAGCCCGGCTTTCACGCTCACCGCGACAGCGGCGACGGAACATTAATTGCGTCGAGAAGCCCCGAGATCGGAGGCGCGCGTGACGCCTCCCTGCTGGCTCGAGAATCCCCCTTTCCAAACGATACATGGGGGCGCGCGGCGTCCGGCGCGCCGCGCGATATTGCCGCGGGAAAAGCCGCGCGCGGCGCATCGAGAGAATTTCGAGCGCGCTCGAAATCGGCCAGGGAAAACCCGCCGCCAACGGGAATCGCGACTATCCGCGGCGTCTCGGCGCGATCGCGCGATCGAGTTTCGACAGGGCGTCGGAAAGCTCGCTAAAATCTCCGTCCATGGAGCACTTTCCGGCCGCGCCAGCGACTTCGCAAATCGCCAGCCTCAGATCGATCGCTTTCCCGCAAACGCGGCGGCGGGCGTCAAAGCAACGCTCGCGCAGGGTCTTGACCGCGTTGCTGTCCAGGCGCCTTGTGGCGGCGAAATTGGCGGTGATAACGTTGACATCTTCCGCAACCTGGTTGCGCAACTCAATGTATTGCTGCTGTGTCATGTTGGGCCGGGGCTTTCCGGAGTTGTTCGCCTGTAACGCGTAGTCTATTCCTTAGGCGCTATGCCGCGCGCGAGGCAATACGTACATATACGATCTTCTGGAATTTAATATTCGGCGGGCGCCCGGCGGCGCGTTCGGCGCTCGCGGGCATGATGCAAGGAAAACGCGCGGCGTGCAAACGCCGGCGATATGTGGAGAAAGCACAAGACTCCGCCTTCGCCGTCACGGGCGAAGGCCGCGATTTGTCGGAGTGGTCCTCACGCGGCTACCCGTCCGCGTAATTGGACCGCCGTCGCCACAATCCACGTGTCGAACTTGGCGGCGGCTCAGCCGAAGACCGCGCTCAGCCTGGCGCCGACGCTGGTGAAGGGGCCGATCGCCCCGATCGCGACCAAGGACGCGATAAGTCCATACTCGCGCCCCGTGGCGCCCGACTCGTCCTTCATGAAGCGCGAAAAAAACTTAGTCATGACCGTGCTCCTCTTGTTGGTTGTCGCTCTAACCTGACTGACGCCTTCAGAACGTCCCCGCGCTGATGACGAATTGCAAAAGCGCGCCCTTAAAAAGCAGGATGGACACGCCGCCAACGAGCATCAGCGCGCAGCGGATGACGGCGGGGCACAGGGGGATGATGGGTTCGGAGAACATTTGACACTCCTTGACGCTTGCCGGGGCGGCATGTGCGTATCAAAGCGAAAAAGCCGTCCCAATGCTGTGCGGTGGCGCACACCCCAAAAAGCGTCATGGCGGAATCTTCGGCTAGAGCTCTTGGAGCGCTTTCGGCGAAAGCGAGCGCCGGGACCGATAACCGCGCTGATCATAGGAGTTTGTTGCTGTTTTCGACGCGTTTACGCTTGAGCGGGACTTTTCCCAAGATCATGCGCTGGCGAACGCTCGCGATACCCCGGGCGCCCGATGGCGCGGACGAAACGGACGGAGCTACGGCGGCTGCGCCGTCGAATAATGCCAGCCGGCGCGCATCAGCATTCGCGCGGCGGGATAGCTGTCCAGCCGCCGCCGGCCGGATTTCCGCCGCCGCATCCCGACCCAGATCATCGCGACCACCAAGCC
>JBAUVQ010000318.1:0-3475 GCA_049583305.1 Methylocystis sp.
GATTCGGGAGCTCCAGTGGAGGCGCGTCCGCGACCGCCGCGCTCGCTTCCACGCCGCGCGCCCCGGCGCTCATGCGTGCTGGAACGTTCGCTTGGCGCCGGGAGTTCGGAAAGCCTTGGCCCCTCCCACTCGACCTCTTTGCCTATCAAGCTTTCGATCTGGTCGACATATTTTTTGTCTTCCGGCGTCACCAATGTGATCGCGACTCCCGAGCGACCCGCGCGTCCGGTGCGGCCGATGCGATGAACATAGTCTTCACTGTGGGTCGGCACGTCGAAATTGAATACATGGCTGACATCGGGGATATCCAAGCCTCGAGCCGCCACGTCGGAGCACACCAGCAGAGCCACGCCGCCGTTCTTGAAGGCGTCGAGCGACGCCATGCGCGCCATTTGATCCATGTCGCCGTGAAGCGCTCCGGCCGAAAAACCATGTTTCTCCAGTGACCTATGCAGGATCGCCACATCGCGCTTGCGATTACAGAAGATGATGGCGTTCTTGAAGTTTTCGGCTGATCGGATGAGGTTTCGTAGGGTGTCGCGCTTTTCGGCGTGCCCGTGCGAAGCAACCATCGCTTGGCGGATGGTCGCCGCCGTGGTCGCGGCCTTTGCGACCTCCACGCGCACCGGGTTGTGAAGAAACGCCTCGGTCAGACGCGTGATTTCGGGCGGCATGGTGGCGGAAAAAAACAGCGTCTGGCGCGTGAAGGGCACCAATTTGCAAACACGCTCGATGTCCGGAATAAAGCCCATGTCGAGCATTCGGTCGGCTTCGTCGATCACGAGAATTTCGATCCCGGTCAACAGCAGCTTCCCGCGGTCAAAGAAATCCAGCAGGCGACCGGGCGTCGCGATCAACACGTCGGCGCCGCGCATGATCTTGGCTTCCTGGTCGCCGAAGGATACGCCGCCGATTAGCAGCGCCACGTTGAGTTTATGGTTCGCGCCGTATTTGACGAAAGCTTCCTCGACCTGAGCGGCGAGTTCGCGCGTGGGTTCGAGAATGAGAGTGCGCGGCATGCGGGTTCTAGCCCGGCCCTGCTCCAGCCGGCACAACATTGGCAGCGTGAAGGCCGCGGTCTTGCCGGTGCCGGTCTGGGCGATGCCAAGAATGTCGCGGCCTTGCAACGCGGGAGGAATCGCCTCGGCCTGGATGGGCGTCGGCGTTGAATAGCCGGAAGCCTCAACAGCCGTGAGAACCTTTTGCGAAAGGCCGAGTTCGTCGAATTTCATCAATTTTCCTGATCACGGCTGCGGTCGAATTTTCAAGCCTGCCGCGCGCCGGCCGTGTGAAGCGCGCGAGCCCCGTGGCCGGCGGGCCGTGACGGCTTGCTTTCCACCGTCAGTTCGTCTCCCGATCCATTTTGCAATATGGGGACCAAAAACGAAAGCCGAAATATGCTTGGCTGGACTGCCCACCAATGTCAATGAATTTGCGGCCGCTCGCGTCGTTTACGCGACATTCCGGCGAACATTCCTAACAGATCGGGGTTCACCTCGACCGGAAGAAGCGCCGCAAATCTTCGCGGCATCCGAGTCAAAGGCCGTTTTTTTCCGCTCCGCTCTCGTCTCCACAAGGCGTAATGGCGACGCGGCTTTTCGGAATCTGAGAAATCGTGGAAGTTGTAACGCCGTCAATTCCGATGTTGCGATAGATCGTCGCCTTCTCGTTCGTCGGCGTGACCTTGACCGTGCGCGGTTCGTCGGCGGTAGGCCATATGAAGGCGATTCTGGGCAATTCGCCCTTCTGCGCCATGGTCGCCAGCTCTGCCCCGGCCACAGTGCAGAGGAACGCCGCGAGACCGGCCTTAGCCGTCAGCTTCGCGATGGTCGAGCCGCTTGCGCCGCGACGAAGAGGTCCAAGTTCGAACATCGACTGTCCCATGGTTATCGATCCTTGGCGTACATAAACATGGTAAACATATCGTTGACGAAATTTTCCCGCGCCGTTCGTTATCCGGCCAGCAATGGCCCGCATCCCGCCCCGGAAAATCGTTCGAGCGTGATCCCGGAACAGCCCTCCCGCTCAAGGGACAAAATGCGTCACCGCGGCGGAAGCGACGTCCGCCCCGACACGGCCGCTACGCCCGACCGAAAAACTTGGCGCGGGCGCGCCGCCGCCCGGCTCGCCTGTCGAATCGCATGGAATGTATTGAAACTCCATGCGAATTAAATCATTTTTTTCGACGGGCTCGGAGAGCGCGATCTTCCGCGCCGGGCGGCCCGGAGGTGCGGAGGGCTCTCGGGGACGGAGCGTGTTTCCGCATCGCGCGCTTCCTCGGGGACCAGCTGATCTCATGGAACATCCCGTATCCCTCTGTAGGGTTTGCTGTTTGAACAATGTGCTTCGGGGAGTTTGACGCCGAATTTTTGACAGTGATGATTTTTGTCGCTTGCCAACAAGCGCGCGAGGAAGAAAACTGGGACGCTATCTCCCGTCGTGTTCCGCGAACGAGATCGGAACCCAAATCTCTCGTGACAATCCGGGCGCGGCACGAAAAATGTTTGACATCTTACGGACCGATTTTTGACGTCCTATATGAACGAGGGCGGACACGGTCCGAAGGAAGAGGCGATACAGGATGGCTCGATGATAGAAATGCGCGACATTCACTGCGGCGTTGTCGTTCGTTCATCCCGCCGCGCGTCCGAGGAGGGGGGAGTGTGGCGTCTGAGCAAGGAGCCGCGTAAGGGTGGCGGGGAGGGCGGGCCGGGAGTCGGCACGGCGCTCATTCCGCGCACGCGCACGGAAACCCGGCGCCCACATATGTATCGGGTGCTGCTGCTCAATGATGATTACACGACGCAGGAGTTCGTTATCGTGGTATTGCGTAAGTATTTTAATAAATCCGTTGAAGACGCCACGCGCATCATGCTGCATGTCCATAATCATGGAGTCGGCGAATGCGGTATTTACACTTACGAGGTCGCCGAGACAAAAGTCACGCAAGTCATGGATTTCGCCCGCAAACACCAGCATCCGCTGCAATGCATCATGGAAAAAAAATAGGGGTGAGAACGAATGCCTGCATTCTCGCGCAATCTTAAGCAGACCTTGGATCGGGCGCTGGCGTCGGCGCGAGAGCGTCGACATGAATACGCGACACTGGAGCATCTGCTGCTCAGCCTGATCGATGACAGCGACGCGAGCGCGGTGTTGCGCGCCTGTTCGGTCGACCTCGACCTTTTGTCGAAGAATTTACGAGATTACATCGATCGCGAGCTGGACAATCTGGTCAATGACGGGGCGGAGGAGTGCAAACCGACCGCCGGCTTTCAGCGGGTGGTTCAACGCGCCATCATCAGCGTGCAGTCTTCCGGGCGCGAGGATGTCAGTGGGGCGAATGTTCTGGTGGCGCTGTTCGCCGAGCGCGAGAGTCACGCCGTCTATTTCCTGCAGGAACAGGACATGACGCGCTATGACGCGGTGAACTACATCAGCCACGGCATCGCCAAGCGTCTTGGGCTCTCCGACC